>PBPC01000073.1 GCA_002724575.1 Gemmatimonadota bacterium | reverse complement strand
TTGTGACACAAGTGGTGGGGGGAGGATTCGAACCTCCGAAGGCTATGCCAGCAGATTTACAGTCTGCCCCGTTTGACCGCTTCGGTACCCCACCAAACTAACACCCGAATCGCCAAGTTAGAGCACCCACTAGAACCGTCTGAACCTCCTCCCAAATGCGGAAAAGAGCCGACCCTAGATAGTCTGGGGTCGGCCTTTTCTAAGCGAGCCTTAAAAGGTAATTACGGGCTCTGAAAGCGTAAAGGGCTAAAAAGCCTTGCTAATAACATCAAAAACGAACTCCAGAAACACCTCATCCCTCAGCGCGCCTGGAGCACAGCCAGGATTAGGAAGACTCCTGTTTAGTAACAACTTTTCCAGACCTAAGTATTCGAGAGGATAGTATCTCGGAGCACCTAGGTTTTGATATGACCCCTACCGTCTTAGAAGGACGAAAATCACCCCTCCACCATGATCGGTACCATAGCGTGTCGTCGCGTCAGCAGGACTCATACGTTCCGCTCCTGAGATTTGATCCACACGCAATGCTTCGAGCTCCTCAAGCCCACCGCGCATGACGCCATCCACGTAGACTCGTGGACTCTGGCCACCGCGACCGCGGAGCCAGGCCGGGCGCAGCCGCTGAACCGCTTGGTACACGGTCAAAACCTGCATGTCAGGCGTGAAATCTTCAGCCATGAGTTCGTTGGCGCTCCCTCCAGATTGCCCAGCGCCACCCGCGCTCGCACATCCGGCGAGACCAAGCACCAAGGCGAAAGAAGCAACCATGATTCCATGTAACTTGTGCGGACGCATCAATGTTCTCCTTGCTAAATAAGAACTATACCCAAAACCTTCATCCCGTCTTTCAATGATATTTTGCCATCTGGCTTGACCACCGAATACCCTCATCAGTGCCCTCCTAGTACCCCTTGTGTCAATAGCTGCACTGATATGGTGTGACCAAGACCTTCGCCTTCCGAGCCCCCCCTAAAGCTTAGGAAGTAGCTCAAGCACTCTCTCGTGCAATGGAAAAACCAAGTATTGCTTAGATTTAGAGGCCTATTCTTACTGAATTTTGACCCATTCAAAAAACGCCTGGTAACTACGCATCTTGTGGGCAACAACGCACTCCTTCAGACTCTGTTTCTCACGCTTTAGGAGAGAACACATGCACCGCTTCCTTCCCATTGGGATTCTACTATCCCTAATAACACTGGCTTCCCTAGAACCTCTGGGCTCCCAGACTATTGACTCCCTTGCCTTCAAGGACCTCCAATTCCGGATGGCCGGCCCATTCCGAGGCGGAAGATCGTCGGCGGTCACGGGCTTCCCTGCCGATCTAGATCGCTGGCTTATGGGAACAACTGGGGGAGGTGTCTGGGAGACTACGGATAACGGAATATCTTGGCAAAATATCTCAGATGGCTTTTTCGGCGGATCGATAGGAGCAGTCCGGGTAGCAGGCTCGGATCCCAACGTCATATATGTCGGGCAAGGTTCTGCCGATATTCGAGGCAACACTTCAACGGGACGCGGTATGTGGAAGTCTATGGACGCGGGTCGGACGTGGACCTTCATAGGACTTCCTGAGGCTGGCCAGATTGGGCGGGTCGAAGTGCACCCGGCTGACCATAACCTCGTCTATGTCGCGGCTCTCGGCCATCCATTTGGGAAGAATCCTGAACGTGGGATCTTTAGGTCCGGGGATGGAGGCGAGACCTGGGAACATGTACTCGCACTGAACGATTCTACAGGTGCATCTGACCTGACTATGGACATGGTGAATCCTCGGATCCTCTACGCTGGAATGTGGCGTGGTGAGCGAAAGCCTTGGACCCTTATCTCTGGAGCGGAAGAAGGTGGAGTCTACAAGTCTAGTGATGGAGGCGAGACCTGGCGGAAGCTTGGTGGGGGGTTACCGGAAGGAATTATTGGTAAAGTCGGCGTAAGTGTCTCTCCTGCTGACCCGAATAGGGTTTGGGCTATCCTGGAAGCGGAGCCTGATGGTGGCGTCTACCGTTCAGACGACAGCGGAGAGACTTGGATCAGAACGAATTCCGATAATAATCTTCGCCAACGGGCTTGGTATTACACGCACGTCCAAGCAGACCCGGTCGACCCAAATACGATCTACGCATTAAATACCAGCTTATATCGGTCAGTCGATGGTGGGGTAACTTTTGATGTCATCCCCGTACCACACGGCGACGTCCACGATTTATGGATACATCCAGATAACGCAAATCGTATGATCGTCGCTGATGATGGCGGGGGCCAGGTTACCGTGAACGGTGGAAACAGTTGGTCCACATACTTCAATCAAGCCACCGCAGAGTTTTATGACGTGATCGTGGACAATGGCTTCCCTTATCGCTTATACGGAGCGCAACAAGACAATACGACGATATCGGTACCTGCTTGGACTGACGTGAATACTCTCTACCCAAAAGAGCACTGGCAAAATGTCGGAGGATGTGAGTCAGGACCTGTGGCACTCCATCCCGACTACCCGGACGTTGTCTATGCGGGTTGCTACGGTGGAGTCATGGACCGATACGACCTTGGGACTGCTCAGCGTCGTAATATTATGCTTTATCCCCAACTGCAGTTGGGGATGGCAACTAAGGACTTAAGGCATCGGTTCCAGTGGGTATCCCCGATGCTGGTTAGTCAGCACGATCGACAAACCATTTACCACGGATCCCAGTATGTGAACCGCTCCCGGGATGAAGGCGAAACCTGGGAAACGATTAGCCCGGACTTGTCCACCAATACACCCGAACACCAGGAGCAATCGGGAGGGCCCATTAATGCAGATGTCACTGGGGTCGAAATCTATAATGTCGTGTTTTCGATCAGCGAGTCTCCGTTCACACCAGATGAGATCTGGGCTGGAAGTGATGATGGCCGAATTCACATTACACGTGACAGTGGAGTGACGTGGACTGACATCACTCCAGAAGGAATGCCAGCCTTAGGAACAGTCGATGAAATAGAACTATCCACACATAATCCAGGGCAGGCGTACATCGCTGTGCAGCGGTACAGACTTGACGATTTCAGGCCATATGTCTTCCGGACAGATGACTATGGCATATCCTGGACGCTCGTCGTCGATGGTATACCCGAAGACTATCCGGTCCGCACAGTTCGGGAAGATCCGGAACATGAGGGGTTACTCTTTGCTGGCACGGAGTTTGGGGTCTTTGTGACCTTAAATGGTGGCAGCACCTGGCAAAGTTTCCAGAATAGCCTACCCATAACACCCGTGACCGGGATGAGGATCGCCCATGATGATCTAATCCTGTCAACACAGGGAAGATCGTTCTGGATCTTAGACGACATTAGCCCAATCCGTGAAATCGGTGCCGCTGTTGAGAGTGACAACTACCTGTTCAAGCCCCGGACTGCAGTCCGCCTCACTAACCTGGGCGCAGCCTCAATGGCTGAATTGACACCAGATCCGCGCCCGGCTGGTGCATTGATCCACTATTACCTCGCTCAAGAGCCAAATGAAGAGGTTCGCATTGAGGTGGTGGACGACCGCGGAGAGGTTGCACACACATTTTCATCTGACTCAATCACTGCGGAGGAAAGCAGCGGACAGAAAATTGATAAATCCCCAGGATTAAATCGCCTAGCATGGCAGATGTTTTACCCGGGTCCTGAGATGCCAGAAAGCGCAGTCGTATGGGGTTATACAGGCGGAGTAGTCGCACCCCCAGGCACCTATAGAGTTCGGATGACCATAGGTGAGCAAGTACAGGAGCAATCTTTCCAGCTATTGCCTGACCCTCGGATCCCCGATGTCACCTTATCAAGCTATCAGGAGCAGTTTCGAATCGCTCTTGAAGTAAGAGATTCCATCAACTCTATCTCTCGTGCCATTGAAGACCTCGCTACCATCCGGGAGCAGGTTCAAGGGGTGATGGATCGGGCTGAATCTGTAGGACAGGCCGACGTACTTCAGGAATTAGGGGATACGCTCAACAACAAGTCCACTAGTATCACTGAAGATCTGATGCAACCAAACAACCGCTCCGCACAAGATCCGATCCGATTCTTGCCTCGCCTCGATAACCAGTGGCTTGAGTTGTATGGGCGCATAACTGGAACGGACGGTTACATATACGGTGGCGCAGAAGGTGCGCCCCACGAGGGAACAACCGAACGGCTCAGCGTTTTAATTGACGAGTGGGATATTGCACATTCACGCTATCTAGAACTGTTAGAAAATGAATTGCAGCGTTTCAACAACACAGTGGAACGGCTTGGACTTCCCGCAATTGTTCTGCCAAGACGAGGTAGACTGGTTAGCTGATAAGAGGAGCGTGACATGACGAACCCTGATAATCCGCACTTTGGCCTTTACCGTCGAAGACTTGGTGTGCTCTTCGCTGTGGTATCCCCAGTTGTGTACTTACTAGAATTCACCTTGTGGGGGCTATCCCACCAATGATGGGGCACCATCTTCCTCGTTCAAGGTCTTCTTATGATTTGGTGTCACCGGGATAGGGAGAATTAAAAACCCATATCGAAGCTCATTCTGCGTCCTCTCTCTTTGCACGAGCATACATCTCCAGGAGGATCAAGACCTGAATTCCACATAGCACTACGAGCAGGATATTTGTCTGCCACACCTGGTCTAAGAATTCCATTCAACCTCCCATGAGTAAACAGAGAAAGCCCCGCAAGCTTGTAACTGCTCGTGAGGCTTAACATTCCAACTAAGCTGGCGAAGGGACTTGAACCCCCAACCTGCTGATTACAAATCAGCTGCTCTACCAGTTGAGCTACGCCAGCATTACCCCGGAAAAGCTACGCAGGGCTGGAACGCGGTCAAAGGGAAGAAGCTTTCTATCCGACCACTTTCCAACGAGTTCCTGCCGGACCGTCCTCTACTAGGATACCCCTCTCTTCCAGTTCCTTTCGGATCACATCCGCAGCTGCATACTCTCCATTCGCTCGAGCGTTGGCTCGCTCCTCAAGTTTTCGCTCAACCCACGCAGTGACCTCATCATCCACTACCCGTGAAGTGTGCGCCACTTCTAGGAGCCCGAGCACTCCGTCCATCGATCGTAAAGCATTAAGTGCCTGGTCTCTATCAGCTCCTATTACAGCAGGACGCAAATCAAGTTCAGCATTCACTTCACTGACCAGAATAAAAATCGCGGCAAGGGCGTCAGCAGAATTAAAGTCATTATCCATCGCCATCTTAAACGAGTCTAGTGCACTCCGTGCTAGATCAGGGAGCTGTGATTCTTCGGCTAAATCATTTATTGGCACTTCCTCAAGACGATGCTCAAAATCAAGTAAGCGCTGGACTGCAGAAGCGGAGGCTTGCAAGCCCTGACGTGTGAAGTTCAGCTCACCACGATAGTGGGAGGAAATCAAGAGGTGCCTGATTGAAGCGGGATCATAGCCCTCGTCCAACAATTCTCTCAGAGTCACAAAGTTACCAAGAGACTTTGACATCTTCTGGCCTTCAACAAAAAGGTGTTTCACATGGAGCCAGTTTCTGACGAAAGGCTGGCCTGTTGCTGCCTCAGACTGAGCGATTTCATTCTCGTGATGTGGGAAAATCAGATCCTCCCCCCCGAGATGCATATCGAGGGTATCTCCAAGCTCTGTCACACTCATTACTGAGCATTCAAGATGCCACCCAGGCCGCCCCCTACCCCACGGGGAATTCCAGGCTGCACCAACGGTCTCATCTTCCTCAGTCGCAGCCTTCCATAATGCAAAATCTCTAGCGTCTTCCTTATCATATTCATCATGATCGACCCGTGCTCCGACCTTGAGCGTGGAAGTATCAATACCTTTCAGTTTCCCATATGCTGAGAAACTGTCGATCGCGAAGTAAACTGCTCCGTCATCAGCCGAGTACGCATTTTCAGATGCTACCAGGCGTTTTATGAAGTCAACCATGCGTTCAATGTATTTGGTCGCTCGCGGGTATACGTCCGCTGGTCGGATCCCCAGAACCGTTGAGTCCGCAAGAAATACTTCTCCAAAGGGACGGGTGTGTTCTTCTAAGGAAACACTCTCTCGCGAAGCTGCCTCAATAACCTTGTCATCAACATCTGTGAGGTTCATCACGAAGCATACTTCGTAATCACACCACTCCAGATACCTGTGTACCAGATCAAAAAACAAAAAGGAGCGGAAATTCCCGATGTGCGCGTGGTCATAAATTGTTGGTCCACAAGCGTAAACTCGGACCCTACCCTGCTCTAACGGTTCAAACTCGTCGACTGATCTCGTCGCGGTATTGTAGACCTTCAGGCTCATCCGAACTGCTCCAGTTGTACTGGGTAATCATCCGTCATTGGAATTCGCCAGATCAACTTCTTTAAGGATGGAGTACAATGCGGCTTCCGGATCGCTCGCACGAGTAATCGACCGGCCAACAACTAGATAGTCCGCTCCTGCGGCTATCGCAGCCGATGGGGTGGCTACCCGTTGTTGGTCATCATGCGAGACCCCTGCAGGGCGAATACCGGGGGTCACAACCAGGAACTCGGGCCCAACCCTAGACCGAACTGAAGAAGCTTCATGCGGCGAAGCTACTACTCCATGAATTCTGTACTGAGCCGCTAGATCTGCTAAGCGTCCGACCTCCTCCAGTACGGAAGGATTGTTCCGGCCCCAAGTTACCTCCAAGTCAGCAGCACTTAGCGAAGTAAGAACCGTGACACCTAACAAGCGTGTCTCACCAGCTGCGTCACTAGCAGCTTCTAACATCGCGCGCCCGCCGACTATATGGAGAGTGAGAAAATCAACGCCAAGCTGGGAAGCCACACGGACCCCACTGGCCACAGTATTCGGGATATCATGTAATTTAAGATCAAGGAAAACACGTTTACCTCTATCTCTTAATGCTTGGACCACACTAGGGCCTTCTGCCGTATAAAGCTGAAGACCGACTTTGTAGAAAGTTCCCGCCTCTCCGAGATCATCAACCAGGCCGAGAGCTTCATCGCCCCGAGGAAAGTCTAGAGCAACTATGACACTACCCATTCCTAGGTTTCTCCTGAGGATTCGATGGAATCAAAGAGGTCTAATCGATTAACCGAGGCATTTGTGGACGGTGGCCTAGAAACCAGATCGTTCCAAGAGCTAACTCGGTTTTCTATCCCCCATTGTATCAAACCTGCTATCGCTTCTGTAACCGCGCGCGGCCACGCAAAGGAAGCTGTGCCCATCTGGACCAAAGCAGCTCCAGCACGAGCATATTCTACTGCGGTGGTTGCTGTCATGACTCCCCCAACTCCGAATAAGGGTAGATGGGTAGCGCATCTAGCTTCCCGCACAGCATCTAGTCCTAAAGGCCGAAGTGCCGGACCACTGATCCCGCCATTCCCGGCACCGAGTTCTGGTACGTCATCTGAAATGTCCAGTAAAGCTCGTGGAAGGGTATTCACTAATGTTAGTGCATTTGCTCCTTCTTCGGTGGCTATCTGAACCGTCTTAGATAAATCAGGGTCGTTAGGAGCTAATTTTGCGACGATAGGACGCTCAGTCCGGATACGACAGCCAGAAATAATCTCCGCAACAGCCGAAGGATTAAGGGCAAACAGTTCTCCCTCCCTCTCAGCATCGTTGGGGCAAGACAGATTGATTTCAAAACCAAGGAAGCCATCCTCTGAATCGAGACCCTCTATGAGTGTGAAGAATTCAGCAACAGTGTGCCCAGCAATACTTACCAATACTTGCGGTCGATAGATATTGTCACGAATCCAGGGCAGCTTTTCCCGTTTGGTCCGCTCAAGCCCAGGGTTAGCCAATCCGATGGAGTTGAGCATTCCACCTTTGAATTCAGCCACTCTCGGCGAAGCATTTCCAACCCGGGGCTCAAGTGTAACTGACTTGGTGACAAAGCCACCTAGTGCCTCAATGTCCACGACTTCGGCCAATTCTAGACCAAATCCACAAGTACCAGATGCTAGAAAAAAAGGGTTCTGGAGGCGAACACCCAAAGCCTCGGTCTCCAGCCTCATCACTTTCAGTTCTCGCCAGTTCCGGGTGGATAGCGATCAAAAAAGTTCATGACCGCACGTGCCACGGCTCGAGCAGTCTCGTCTTGGAACTGATCTTGTCCTAATAGCGGCCCCTCATCCTCATTGGATAGAAATCCAACCTCAACTAAAACCGATGGCATGAGCGCATTTGTAAGAACTGCTAATGGGCCTTGTTTGACGCCACGATCCGGGCCGGGATGAAACCGCCCTATCTCCTCTTGCACAATCTTAGACAGTTCTACCGACCAAGGCTGGTGGCCAGAGTTACTAAGATCTCTGAGAAGAAAGGCGAATTCTGGGTCCGAGTCAGGATCAATATTTTGCCCTTGGACTTGCAATGGGGCGTTCTCAATTGCTACAACACGTCTCTCGTGCTCGGTTCGTGCTACGTTGAGAGAGTATGTCTCAAACCCACGGACTGAGCGTCTTTCCGGCACAGAGTTGGCATGCACTGATATGAAAACCCCAGGGTTTTCTCCCTTCCATTGAGTAGCCAGTTCCCCTCTCTCCCAAAGCGGGACGAAGCTGTCCTCGCTGCGTGTGAGGTAAACGTCGACTCCTTTTTCACGGCGGAGTAGGTCCGCCATTATTTTGGCAACCGCAAGAGCGACATCTTTTTCCCTCAATCCTTGAGGTCCCAAGGCACCAGGATCTCCACCCCCATGTCCAGGATCGATAACGACGACACGCCTTTGCTCTTTTAATAGATCCGGAATTGGCTCTGAGCTTGATTGCTCTCTAGTTGTCAAATCTGGATTGGGGTTAGGACTAGGATCAGGAGACGACAGTGTGTCCAAGCTTGACACTCCATCCCCAGGCTTCACTTCGGTGAACACATCTCCTCTCAATGCGGTAGGATCTGCAGCCTGGATTGTGAAATTGACTTCATTGAACGCGTAAAGTGTCGGCAAACGCTTGGGGAAAAAGTCAGTTAGAAGTTGAAGAGGGATGTATGTTTCTCCCTCAATTCGGTAGGGGGTGTCAACGAACTGAAGAATTTGGTCATTCCATCTGAAAAACGGGGTTCTATGACCCAGCTTTATTTCGATCTCTTCTGGCCCTACAAGCACGACAAAATCACCAACTTCCATTGTTGACCAACCGAGTCCTTCAAATAGCGTCATAGGGACAGTCGCGAAGCCATATCCAATGTCCAATCCAACAAGCTGGACGCTTCCATCAACAGACTCTATCTGCAGTTCATTTGTTACTTGAGACCAGATTGGTAAAGCTGTCCACATTAGCCAAACCACAGAGATCACCAAATTAAGATGAAGCTTCACAGTCATCGGGTCTCCATAACACGCTTCACTTCAATCCTTGCATCCTTATCCTGTTGCCGCCGTTTCAGGACTTCACGTTTATCATGAAGCTTCCGACCACGTGCAAGTCCTAGGCTTACCTTAGCATAGCCTCGCACGAAATAGATCTCGAGAGGAACCAAGGTTAGTCCTTTCTCTCCAACCTTTGAGCTAATCCGTCGAATTTCATGCTTGTTTAATAACAACCTACGAGGTCGAAGTGGATCTACATTGAAACGGTTTGCTTGCTCATATGGACTAATGTGGAGGCTGTGGAGCCAGACCTCTCCACTCTCTACCCTACCGTGCGCATCATGGAAGGACACATGCCCTGAGCGAATTGATTTAACCTCAGGGCCCTTTAGTTCGATTCCTGCCTCAAAGGTCTCAAGAACCTCGAATACGTGCCTTGCCTTACGGTTCCGAGCCACAATCTTTTGACCGCCGTCTCCACTATCAGTACCACGGGTAGACATCAGAAGGATTTATTCGAAAGTGAAAGCGTAGCAAGCACCATCTCATCCTCAGCAGGATTGTGTCTCACGTTTTGAAACCTATGACATCAGCTAGACTCGCCCTGCGTGCAGTGGTATAAACCTGGGCTACTTGTCCACCCAAGATAAACACGATTGACCCATAGTAAATCCAAAAGAAAAGAACTATTCCCGTCGTCAAATTCCCCAACATAGACCCGTAGTAGGCTAGCTCCGTGGCGTACCAGGAGAAGGCCCACTTCATCACCTCATGAAGCAGGGATGAGAACGTCGCACCAATACACGCTGTCCTCCATGCGATCCGGCGAGCTGGGAGATACCTATACGCAGTCACAAACAGCACCCATAGCGAACTCAGAGCCAATAAGTGACCGAATGTCCGTTCTACAAGAGATAGTGTCCGACCTTCCAACCCAATCACACCAATGCTAACCGCTTCAAATAGAATCGTAATGGCAAGGTTGAGTGCAATTAGAATTATTCCAACGACCACAGCTTGCACATCAACAAGCTTGCCCAGTAATGCCCCACGGTACTGACGGATATCAAAAATCTTTCGTAGCGCCACTCGCAGGGTAGCGACTAACCGCGTACTCAACCATAAGAAAGACGCGACCCCAAAAAGCGTGAAACCTGAACGTCTCTCGACTAATTCGGAAACGGGAATCCTAAGCACTTCAGTGAAGTCGAGAGTTGATATTTGAGGGAAATTCTCAGCAATCAACGAGAGCACAGCATCTGTAGGATCCCCGAACCGTGCATTAAGGATGTAGCCACTTAGGCCAATTCCCAGAACGATGAGAGGAACCAGTGAAACCAGCACGTTAAAGGCGATCGCGCCGGCCATAAAAAAGATGTTGTCCTCAATAAGTTTTTCCCGAAACTGACGAAAAAAAATAAAGGCTGTACGCCACAGTCGGCGATGACGAGATCCGGATCGATCAGCCGACATTCCGGAACTGGTTGTGGCCATATACAGCTCGACTAGTCTGCCACCCCTATAACATCTTCAACGTCCGTCCCACTAGGAGCCCCCTGTCGAGCTGCATCAACACCTGCTCGGTAAGCAGCCTTAGTTGCTTCCAGTTTAGTTTCGAGTTCGTCCCGCGCCTCACGTGCTGCCTGAACACCAGCATCCACAGCATTCTTTACAGATTCGATGTGGTCCTTTGCACCATCCCGAGCTACACCTAGTCGATCTTCCACCTCACGCATGCGATCTTCGGCTGCTTCTCGAAGTCTACGAGCGTGTTCCTTCAGATCTTCTTGGGTCTCCGCACCAGATTTGGGTGCAAATAGTAGGCCCAAACCCGCTCCCACCAAGGCCCCGAGTACAAACGCTCCTAACCCACCCCCACTCTCTCTCTCGATTACGATGTAGGGAAGTTCTTTTTGATCACGCATATCGGCCTCCAAACGAACAGTGGCCCATCCGCACCCGGGCCGGGGCTTAGTGCTAATCTAGCCACCGCGGGGCAGCCTATCTACAGGTCTGAACTCAGTTTGCAAGACTCTCTCAGCAACCAACCTCACTCAATTCATAATATCGATCTATATCATCCACTCTGAATCAGATTCCTCTGTATCTGGTTTACTACTTACTTTTTGGTTCATCAAGTCATATGTAAGTCGCTTACCCAACTCCACACCGGGCTGTCCTAGTGGGTCAACTCCATATAGTTCAGCAGCAATAACTGTAGTAATCTCCAGCATCATCAGAAGCTGGCCCATAGTATCCGGTCTGATTGCCGGGAGCTGAATTGTTGTATTTGGACACCCAGCCCTCCTCAGAGCTTCAGCTGTTGCTTGCCATTCTGCAGTGAGGAGCCGCCCTATAGTGTGCCCTCTGAGATAAGAAAGTTCTTCCCCTAGGTCTTGATGGCGATCCGGGATTACCACCTCAGATTCATGGTCTTCAACCTTCACAAAGAGAACTACTTTATCTCTTGGTCCTTCCATAAAGAGTTGAAGAAGGGAGTGCTGATCTCTCGCGCCCAAAGCTGCCAAAGGTGTAGGTCCAGTCTCTTGGTCTCCTTTGTCCTGTAGGTGATGCTTGCCGAGACTCTCAGCCCAAAGCTGCTGGAACCACTCTGAGGTCGAGCTTAATCGATCTGCATAGGGCATAAAAACATGGATCTTTTGCCCATGTTTTATATGCGCCTCATGGAGGAGAGAAGCGAGGACGCCTCCAGGATTGTCTTTCAGTTCATCTGTCCGACATCGATCATCCATCAGAGCTGCCCCACGAAGTAAACCTTCTATCTCGACGCCACAAAGAGCCACTGGAAAGAGCCCCGCAGCAGAAAGGATTGAGAAACGCCCACTAACATTTTCTGGAAACGGCAGAGTTAGAACCCCTTCGGTTGTGGCAATATGCCGGAGCAGACCGCGGTTTGGGTCGGTCGTAAAAACAAAGTACCCCCAGGCCTTCTCTTCTCCGACACCGCTGGCAACCCAATCACGTGCAACAAGGTATTGAGCCAGAGTTTCTGCAGTCTTACCGGACTTACTAATCACATTAAATAGAGTCTTCACGGGATCCATCCGCGAGAGAAGAGCCCCTAGGGTGTCAGGATCCGGATTATCCAACACATGCAGTCGAGGATAGTGACCCCTGTCTTCCCTTGAGCGATCATTCCAATCCTGACCAAGAAGGGCATCTCGCAGGGTCCTCGCACCAAGTCCAGAACCCCCAATACCAAGCACTACAACATCCAAGAAGCGTTCTCGGAAACTCTTAGCCAACGTACTGACGTGTTTCGAATTATCTGAGGAAGAAGGCAGATCGAAGAAACCAAAATCACCAGCAGATCTGCGAGCATCCACCGCAGCCATTACTTCCTTGAATCTCTCACTAATCACACCTTCAAAGTCTTCTCTGCTAGCACCCAGTGCGATGCGCGGTGATATCAGATTTCCATAGCTAAGTTTTATGGGATCCATCACGACACCTTGATGGTGAGACCATCATATGCAGCGATCACTCCGCTGGGTAAACGATCCTCTAGTTCGGAGTGGGTAACCTTATGAGTCAAGTGTGTCAGATATGTTCGGGCCGCACCCACCTCACATGCTACTTCGATCGCCTCCTCTACATTGAGGTGGGCGGGATGTGGTCTGCCAAACCATAGAGCATTAAGGACAAGTACTTCCACTCCCTTAAGAGCAGCTATCGCCCCCGGAGGCAATGTCTTTGCATCAGTGATATACCCTAGACCCCCCACGCGGAATCCATACACTGAAACCGATCCGTGAGGCGCTGCAATCGGAAGAAACTCTTTCCCTAAGATCTCTACTGACTCTCCGGCCCTGAATTCCTGAAGGCGGGCCTGCGGCTTTGAACTTCCATGCGGTGGAAGAATTTCATCATCAAAGATATATCTGAAATACGATTTGATATGGCTCGAGTACTCGGCAGGAACGAATGCAGGAATATCACCTTTCCTTACCGTGAATACACGCACATCATCAATACCGTGCACGTGGTCAGCATGTGTATGTGTAAACCAGATTGCATCAATGTGTTTGATTTGATTCGCTAAGAGCTGAAGGCGAAGCTCCGGTGGTGTATCAATAAGAAGATGAGCCCCATCAATCTCCAGAATCGCACCATGGCGGGTCCTTCGGTCCCGGGGATCATCAGAGGTGCATGCATTACAGTTACACCCAATAACCGGTACTCCGAATGATGTGCCCGTACCAAGAAAAGTGAGTCTCACTTATTGCAATTCCCTAGAGATGCTCCAGGCGCATCGTGTTCGTTGATCCAGACTGATGGAAGGGATACCCAGCGGTTACTGGTATCACACTTCCTACTGCTCCGACCCCACTACTGAGCACAGATTTAAGTCCAAAAGCTGTGAGTGAGTCGTAGGAGATCTCTATGTTTTCTGCCAAAACAGGCTGGACTCCCCACACCATAGAGAGTTGACGGTACGTAACTTGATCGGTGGTCACCGCGAAAACTGGAACCGATGGGCGATAGGACGAGACCAACCTAGCGGAAAACCCCGAGCGTGTGATTACCACGATCGCAGGTGCGTTCACTCTCCGCACAGCATCTACTGTAGCAGCTGCAACCGCGTGCTCTTGAGATGATGCGCCCCCACGTGAATCCGTACTAGGATGTGTTAAGTACTGAGGCCCACGAACCAAGAAGCCACTGCGCTCAATCTCAGTTCCAATGTTGATGAGGGCCTCGAGGGCTTCCTCCGGGTATCGACCCACAGCTGTCTCGCCAGAGAGCATAAGGGCATCTGTACCATCGAGGATCGCATTTGCAGCATCGGATGCCTCAGCCCGCGTCGGCCTTGCATGCTCAAGCATAGATTCTAGCATCTGTGTAGCTGTGATTACCGGACGGGCATAAAGGTTGGCCATTTCTACGATCCTCTTCTGAGCCAGCGGAACTCGCGCAAACGGAAGCTCCACCCCTAAATCTCCTCGAGCCACCATTACAGCATCAGTCTCAGGAAGGATCTCTTCAATAGCTCGTAATGCTTCGACTTTTTCAATCTTGGCTATGATCAGAGCCTGGTCGCCCACTCTTTTCTTGATATTGGTTATATCCTCTGGACCACGAACGAACGAAAGCGCGACGTACTCGACACCTACCTCAAGCGCAAATTCCAAATCAGATAGATCTTTTTCGGTCAAGGACGGTGATGTAAGCGTGACGCCTGGAAGATTTATTCCTTTGCGAGCATTAAGCACCCCTCCACGGATTACTTCCAGCTCTGTCCGGTCCGCCTCAGTCTCAACGCAGCGAAGCTCCATCATGCCATCGTCTAGGAGCAAGGTATCCCCTGGCTGAAGATCTCGTGAAATTGGATGGTAAGCGCAGGGAATTTCTCCAGGCTGCACTTTGTCGCTTGGCGCCATGGTGACAACCTTCCCTTTCTTGAGCTCTATTGGTTCCTCAAGCTCACCGACGCGAATCTTGGGTCCTGAAAGATCCACCATGATTCCGACTGGACGACCTACCTGGGCTGCTGCATCGCGGACCAAGTCTATCGTCGCGAGATGATCCTCCCGCTTACCATGCGACATATTCAGGCGAGCCAAGTTCATACCACGCTGCACTAACCTTAAGATAGTGTCAGGTGATGTACTCGCCGGGCCAAGTGTACAGATAATTTTAGTTCTAAGCATCTATCCAAAGCGGAAGGAGGCTAGACAGACCCCATCATGGAGTCAGTCCACAAATCTTCGTCTGAGGGGAACAGAGGAGCAACACCTAGCTATCTGGGATCTACTCCTAACTCGGGGGTAGCACCTAATTAATCAACACCTTTTCTTAGTGCGTGCCTTAACGATCATTGAAGGAGCAAAGCATCACTAGTCACAGCTATACTTACATTCAAAATGAGAACCAGGCTAACACCCTCAAGAAAGACCTGAGTCGAGCTTCACAAATCGCGTTAGACTGCGAAGCAGCTGGCTTCCACCGATACTCGGACCGTCTCTGCCTCGTCCAACTCACCACAGATACTGCAACATACATCCTAGATGCCTTGAGCTTTGACGTCTCTCCGCTCTTGAGATCCTCACTGGAACGTCCTGAAGTTCAAGTGAATATGCATGGTTCTGACTTCGACCTGGCACTACTTAGGCGGGATCTTAGTATCAATCTTCGTGGGCTTTTTGATACCCAGATTGCAGGGGCACTTCTAGGTCGAGAATCCCTTGGTCTAGCAAGTTTACTAAAGGACTATCACGGCGTAGAACTTTCCAAAAAGTACCAGCGTGCAGATTGGGCGATGAGACCTCTAACGGAAGGGATGCTTGAGTATGCAGCTGCGGACACACACTACCTAAATAAACTCTCTGACCAGATGCATAACGAACTGTGCACTAGAGGAAGAGAATCCTGGTTGGCCGAAGAATGCCAAGCACTTGAAGAATCATCATCGGCCCAACGCTCAGAGGAGATTGACCCAGTCAGCCGAGTGAAAGGAGCCCGTGAACTGACACTACGACAGCTCACAGCACTCCGGAAGGCGCTTCAGTGGCGGGACAAGCTGGCACGAGAAAAAGATAAGGCTCTCTTCCGGATCGTAGGTGATGGGCCACTATTAGAAGCAGTTTTAATCAACCCTCACCACCCTAGAGAATTGTTTGATATTAAGGGGTTTCCCAAGGGTTTGGCACGAAGCAATGGTTCTGACTTGGTTCATGTATTGGAGTCTGCAGCTCAAGTGCCGGAGTCTGAACTTCAGTCTTATCCAAGTCGCCCTCGAGCAGGAAGCAGGAGATCAAGTCCAGAGACAGAAGCACTGCTGGAAGCGCTCAAGTTGGTTCGGAATGCTCTCGCAGTGAAGCTTGGTATCGCAAAAGGCACCCTGCTTTCCAATGCAGTACTTACCAGGGTAGCAAAGGCCAACCCAAAAAATCTCGATAGCCTAGCAGAAGTAGAAGGAATGAGGCGCTGGAAAATTGCAGTGGTGGGGGATTCGCTCTTGGAAGTTATTCACCGAGGATAGAGTGCCCCTTCCCGTGAATTAGCCCCCAGACTCTTCCTTCCTCTTACAGTCGATACAATACCTGGCATGCGGCAGCGCATCTAGACGATCCAAGCCGACATCAGTACCGCAGGTATGGCAAACACCAAAATTCTTTGGGTCGTTGTATAGACGCCTTAGGGCCTCTTCGATTCGATATAGGTAACGGCCTTCCTTACTTGCAAATACCGCTGCCTTTTCGCGTTCCATAGCTTCCGTACCCTGGTCCGCCATGTGATCTGTATAAACAGAGAGATCAGAATCCACTGATTCGCGGCCCGACTTCGCCATCTTATCGAATAAGCCTAGTGCCCTTAGGGCTCTATCTCTCTCGTTGAGCAGACGCTTCTCAAGATGCGCGAGTTGTTTTTTCGCGAGGGCCATCTCTTTATCTCTAAACGAAAGAAACTGGGAGTATCCAAAACTAATTACTGGCCCTAGAAGCGTCCACGGAAGCGTTTCCCTGATTCACTCTTGTCATCAAGTTAGTCAAGCTATTGCGAGAATGGCCTTTGGAGCTATTAGTACGATTAGATATTGGGACCTGAAGTCGTAAATTCAGATAAATTCGTATCGCACTGCAAACGGCCATCCAAGACGAGCTACAACATGACCGCTGAGAGCATGCATTGCCGCCGATGTGGCAAAGACACTCCCCCTCTGAATAAAGCTCCATTCCGTAATGAACTTGGTGACCGGGTACTCGCTGAAATTTGCCCATCGTGCTGGCAGGATTGGCTGCAGCATCAGACTCTGCTGATCAACCATTATGGTTTGGACCCCCGTGAACCACAGGCGCGAGAATTTCTGTATGAACAGATTGAGAAGGTCTTATTGCAGGGCGGCGAAGGCAAAGACATAGACACCTCCAAGCAAGGAAGCATCGACTGGGCACCGCCTGGGGGTTGAGTAACTACGCAAACCGATCTCCTGCACCCGTCCCTAAGAATACGCTGCGGCTAAGCCCAACCACATCTCCTACTATGTGCTCAGAACTTCTTTTGCTTGGCTGAGCGCAAAACCCAGATCTTCCTTATCGATTGTAAGCGGCGGAGCGAAACGAATCACTTGGTGATGGGTTTCTTTAGCAAGGATGCCACGAGCGTGAAGCGCTTCGCAAAACGGTCTAGCCACTCCGCTTGACTCCTTGATCACTACACCAATCATCAAGCCTTTTCCTCGCACTTCTTCGATATGTGGTGACTCAAGCTCTCGGAGTTGATTCATAAACCAACCTCCGAGTTGATCTGAGCGCTTCGGCAGTTTCTCATCAACGATCACATTTAGTGAGGCTAGGCCGACCGCAGCTCCCAAAGGATTTCCTCCAAAGGTCGATCCGTGGTCTCCCGGATCGAATACGTCCATAAATTCGGCATCTGCGATTGTCGCCGAGACCGGGTAGACACCTCCTCCGAGTGCTTTTCCAACGATCTGGACATCAGGACGAACCGACTCCCAGTCGCAGCAGAACATTCTTCCAGTGCGACCCAACCCCGTTTGGATTTCATCAGCCATGAAGGCAACTTGGTTCGCCGTGCACAGTTCCCTTGCCGTGCTCAAGAATCCTGGTGGCGGAACAACAACACCACCTTCACCCTGAAGTGGTTCTACCAAGAAACCAACCGTGTTTTGATTGATCGCCGCTTCGAGCGCTTTAGAGTTCCCGTATGGGATTTCCACGAAGCCAGGGGTGAACGGGCCGAATCCATCTTTGTATTGATCTTCAGACGAAAAGCCCACTATAGTCGTGGTTCGTCCGTGGAAGTTGTTGTCACAAACTATGATTTCAGCTCGGTCTTCGGGCACTCCTTTTACCTTGTAACCCCACTTTCGTACCATCTTGATCGCTGTCTCTACAGCCTCAGCCCCTGTATTCATCGGTAACGCTTTTTCGAAGCCTGTCACCTCGCACAGTCTATTTAAGAATGGCCCCATCTGGTCGTTGTGGAATGCTCGTGACGTCAACGTCAGTTTCTGCATTTGCGCTAATGCTGCATCGATAATTAAAGGGTGCCGGTGCCCCTGATTGAGCGCTGAATAAGCACTTAGCATATCCAAGTACCGCTTTCCATCCACATCCCACACCCAAGAACCCTCTCCGCCTTCCAGAACCACTGGAAGGGGATGGTAATTATGCGCACTGTAGCGGTCGACTTCCGTCAAAAACCCTTCCGCTCTAGACATTGTCGCCTGCGTCATCATCTCTCCCTATCTGCATTATTATGCACTTAGTTAGTATACTAAATCGTACCTGAGCGGGCCAGTCGATCCGATATCTGATGTACTAAGTTTAGTGCTCAACCTACCGGGGGCTTAGGAGACTCGTCTATCTCGAGCCGAAAAACATCAGGGCGGGCGTAATGTCCAGTCACATCGAAGTCAAATTTACTGCGTGGGACAGCTGACATATCTAAGTCTGCGACCAGCATACCCTCTTGATCCCATAGCGGCCCAGCCAAACACTCTCCTAGAGGGCTATAAATAGCTGAGCCACCTCGGCTTAATGTTTCAGGCCACTCTTCGAGGTCTGACTTGATCTCCAAATCAGCTGGATACATGTCCCGTCGGACATACTGATTACAGCCCAGCACAAAGCATCTGCCCTCTAGTGCGATGTGTTGCAGAGTAGACAGCCAGCGCTCGCGGGAGTCAGCCGTGGGGGCAAGATAGATCTCAACCCCCTTGCCATACATCGCCATGCGGGCCAATGGCATGTAGTTCTCCCAGCAGATCAGGCCACCAACTTTGCCGAAAGGAGTCTCGATCGCAGTAAGCGTGCTCCCATCCCCCTCACCCCAGATCAAACGCTCAGCCGCTGTCGGCTTTAGCTTGCGGTGCTTTCCAAGTAGTGATCCATCTGCACCGATGTAGAGCAGGGTGCAAAAGAGCGTACCTCCGCCATAGGTACTGTCCCTCTCCACAACGCCCACACAGAGGAAAATACCCGCCTCAGCCGCTGCCTCTCTCATACGGTCGACTTCAGGCCCTGGAACCTCTATCGAAGTGGCCCAATACCGCTCCCAAGTTCTTCGGCCAGCTTCGGAACGACCCCCAACTGCGGTCCCAAAGGCCAATCCCCTAGGGTATCCACCGACATAGGCTTCAGGAAACAGAACGAGGTGAGCTCCCTGTTTTGCCGCGTCAGCAGTCACGGAACAAACATGCTTAACCGTGGCATCGAGATCGAAAGGGATGGCCGCGGTCTGCACAACTGCAACACGGGCAGTGCTAGTGTATGACATCAGCCTCGCCCTTTGGAAAAAGGAAAGTGATCTGTAGCTGGGGTTGGGATTCTACAGGATGAAGACTCAGAGGCCTACCCCCCTGAATAGATCAACTCGGTTATGACTTCTCCGACGATTTCCAGCGTTACGGCACTAACATTTGAAGGGATGTCCTCTGGCGTGTGCCAGTAAATATTATCTGAACCACCATAGGTGAAGTCGATGATATCGACGGTTTGAAGACCCGCCTCATTGAGCGGTACGTGATCGTCACTCAATCGAATTCCAACAGATTCAGGAAAGATTTTGGAGTAACCCAGTCTCGCTGCAGTCCTCCAGACTTTCTGTACTACAGGCAGTGCATGTTGAGCGGAATAGCCCTCTATCGGAAAGCTCGGATCTGCATCCCCAACCATATCCAGTAGAACTCCGTACATTGGCCTCTCACCTGGACTCAGGAAAGACAACCGATCCGCATATCTTCGGGCTCCAATAAACATATCTGCTGCCTCAGGACCATAGTCCTCTCCGTCCACAAATAGGAGATCTACACCTAGCGGCGGTAGGGCATCAGACATGATCCGGGCCAATTCCAGCAATACTGCGGTACCCGAGCCTCCATCGTTCGCACCTGGAACGGGCAACTCCTGCTGGGCTGGATCTTTCGCCTGATCTGCGCGTGGCCGGGTATCCCAATGGGCAAGCAAGAGAAGGCGCCTCTCTGCCTCTGGACGGTAACGAGCAAGCACATTCACAAGAGTAAGTGAGTCTGAGTATGTGGTTACATAAGTAAAGGTGTCAGCTATGACTTCTGGCGCGAACGAATCAAGTCGTGCAAGCATCCAACGAAGTTGGCGATCGTGACCAACTGTACCTGGTATACGCGGGCCAAAGCTGACTTGAAGCTCAACTAGATCTTGGGCTTGCTGGCCTGCGAAAGAAGGACGACCCGGTGTGGGGCCTTGAGGGATGTCTCCTCCACATGCTGTAATGACGAGGATGGTCGTCAAGTAACTCAAGTTTGAGCGCATAATACCTGCATCCGAGACAGTCTTAGCATACTAACCGCTTCCGGTTAATAGAATAACCTAGCACTTTGTGATGACACTTCACTCAGGCTGTCAGTCTACCCTAGCTATGCTCTCAAAATATCCTGTGCTTTGGCACGCAAATTCCTTTATCTCTGTGGCAATCCTTTGTCTAGCGATGGCATGCACACAGGATGACACCACTCAGTCCTCTACAGTACGAGGTGCTCCCAGCACCACATATGATGAGTTTTGGGCGACGCTCCAGGAACTATGCGGTCAGGCATTCCCAGGGCAGCTCATTGAGGCTAATCCATCCGATGAATTGCTCACAAACCAAGTACTCATTATGCACGTGCGAGAGTGCCAGGAGGACTTAGTCAGAATTCCTTTCCATGTAGGAAATGATCACTCAAGAACTTGGGTCATCTCTCGACAAGCTGACGGTCTGCGCCTCAAGCATGACCACAGACACGAGGACGGCACGGAAGACGAAATAACGCAGTACGGCGGGGATACTACGAGCCCGGGAAGTCGCTCTCGCCAGGATTTTCCAGCCGATGCTCATACCGCATCGCTAGTGCCCACTGCAACAGACCACATCTGGACTCTTGAGATCAATGCAGGTCGAACATTCTTGTATTCTCTCAGGAATCAGATCACGGGTCGCCGTGTTCGTCTTGAGTTCAACCTGACTGAGCCGATTGAAACCCTGCCGCCGGCGCCGTGGGGGGCGTGAGACTGATTCTTAGCTAAGCAACCTGATAAAGATCATCCACAATCAGAGTACCCGCAAACGTGGCACTTCTTACATCCTTCCTCAAACACGAAGTGGGCTGAGTTACACTCCGGGCACGTATCAAGGTGTGACGGATCACCACCAATTGCGCTGACAGCCGCCTGTGTCTGTACTCCTCCCTCCGTGCTAACCACCAGAGGCAAGGCTTCCTGGACTCCATCCTTCTGCTCGAGATAGCGCTCGATCGCCTGTCCAATGCCATCGGGCGCCGAAAGCACTTTATTCGCTCCTAATCCCACTGCCCGGTCACAGGAGATTCCACGCAGTTGATCTTTCACTTGGCTGATAGGGATACCGGACCGAAGAGCTAACGACATCAAACGGCCAATTGCCTCTGCATCTGCATTCGCAGCTCCACCAGCTTTGCCCAAAGTGCAGAAAACCTCAAATGGCTTTCCGTGATCATCCTCGTTAATCGTCACATAAAGGTCACCGAGTGGGGAATTCACCTTCATCGTGTAACCTTGGAGAGCCTCTGGCCGTTGACGCTTTTGCCTAGCCGCCCCCAGTGTCTCGTCCTCTCCAATCAGTTCGTGTTTAAGACGTTCAACCTCAATCCTAAGGTTATGTGCTTCTTCACGAGCGTCGGCCAAAGAGTGCTCCAGCTCGGATATGTTTTGGGCGGCAGCCTGTCCACTGTGATCCGTTTTACCAGTGGAAAGCACTTGCCCTTCCCGAGCGCCATCCCGGTAGACCGTAACCCCTTTACAACCAAGGCTATACGCGAGCTCATAGATTTCACGCACGTCTTCGGCTGTCGCATCGCTGGGGAAATTTGTGGTCTTAGAAATTGCAGAATCTGTATGCTCCTGAAATGCTGCTTGCATGCGCACATGCCATTCAGGGGTAATATCGTGTGCCGTCCGAAACACTTGCTGAACTTCTTCCGGGACCTCGTCGAAGTGGATATGTCCTTCTTCTGCAATTTGCTCCATGAGGTCTTCAGAATACCAGCCACCGTCCTTAGCAACCCGAATGAAGTCCGGGTTCACATCTGGCATTAAAACACCGGCCTGATTCCGCATAAAAGCTACAGCAAATAAGGGTTCAATACCGCCGGAGCAGCCCGCGAAAATCGAAATTGTTCCGGTTGGCGCCACCGTAGTAAGGTTACAGTTCCGTAGTTTCCGCTCTG
Source organism: Gemmatimonadota bacterium (assembly GCA_002724575.1). Taxonomy (GTDB): domain Bacteria; phylum Gemmatimonadota; class Gemmatimonadetes; order Longimicrobiales; family Gaopeijiaceae; genus UBA1142. Next base: position 47,515 of record PBPC01000073.1, on the reverse strand, counting down.
GACGAATGCGATCACCATCGGAGCCAACTGGAGCACTTTCATCAGGACCCCATATCGACTCTGCCCACGCTGGGAAGACACCTCTTGTTTCCGCTAATTTCTCTGAGGCTCTTCGGGCTTCTTCATCCACAAACCCCATCACACGCTGCCCAAGAGCTACCCCCTCCTCCGAATCGTATGCTATACCAAGGCGGATCATCATGTCAGCCCAACCCATGACACCCAGCCCAATACGACGAATATCTTGTGCTAATTCGTGAATTTGTTGGAGTGGGTAGACGTTGGCATCAATGACGTTGTCTAAAAAATTAGTAGAAAGATGAACAACCCGCCGCAGTCCCTCCCAATCGATACCCTCCTCAGGATCGATTCCTGGGTGCGCTTCTTCTTTTACGAATTTACCTAAGTTAATGCTGCCAAGATTACACACGTCGTATGCTAGAAGCGGTTGCTCCCCGCAAGGGTTTGTTGCCTCATAGCTTCCCAGTTTTGGCACGGGATTATGTTCATTTGCTCGGTCTATAAAAAACGTTCCAGGCTCACCCGTTAGCCAAGCTCCATAGATGATCTTATCAAAGATTTCCTGAGCATTTTCTTGCCCCACAACCTCTCCACTTTTCGGATTAATGAGGTCGTATTCACTACCCTTCGAGACCGCTTCCATGAAAGCATCAGTGATGGCAACCGAGATATTGAAGTTGGTCACTTGAGATGTGTCATTCTTACAGGTGATAAAGCTACGGATATCTGGGTGATCGACGCGCAGGATGCCCATATTTGCGCCCCTGCGTGTTCCTCCCTGCTTTACTACGTCCGTGCTTGCATCATAAAGCTTCATGAAGGAAATCGGACCGGAAGCCACACCCATAGTGGAGCGCACGGTTTCACCCTCAGGCCTGAGGCGTGAGAAGGAGAAACCAGTACCGCCACCGGATTGGTGTACCAGAGCCATTGATGTGAGGGTGTCGTAGATCCCAGCTCTACCGTTAGAAAGTGCATCTTCTACGGGTAGTACGAAGCAAGCTGACAGCTGTCCTAGCGGCCGACCAGCATTCATCAATGTAGGTGAGTTCGGTTCAAATTCTCCCCTGACCATTAGACCGTAGAACTGCCTGGCCAATTCCTCTACCGCAGTCTCAGATGACCCATATTCTTCATCCACTCCAGCTATGGTTCGTGCAACCCGCCAAAACATCATCTCTGGTTCTTCGGTAGGGTTACCCTCAGCATCCTTCTTCAAATAGCGCCGAGCTAGAACAATCCGCGCATTTTCAGTTAATGTTGGTTCAGGAAGGTCAGTTGGAAGTACGTCATCGAAGATGACTGATTCCCTTGGTGGCCGAGGTTGATGAACGGTTGGCATAGCGCGAATTAGGCTCTAATCGAGATAGAATTGTGGAAAAAGCTTAAAACAGGCGTTGAAAAACGGCGGGAACCCTCTCCCGCCGCGATATTTCTTGTGGAAAACTGCTCAGTGGACCACTAGATACTGAGCGAAGCCATAATACGAGTGCAATATCTTGTGGTCAATACTTTTCTTTAATCCAGCCTAAAATGACTAAATCTGCTAGTACTTTAGAGGAATATACGGATTATGTTCGGGTATTTTGGAGGACATTTTGGATAGTATGCGCTTAAAAGGGCATACCGAGCCTCACATAGAATTGGACTTTCTTGTTCCCGGCCAACTGAAGGGCCGCTCCAGTACGAACCAACATATTGATGTGATAAAACGACAAAAGCTCTGCTGTGACCTCTGCGCCCACCGAATACAGTGCCTCGCGTCGTGGATTCTGGAAGCCACCGGGGGACATTCGGGGTCCCCAAGCATTACCGCCGTCGGCAAATATCGACCCAGTGATTCGATCAAAATGGAGTGGCCAGGCACCGAGGCCCCAATTCATTAGCGCGAGTGGTATCCGATACTCTGCTGAGGCTGCCCAAGCATAGCGTCCGTAGCGAGCGGATTCTGGATAGCCACGTATAGGGAAAAAAATCGGTGTCCCACCAAAAAGCGATCTGCCAGTGACCTGTTCTTGACTCCCTGAAGCTCCACCCACGTCGAAGTGACCAGCTGTCGCGTTAGGCCCCCTGCCCAACCCAAAGCTTGTCTGAAGAGCAAGCACATGAGGAGCATACCCGGTTATACCTAGTGGCACATACACTCGAGCCCGACCGATAACCTCATCGACTGAGCTATCTAATCCGCTCAACCCGACCAAGGAATCCGGCAGATTCAGACTACTACGAGTCCTAGCTCTCGCGAATAAAACGACCCCTTCAGAGCCACCGACCTGATAGGCGTGCGACCGAGCAGTCGAGTAGCTAAGGGCAATGCTCAGATCGCTCATCCTATTTTGTGGACGATTGAGACGATAATTATTTTCCGGCTCCAGAGAGTTGTCCAGTAATTCAAGCTTTTCCCAGAGCACGCCTGCAGAAAGAGTGACGGACAGAGAATTTCGCCACTTTCGGTGCTGGAATTGTGCACTCGCGGTGAGGCTCCTAGCACGCTTAAGAACAAACAGTGTATCAAGTAAAGCCTCGTCCTTACGTTGTGTTACAAGTGCTGAATTCTTGCCACGACCCCAACGATTGTTTGCACTTAAGCTCAGGCGAGGGTTACCTAGTCCGGCGTACGTATACTGAAATCCCGCATCCGCACGACTCCCGCTAGTAAAGACACGAGCAGAAGCTCCCCATTCATGTCTTCCCACCAGATCGATACCCGAAGTCTGTATGCCTATGGCCGGGCCTAGTAGTTGACGGCTGCGGATGTATAGATCCTCAGTTCGGATCTCGGGTGTCCGCACAGCTTCACTGTAGAGAGGTTCCCAGTAGCGGGGAGCCAACGTTGAGCCTGCCGAATATTTCTCAACTTCCCCCTCATATAAACCTGGTGGTTCTGGATCCTCCAATCTGTTAAACCGAGCATCGGTTGGAGGGGCACTGACAGCTGTTTCCGGATCAAAGGGTACTCGTTCCACTTCCCATCCATCAGAGTGATAACCACTGAAATAAAGCCAACGTCCGCTCGGATCTACGCTAGGATACAGCGCACCAGTTCGGACATTTGTCAGGAGTATAGGCGGCCCGGCTCGCGCTAACTCCTGATCAAAGGGCACCGCAAGTATATTCAAGATGCCCGTACGATCCGACGCCCAGATCAGGTAATTCCCGTCAGGACTCCACTCCGGAGCGAGATCAATCGCCCGATCATTCGTAATCTCAGCTACAACCAGCCCATTACTATCTAGTACTACGACATCATGGAGTGCTCCAGTTTTCCAACGCGTAGCCGCTATCCAGCGGCCATTGGGTGAGATGCTCGGGAATGCCCAGTGAGAGTCAGGATCAGAGGTTACAAAGTCATTCACCTCACCGCTTTCAAGATCAAGTAAGGCGAGACCATTGGAGCCTCCGCCCCCAGAGACTGCAACAGCCCAAGAACCATCAGGGCTTACCGAAGGATCTGTCAGACGAGCTCCTTCGGTGATGCGCCGCGTAGTGCCATCGGCCTGTGCCTCGTACAGGTCGTCGAACAGCCTATACCGGTCAGCATATTCGAGCTGAGCAAAGACGACTGATCCTTCAGGAGTCCAGTCATATGTTGCAAGACCATTAGTTCGAGTGAATTCACGAGTTCCTGCACCATCTATCAGGCTGAAAGCAAGCTGGGAATCTGAGCGACCATCTGAGCGGGCGTAGATTAACCAACGGCCATCGGGTGACACTTTGGGCCGCAGGGCCCAGCGTCCTCCATCTGACAGCCGTTCAGGAATCGTAATCGGGCCATATTGTTCCAGTTGTGAGTCAAGTCCAGCTATCCTGGAACGAATGCCTTCTGTCCATAGGGACCACTCTTCAGATAATGAGGAACCGAATGTTTTTCGACCCGCAGAATTGATTCTATAGGGGATCCACTGGCCTGCTATTGCCTTGGTGAACGACCCCATAAGACTTGCACCGTACTTGTCAGTGAGGTAATCGAAAAATAGAGATCCATATGCATATGGCCTAACTCCAGCGGGCCACTCTGGGGACTCTCCTTGTGTCTGACCAATAGTTTCCAGACGACCTTCAAGAGCTGCGGTCCGGAGTATCATTTCATAGAAGGTCCCACGCACTCTTCCCGCTTCTGTCAGGCTTGACTCGTACCAAGTCGCAAGCCCTTCCGTGAGCCATCTCGGGGTACCACTGCCCGGGAAGAAAGGCCATGGAGCTGAAACCCGACCGAAAATATTTCTCGCAAGCTTACCGATAGGATTTTGTGTGTAATCCAGTTGCACGATGTGAGCAAGCTCATGTGTGATAACCAGCTCCAACCATTCATCGATATGGCCCAATCCCGGGTCATCGACGGGAGGGCGAGCATAGATAACAATCCGATTCGAAGGTGTAACCCGAGCAAAGCCGTTAGAGACATCTGCGTGATCTGTCAGTAGGAGATCGATCGGGCTGTCAGGTGGTTCGATCAAGGCTGTGGACAATTCACGATAGGCTTCTTCTGCCCTATCGGCAGCGCGACGCCCAAGTGTTTCAAGGTGCTCAGGGAAAGTTACACGGAAGTGTTGCGTTTCAATGCTACGCCATGACTCGTCAGGTGGTACCTGGGCTCGGACCGGCATTAAGAGCAACATCAGACATGCGGTTATAGAAATGATCTTGATTAGATCTTTACTGGTCCCCACCCTTCTCTTACTGGTACACCTCATCAACATCTCATATGCCCCCGAAGCAGAACTATTGGTTCCATCTCGGTTACGCGCTCGAACGCTTACGGAGCATATCTCCCGGCGCTACTGAAGCGGTCCGCATATTGAAGGATCGTCCTAGTCCTGTAGGGCACAACACATCAGAAGATGCCCACATCAACTGGCTACCGCTTAAGGAGCTGGCAACCCCCGAAGCTATGGCTATTCTCTCGAAGTTGCTGAGGACTTGGAAGCCACGACATAAGACTGCCCTGGGTAGCTTAGTGAGAGCAGGTGCGGCCGGCGCAGTTTCAGCTCTCATATTGGACTTAATAAGCCCCGCAGTTCGTAATTCTGAAGCTCCTAAGCTGGATCGAGAAACCGGGGATCGTCTCTTGGCAGGCATTAGACAGGGCCTCTTGTATGGTGCGATTTTAGAACCAAAGATGCCTGGTCCCACGGTGTTAAAAGGGGCACTTTACGGAACCATCGAATACGCAGTTAACCCGATGGGGGGACTCTCTCAGCTGCTGGCTGCCCACGACTCCGAACACCCCCACTCTGCTCTGGAAAATTTTCTGGAAGAATTTGATTCTCATAATCGCAGCTATGCGGAACACGTCATTTTCGGAGTGATCCTCGCACTGCTCTACGGCTCTAGTGCCTCGAGCAATGGGATTTTCGTAGAAGACGAAGAAAGGTAGCGCTCGTCGGGGTCACCTCGAATATAGCTGCCTGGACAAACACCTAGTCTAATCTCTTGTGTTTGCAGTTGCGCGCTTTCGCTCCTAGAAGCCTCGTCCTTAATACCCAATAAATGGGTACTGCCCTGCCTAGAGCCAAAACCTCTAACTGAGCAGAACGCCTGGGGATTCTGCTGGAGGGCTCTCCCCACATAGAGACTCGAAAGCCCGTCCCAATTATCGAGTAAGATATATTGGGCACCCACACGATCCGCTTCGGTAAGCTGCACGCTTGGGTTGTCATCAAAGGGGAATGTTCGACTGGTCAATCCTGACATCAAATAAAACAAGCGGGGTTTTCGTGTCATCACCGAAGAACCTTCAGGGAGCGAGCTCTGCATCCAAGCTGCCGCCTCAGCGAACTCTGACACACCTGAACCATAACACCCCCAGGGTCCGCTATCGTTCATGATGCGGCGACATGTCGATGCTTGTTCGCCCGAGCTGAGCCAGGTTCTGCCAGCTGGAAGAAGTACGAATGCAATTACAAGCGCGAAAACTGCATGTTGCGCCAGGCTACCTCGCCTACTTACCGCTTCACCGAGGGCGAGCGCTGCAAAAAGAAAAAGGAGTGGGAACAGCGGAAGTGCGAAGCGGTCCCCTGACCATACTTCTGGCCAAAGCAATATCAAGCCCGCATACAAAGGCAGGAAGATCTCTGTCAGCCCTCTACGAGTTCTTATGGATCGAGCCCATCCGATTAATGCGAAGCCGGTTAACCCTATCCCGAAAACTGTAACCAGAGTTCCGCTGCCTCCAACGATCCCTCCAGGTCCATGGCTACTCACATAGGTCCAAAGGTTATTGAATGCTCTAGTTAAGAGTCCCCCAAAGCTGACTGTTCCAAGCGCAGGCTGATAAGGATCTACCATCCAAAATTCGCTTGTGTACTCACCTATACCCTCCCCGCGTCCACGTATCCACCAAAGGAGTGCAGGTACGCCCATCGCAATGGACGAAAACGTGAGGGGTAGCCATTTACGACGCAGAGCAAGCCAACCGAAGAGAGCAAACAAAAGCGGAAGCCCAGCAGACCTCGTAAAGTAGGCCAAACCAACTGTCGCAACCCCACCAACCAGCCACCACACAGATGCACTTTCCTGTTCTGAACGCTCAAGCGCCCAGAGTGCAGCCATCGTAAAGCACAAGAAGATCGGGTCGGACAGAATCCAATGGCTGTAGTACACCAAAGCTGGGGAAATCGCGAGCATGACTGACAACCCCAACGCACCAACTGCACCCAGGCGCCGCTCCGCCCACAAATAAGTGAACCCAACCGCAGCGATCGTGAATACTGCTGAAACCGTCTTCAGAGCACTCCAGGTTCTTGCTCCCAGTAGAAGCATCAGCGCAAGCAAGCCTGGAAAGACCGGTGGATACTTCGTATGGGGCATTTCCGCGGGATCGTAAAGATCAGTATATGTTCCGTGCTCAGCCAACGAAAAAGCCAGTGTTACATAAGCTGCGTTATCACCACCGTTGTGAGGAGCAGGATTGAACGCAACCACAATCACTGCTGTAGAAATACAGAGTACGAGTGGCAAGAACACTCGACGGGTATACCGGGGGTTACTTGTATTCACCCCTAGAGATCTCCAATTACTGTGCTGATAACTCCACCAGCAGCGTCCAAGCGACTCAAGGCCTCTTTCGCATCAATATCCAAATGGGCCATTACAAGTGCGGTCTTAACATCGCCACTCGCGCGATCAAGAAGTGCTGCTGCTGCTGGCTGATCGAGGTTCAATAATTCTGATAGAATACGCTCACCTCGATCCCTAAGCTTCTCACATGTGACCTGTAAATCCACCATCAGGTTGCTATAAACTTTTCCAATACGGACCATGGCACCCGTAGTAATCGTATTCAAGACTAGCTTGGTGGCCGTTCCCGCTTTCATACGCGTTGAGCCAGTAATCACTTCAGCTCCTACTAGTGGTGCTATCACGACGTCATGCTCTGATAGAAGAGACGCAGGTGGTGATGTGCACAGCAAGAACCCAGTTCTAGCACCAAGCTCGCGCGCCCGGCTAAGTGCTCCGTGCACATAGGGTGTAGAACCGGAAGTGGCTATTCCGAGAACAAAATCCCTCTGGCTTACATCTAAGTTGTTGATCGCTTCCACACCATCTTCAGGGTGATCCTCTGCCCCCTCTTGAGACCGCACAAGTGCCTGATATCCACCAGCAATGACACCGTGTACCCTCTCTGGATCAATCCCAAATGTAGGAGGCATCTCCGCTGCATCGAGAACACCCAAACGACCTGAGGTTCCAGCACCGACATAGATAAGCCGGCCTCCAGTTCTTAACGCCGTTTCCACAAGCTCGATCGCTCTCGCGATGGCTTCTCTTTCATCGCTGACAGCCTCTGCCACCAACCGATCTTCATTATTGATAAGATCGACAATCCCGAGGATATCTAACTTGTCAATCTTCGTTGATTTAGGGTTTCGTTGTTCAGTGAGTCTGGAATCCCGCATGGGCGCTTGTCGGTAGCTAGGAACGTGCTGATCTTCCCGGACTCAGGAACAGTACTTCGTGCCGCGCGAACCCGGCAATGTAAACCACGCGGATATTAAGGATCATGAACAAGACTAGGGTTTCCATAACGGGCCAACTTGTAGCACTCCTCCTCAGCGCTCTAGTAGTCACTTCTTGCTTCACAGATGCTTCAGCGGTCGATGACAGAGCCGTATTCCCTGACGGATGGATGTTCAGCGAGACGGAAGAACCAGTCACTGCATCGAACGGTATGGTTGTATCAACTGATGAACTGGCAAGTCGCATTGGCGTCGACGTAATGCGGGCAGGTGGCAACGCAGTAGATGCTGCGGTTGCAGTCCACTTTGCTCTTGCGGTAGTGAACCCCGAAGCCGGAAATATCGGTGGTGGTGGCTTCATGGTAACTCGTATGGCTGACGGTACCTCTGCAGCTCTGGATTTCCGGGAAAAAGCACCCTTAGCAGCAACCCGCGACATGTATCTAGATGAGGAAGGAAATCTCACAGACAAATCTGTCATCGGACACCTAGCAGCGGGGGTGCCTGGGAGTGTGGCCGGTATGTGGGAGGCCCACCAACGCTTTGGGTCAATCGATTGGGAAGACCTTGTATCCCCTGCTGTCGAACTCGCCAACGGCTTCGAGGTGAAGGAGCGCTTCTTGGGCTCACTTAGCTCAACCATGGTGGAGTCGTTATTGGATTTCCCCGCATCTGCCGCACAATTCTTACCTAGAGACGGCCAGCCACCGCTGGTAGGTGACACGCTTCGGCAACCGCATTTGGCAACAACTCTTGGGAGAATCAGGGACGGAGGACCGGACGGGTTTTATAAAGGTAAAACCGCTGATTTGATTGTAGCAGAAATGGATCGCGGTGGGGGCATCATCACGCTTCAGGACCTAACAGAGTATACGGCTGAATGGCGAGAGCCTATTTCTTTCACATACCGGGGTCATACGGTCATCTCTATGCCGCCCTCATCGTCAGGAGGAGCAACGATGGCGGAAATGGCAAATATCCTGGAGGGTTACGATTTGGGTTCGATGGATTGGCATGGACCGAGAATGCTCCATCTGTATGCTGAAGCGTGGAAACGTTCGTATGCTGATCGGAATCACTACCTAGCGGACCCAGACTTTGTGGATATGCCAATAGACCGTATGACCTCCGAAGCCTATGCTCGCATCCGTGCATCGACGATATCAGAAACCTCAGCTACGCCTTCGATAGAAATCGGTCCAGGGATGGAAGGACCCGCGGAAGGAGAAAACACAACGCATTATTCAATTGTGGATGGTGCAGGTAACGCAGTGGCAGTCACCACAACGATCAACTCTTGGTACGGTAGCAAGGTGACAGTGACTGGTGCTGGCTTTGTACTCAATAATGAGATGGATGACTTTGCTGCGAAGCCGGGAACCGCGAACCAGTTTGGTTTAGTTCAAGGAGAAAACAATGCTGTAGCCCCTGGTAAGCGAATGCTCTCAGCAATGACGCCTACCGTGGTGGTTAACCCAGACGGGACACTGCGCATGGTCACCGGCACACCCGGTGGTGGAACAATTATTACAACAGTCTTCCAGACAATCTCGAATGTGCTTGATTACGGCATGAATGTAGTAGACGCCGTCAATGCTCCACGGATACATCACCAACATCTACCAGACCAGATCTATTTCGAGCCGGCAGGCCTAGCCCCTGAATCCGTAGCTCAGCTTCAAGCGATGGGCCACACCCTTGTCGAGCGAACTGGCATGTCTGGAGACGCTCAAGTGATTATCGTAGATGGTGGACTTCTCAAAGCGTGGTCGGATCCGCGCCGGGGTGGTCAAGCAATAGGGTACTAACTTTGGAACTGCAAATACCCTTGGCTTCTACCTTGGAAAACCGCAATCATGGGTGAGCTTCGAGCGATCCTGCCGTACTTCAAACCCTACAGGAAAGTATTCCGCTGGGGGCTCTTCTTAGTTCTTCTGGCCAATATATTTCAGGTTGCAGGACCATTACTCATCAAGCTTGCGATTGATGGACTTCAAGCGCCCGATGTCGATCGAATCAGAATCGCCTCTTTTGCGGCCACCTTGATTCTATTCGCAATCCTTGGTGGGGTGGCCCGTTACGGCATGCGCGAACTTTTGAACGGAATGAGTCGCCGCATCGAGTGCGATCTCCGGAACAGCTTCTTTCAACATCTGCTTGCTCTCGACGCGACATTCTACGGCAGAACTAGAACTGGCGACCTCATGAGCCGCGCTACAAACGATACACTGGCAGTTCGCATGGCTGTGGGTCCAGCCATCATGTATACAGTGAACACAGCAGCGAGCTTCATATTTACCCTGGCATTAATGATTTGGATCAGTCCGAGGCTAACTCTTTACGCGATGATCCCCATGCTTGCGCTACCTCCTATTGTGATCGTATTCGGCAGGATGATACACAATCGATTCGAGGAGATACAAAAGCAGTTCGCCTCTCTTTCAACTTTTGTCCAGGATAACCTGACCGGGGTACGCATCGTCCGGGCTTACACGCAAGAAAAAGAGCAAGAGCGGCAGTTTGACGGGCATAACGAGCACTATCGCACTAGAAACATGGACCTCGCACTCACTGCAGGTGCATTCCACCCTGTGCTCGTCACGCTTGCAGGGTTCGCAATGGTATTTGTCACCTGGATAGGCGCACTGGAGGTCATCGCTGGCACGATCAGTATCGGGGACTACGTGGCCTTCGGGCTCTATGTGGCGTTACTCGTCTGGCCAATGATCTCGCTCGGTTGGGTTGTAAACCTGTACCAGAGAGGTGCTGCTTCGATGGGCAGACTCAACAAGATCTTAGCCACTAAAGCATCCGTAGCTATACCGAAACAACCCCGTTCATTGATAAGTGCAAAAGGCAAAATCGAATTTCGCGATGTGTCCTTTGTCTATCCTGATACAGACCGGACTGTACTAGACCATGTGAGCTTTATCGCTAACCCCGGAGATACGATTGCGATCGTTGGGCCGACAGGCTCTGGGAAAAGCACGCTGATCACTCTCTTGGCCCGCATCTATGATCCAACTGACGGCACTATCCTTTTCGATGAAATCCCACTGACTGAACTAGATCCATCCGAGGTTAAGGCAAAGATCGGAATGGTGCCCCAAGACCCTTTCTTATTTTCGGATACTATCGAGAACAACATCAGCATGGGCAGTGATAACGGCTTTGCTGAGCCAGCTCATGATGGAATTAGTGATATCACATATGCGACGAAGATGGCGCAACTGCACGAGCAAATCACTGAATTTCCTAACGGTTATGAGACTGTGTTAGGTGAACGGGGAATCAACTTATCGGGAGGACAGAAACAGCGAGCAACCCTAGCCAGGGCCTTAGCTCGTGATCCCTTGGTACTAGTGCTTGATGATGCGCTGAGCGCAGTTGATACCCATACCGAAACACAAATACTCGATGACCTGCAGGAAATAATGTCAGGCCGCACGTCTTTCATAATTAGCCACCGCGTGTCCGCGGTAATGCGTGCCGACAAAATCCTTGTTCTAGATCAAGGAGTCATTGTTGAATCTGGGACACATGCCGAGTTGATCGCTAAGAATGGGACCTATACAGGACTGCTTAGGCGCCAATTGCTCGAGGAAGGCCTTGAAGCTGTAGTTGCTGCAACGGCTAACGCCTGAGACCACCCAGGCCTATAGGCAGAGATATTAGGGTGAATAGTTTGTTTGACTTTGGCATCATTCTGACTTGAGTTCACCCTAAATACCTGAATGTCACACCCATTTCCTCTTTAGCTCTACTGAGGCTGGGGTAGAAACCTTTATATCCGATTCAGGATGAATTCTGGAGTGAACCGGGTTAGGTATGCAGCCAGAACTGTGAAGCGACCAGTCATCAACAGTAAACCAAGAATTATGAGAAGCACCCCAGAACTCTTTTCGACTAGAGGTATTAAGTGCCGAAATTGCTTGAACGCTTGGAGGAACCAGTCAAGCGCAAGTGCCGATATCAAGAATGGAACTGCGAGACCTGCCGAGTAGACCGTCAATAACCCAACTCCTGCCCACAGAGTATCCTGAGTTCCAGCGTATGTTAGAATTGCACCCAAAATCGGGCCAATGCATGGGGTCCAGCCAGCCCCAAATGCCATGCCAACCCCGAGGGTCCCAAGATACCCAGCCGGCTTGTCACTAAGGTGGATTCTGCGTTCACGCATGAGCGGTGTCAGCCGAAATACGCCTGTAAGGTGGAGTCCTAAAAGCACAATGATCAAACCACCAATGCGTGCAATCCAAAGTTCATAAGCGAGTAGGAACTGTCCTAAGAAAGACGCAGATGCCCCTAGGAGAATAAAGATTAGGCTGAAGCCGCTGACAAAAAGTGTTGAGTGGAGCAATGTTGCTCTGCGGTTCACACCTTCTTGAAGATCCTCCAAGCTCATGCCAGTGACAAAAGTTAGATAGCTTGGTACAAGAGGCAGCACACACGGCGAAAGAAAGGACAAGACTCCCGCTGTGAAGGCAATAAAGATCCCAAGATCAACTTCGTTCACGAGTTGCTCTTCCTCCTAATCTAGTTCTGTAGTTGTTGGTGTTCCCTGCTCTTCACTCCGCGCACGCCGCGACTGGAGGTACGCGCGAATCCCTGTTGTGAGTCCAAACCATCCCGCTACGACCGCTACCATAGCACCCACAAAGGTTGGAAAGAATGCCGCAATAATAGCAGTTGAAAGAATGATAGCGGATACCGTACCAAGTACCGTCCTGTCCTCACGTCCGATCGGTCGATCTCCAGCCAACGAGTCACCAAGTGCTCCTCGGGCCCGTACAAGAGGTGCCATCGTGATACGGCTCTGGATGGTTCCCAAAGTCCGGATCTGCATCATCCTTTCGGGCAATGTACCCTGAGGATCAAGCGATTCTATAGCACTTGAGCTTTCAGAAATTTTGATTCCATGCTCTAGCTTCCGGGCAGGCAATACGATCTCAATAGAGGAACTCAGATCGGTGAGAAAGAGTTCCTCGAGCTGACTGGCAAGCTTCGTATCGAGTACACCAACATCTAGTTCCCAATTCCCGATCAGGCTCGCAGAGTTCAAGTTGCTCGACCCAACGCGTGACCAAATACCGTCCACAACTGCAGTCTTAGCATGGATCATGGGGCCCTGCCACTCAAAAATCCGGACTCCAGATTTTAGAAGAGATCTATATCCGCCCCGCGAAAGGCTTCCAACCAATGGCCAATTATTGTGAGCTGGGACAAGTATTCGCACGTCGACTCCTTGTTGGGCCGCCGCGCCTAGCGCTTCAGATACAGACCTGGGAGCCACGAAATAGGCGTCCGTGATCCATATACGCTCCTTCGCTCTCGCTGTAATCCAGTGGATTGTGCGATAAACCCGAGTCCTGCCAGGTTCTCCTTCGATAAGCCAAACTGGTGTATCCCCAACGTCCGATAGAATAGGAAGTTGCTGGGACAAACCGAGTGACCCACCCGTCCCGCGCCAAGTAGCTTCAAAAGCACGTGCAGCCGCACTTGCTGCAGGCCCGGAGATCTTGACGGCAGTATCCCGCCAAGCCGGATGGCTTGGTCTCCCCTCCCACTCCGCTCCCAAGCAGAAACCTCCCACATATGCAATCTTACCGTCTAATACAATGAGCTTCCGGTGGTCACGTCTCAGGATCCCAAACGGATCTCCAATCCCAAGTGAAGGCGGATTGAACGCTCGGACATGCACACCCGCCTTTCTGAGAGGCTTCCAATATGACCTGGGTGTCGCCCAGCAACCAACCCAGTCATAGATAACGTAAACTGGAATACCACTGCGGGCTTTTTCGATGAGCACATCCCTAAACGCGCGGCCGACGCGGTCATCACGGATCAGATAATTCTCTAGGTAAACCATGCTCCGCGCACGGCTGATCCCCTCAAGCCACGAGCTAAAAGTGCTTGAGCCCTCATACTGGAGTTCCAGTTGGTTGCCACTCAGAGTTTCTGACCCAGTTGCACGCTCTACTTCAGATGCAGGAAATCCTCTTTCCTGCTCTCCTGAAGTCTGTGTTCTGATGGCTGGATCAATCATCTAGGGCACACCTTGAGTCATCACTGATTGCCCCTGTAACGTCTCGTAGAAAAATACAGCTGACCATCGAGCGCTAGGGCATCCGATCCCAGAAGCGATAATTAATGAGCTTATAGACAAGCTTAGCAACCAGAAAATCTGGAGCATGAATCCCTGGGGCGGGTGCTAATTCGACGACATCCGCTGCAACAACCTCCCGCTCAGTCAGGACCCGCCTTAGAAATCGCAAAGTCTCGTACCAAGAAGCTCCACCCGGTTCGGGGGTGCCAGTCGATGGGACCACAGCCGGGTCGAAATAATCTACATCGAAAGTCAGGTAAATTTTTGGGCCAAGAGCATCAAGAGCACGGTCCATCCATGCGTCGCTTTCCCACATCTCATCTGCCCAGATAAGTGTTGAGCCAGCCTTAGAGCTTGAGGTATTGACCTCTTCCTGACTTACTCCACGCACTCCTACAGAAACGACATCAGCGTACTCCAGAACTCGAGCCATCGCTGAGGCATGTGAATCTGCTGTCCCTTCATACTGTAATCGAAGATCAGCATGGGCATCGAGCTGCAGCACAGTGAGTCTTTCATTAGATCGGTCAGCCTGAGCAAGCACTGCAGCAGCAGAAATCGAATGCTCACCACCAAGCATCACAAGAAATCGGTCACCACACACATCTGAGATCCTGGCATATGCATTACGGAGTTCTTCCATCGCAGCCTTTGGACCAGCCCGTGAAAGCTCCAGTCCAGGTAATGTATGGATCCCCAGTAACTGAGCTGGTTCACAGTCAAATTCTTGGTCGTATAATTCTACGTAACGGGATGCCTCAAGAATCGCTCGAGGACCAAGTCTAGTACCACCTCCCCAAGAAGTAGTGGCCTCATACGGTACGGGAAGGATCACAGCAGCAGCCTCAGCGAAGCTCGCAGTTACCTCATCGAGACCGAGGAATGTGTGTGGAAGTTCCCATGGAAGATCACCTAATCCGGGCAATTCCACCGGATCAGAGCGTTCGCCACCACGACCGGACGCATCCGGGTCACGTCGGTTAGGCAAGCGGCTAGTTAGCTCAAGCCGTCTCGATCGGGCACGTCAAGCCTCCAACCGGCAACTCGGCACCCCCTTCATCACAATCCTTGCAGAGCCCGTATATTTCTAACCTATGCCGAACTGGGACAAAACCGTGCTCGCGCCGAACACGGTTTTCGACACCATAAACTTCGCTACTCTCGAACTCTAAAACGCTCCCGCATTCGAGACAGATTAGATGCTCATGGATAGGACTCTCAGAAAGCCTGTGCTCATAACGCTTGAATCCCTCGCCAAAATCGTGCTCTTCTACGAGTCGACTACGCACTAGAAGATCTAACGTGCGATAGATCGTTGCCTTCCCAATCCTGCCTGCACGATCTCTGAGTGCCTGCTCAATATCATGCACGGACAGGTGCTCATCAGATTCGAAAACGATCTTGGCGATAGCTTCCCGCTGGTGTGTTACCGGAAGGCCCTCATCTCGAAGGTACCGACCGAAAAGTCGAATGAACGGTTGGCGTGTCGAAACCAAACTCAAAGCGCAGACCCCCTCTCAATCCAAGCGTCAAAATCCTCCATCAACTCCTCAAATTTCTGTCCCGAGCCAGAGATCTCAACCTCTCGTGCTTCTCCTGGGGTTTCCCTGGTTCGGTCGACGACACCTAGCATCACCGCAGGAAATCGCTCAGGAAAAGCTTCTCCTTCCTGTGTAAACGAGGTTTCGATACTCACGCCGGCCCCCGAATGTTCAGCTGTATATGCTACCGTCACCATAGCTCTTCGCTCTTGTCCCTCAAGGAAGGTACTCACTGCAACTAAACCTTGCTCACGTCTCCCTCGTCGCACTGGCGGAAATAGCCACAGTCTGTCAATCAACTCTGAACCAAAATGGTCACGCACACGAATCAAGACTCTAGGCAAGGCCTCCGGTACACCAGGATCGCGAGAGGATTCAATTGCTTGTGTGCTCGTCATGTGTCCACCTTTAGGACTTCAGCAGAGTCAAGAGCAATCATCTCACGCGCCGCCATTAGAACCTTCTCGATCGCTCGTTCAAGTGGTCCTTCTAGCATCGCTCCAGATGCCTTCATGTGTCCACCACCACCAAACTGGCGAGCAAGTTGATTGACATCGAGTTGTCCACTTGAACGGAAAGATATCTTTATTGCGCCGGTCGCTGCCTTACTAAAGAGAAGGGCCACTTTATTACCTATGATAGATCGTGGGATATCCACCATGCCTTCAACGTCTTCGGCCGTGGCTTCTAGGGCTTCATAAGCATCTGCAGGTATCGTCATCCAAGCGATTCCGAACTCTTCATCGGTCTCCAGAGTTTCGAGAGCAGCACCTAGCAACTGGTACTTACGCAGCCGGGCTCTGCCGTATATACGACTATACACATCCTCCGAATCGACACCTCTGTTAATCAATTCCGCAGCCATGATATGCGTGTCTGGCGTCGTATTCGAGAAGCGAAATGATCCTGTATCAGTGAGTATCGCAACATAGATTCCCAGGGCTACCTGCTCGGTCCAAGGGCCGTTGGCGGCAAGCACAAGGTCATAAATTAGTTCGCCCGTGGCAGCGGCGGCGGGGTCACGCAAAGAAATCCCGCCAATAGGCTGTGCGCCCGGCTGATGGTGATCGATCACAACCGTTCGGAGTTCTCTAATTAGGTCTCTTGCGCGACCGATTCGTGGCACCTCACCAGTATCCAAAACCACAGCAAGATCTGCCTCGGCACAGAGGTCTCGCGCACGAGGAGATCCAGCGGGTACAATCCAACGCTCATCCTCCACAGCAAAGCGATATGTATCCGGAAACGGAGTTGGATTGATGATCCACGCCTCGGTTCCGTTGGCTCTGAGCCATGATGAGAGTGCTGCTTCACATCCTGCCCCGTCGCCATCAGCGTTTATATGGGTGGTGAGGATAGCTGAACGTGAAGCCAAGAGTGCTTGCTTGACTTTACGAACTTGCGCCGCACGCCCTTCTGGCGCCCGGTAGTTCACCGTGGGCTCCTGACCCTAGAGTGGTTATTCAGTCACCGCTTCGGTGACTAATGATCCTGTTAAGCTAGGGCATATGAATAGTATGCCGCTACTCACTTATCAGGTTTGTGCTATAGGAAACTTCTTCCGGAACTTAGCCCATGTCGATGCAATATGGACCAGGTGTGATGAGACGCTCCCTGTAATACGCCCCTTAGCCAAAGCTAGACGAAGCGCAGAAGCCTGGTTTGGATGTGGTTGTACTTCAACCGAGACTGAGCCTAATTCTCCTAATGTGTGCGCATCCGATCCGCCGCCACAAAGACTCCCATGGCGTTCAGCAAGCTCTCCTGCCAATCGGTTTTGCTTCGGTTGGTGCAATCGCGCATTAAAGATTTCCACGACATCGCAGAGAGGAGCCAACTCCTCTGCAAATCTTCCCCCTGCCCCCTTCTTGCCCGCCGCATAAGGGTGTGGAAGATACGGGATGCCTCCCTGTTCACGAATTCTTCCGATTGTTTCTATCGCGGGAGTACCCTTTGGGATTAATTCCGACAAGTAAAGGCCGATCACATCGATGGATTCTTCCGTCTTGATCTCTTCTCCCGGAATGACCAGGTCGGGGTATGCGTCGGCCATCTGTAGAGCAACTTCCAACTCATTGTGATCAGTTATCGCAATACGGCCTAAACCTTGTTCAAGTGCAGTATCAAGAACAGCATCCGGATCAGATAAGCAATCGAAGCTCCCTGCAGTGTGAAGATGAAGGTCCATGCACAACGTTCCCATATTTGCACGGGATTGAAGCTCTTTTAGTAGTTCATCTGCTGATGAATTCAGGTCTTCGAGTGTGCCGTTATTTGAGAGCACATAATCCGCTCTTGGCCTCTTGACCGAAGCTTCGATCTGGACTCCGATAAGTCGTTTGGCTTCCTCACTATTCAACCCACGAGTCTGGATCAAACGCTGAGTCCGTTCACTCTCTTTAGCATCGACAAATACAATTACATCGAAGTCATCCTCCCTGCCTGTTTCAAAAAGAAGGGGAATCTCAGAAATAACTAAGTGCTCGCCTTCAACACGCCTGGCTTCTACCCACTCGTATCGTCGCTCCCAAATCAGTGGATGAAGGATCTCTTCTAGCTTTCTACGTGCTTCTTCATCTGAGAGGATAATTGCACGGAGGCCTGCACGGTCGAGAGTCCCTTCAGCAGTAAGTATTTTATCACCGAACACGTTTCGCACTGCCTGGATTCCTGGAGTTCCGGGGAGTACCACTAGCCGGGACAATTCATCGGCGCTGATTATGGGAATCCCCGATTGGGCCCAATGTGCGGCGACAGTTGACTTCCCAGAGGCAACGTTTCCAGTGAGTGCGACGTTCAGCAAGCGCCAACTCCCTCTCAGTGCCAGACCAGCCCACGGACATCCACAAGGACACACGTGAGGAAGACCTTCACGTCATCCACGAAGACGCCAGATCGAATAAATAAACGATTGTAAAATACTTTAATGTCAGGCCAGCCAGGCTGTACAGAAGGGCCCGACGAGCACTGTACCGCATCATTCCTGCCACCAACGACAGAACCGAGGACGAGAGAGGAAAGAGGTTGAAAAATAAGATGGCCCAACCTCCCCACTTCTTGATACTGCCCTTGAAACGAGCGTAACGCATCTCGCCGATCATGTTATTAATAACTCGGTGACTAACTGCTCTTCCAATACAGTAATCTATGACTTCACCAGCGATCGCCGTGGAGACAGCGACCATAATCAATGTCGCTCCAGCATGACCTTCTAATTGATAGATCGGGACTAGTGCCTCTACCGGCATTAAGAGGAAAAAGAGGTACCCAGCGAAGTGGATTAAAGCGAAGGACGAGAGGCTCGGACTTCGACCCTCGACGATCTCTTGGCCAAGCCAGTATGAGACGAATGCAATTGTAATAATCGCCGGCAGGGCTAGGGCTACCCTCACAATGTTCTTCTTCATCGCCGGCCACGTGCTGTAACAAATTTGAAATCGTCTTCCGTTGTACGTACCCGGTCAGGACCATAGGAAATGATCATCACTGAATCAGTGGCAACAACAAGCTCATACGCCGAACCCCAGGGATCACGACGCTGCTCGTCGGCTGTATAGCGAAAATCAAGCCAAGAAACCCAGTCACCGCGATCTGGGACGCTCCCTGTAAGACTTTCATATTCAATCACATTCCGCCCGATGCGCTCCATCTCTTCCAGGGCACCCGATTTGATGACTGGTAAGACTAATGGCTCTGTCGCATCCAGCAGCATAAGTCGAGAATCCGGGAAGTAGTAAACTGCAAGAATTCCGACTATTAGAAGCAATCCAACCCTAGCCACAGTCCCCCTGCTTCATCTGATTTCTCATCCGGGCTGTCCAAAGGAGATACCGTTCAAGCTCATCATCTGTTGGGACCATATCCGGATCCCCATAAGCCGTTTCCATTCTCCATCTCATATACGAAGCAGGAGGCAAAGGAAGAAATGGGGGCCTACGGTACCAATCGCGAGATCGAAATGCCCATGCAGCCCTCAGTAAGTACGGAACTGTGCGCGGGCGCCTGAGTGCCAGTCCTGCCATTTTCAGGTACAGGGCTAGTCCCTCTATTTGTTCGAGGTGGTAACTGCCTGGGATGGCAGCCACGATTCCTAAAGCTAGACAGCCTTCAGCCGCTCTACAACGATTTTCTTGAAGCCCTAAGGCTCATTTTCCTTTTGGCCACTTCCCTCCGATACTAATGTGTGCCCCTACCTATAACTGAAACCTGATGTCGAATCGATTAGCTGAAGAGACCAGTCCGTACCTACTGCAACATGCCGACAACCCGGTTGACTGGTACCCGTGGGGTGAAGAGGCAACCTCACTTGCGCGTCTTCGGAACAAACCGATCCTTCTGTCGATCGGATACTCTGCATGTCACTGGTGTCATGTCATGGAGCGCGAGTCCTTTGAGGATCACACTGTAGCAGCACTGATGAATGAACTCTTCGTAAATGTGAAAGTGGATCGGGAAGAGCGTCCAGACATCGACCAGATCTACATGAAAGCAGTTCAGGCTATGACAGGTGGAGGTGGATGGCCGCTAACAGCGTTCCTTACTCCAGAAGGCACTCCGTTCTATGGAGGCACCTACTTTCCTCCAGTACCTCACCAAGGTATCCCGTCGTTCACTCAAGTTCTTCGGGCTGCTGCCGACGCATACAAAACACGACCGGATGACGTAAGAGGAGCGGGAGAAAAGTTATTAGCAGCAATCAAAAGAGCATCTGCAGCGACAAAGGAAACTGACGCTTCACTCTCAGATGCCATCAACGGGGCATATCGCACACTTACCAATCAATATGATCCTGTGCACGGAGGCTTTGGACGCGCACCCAAATTCCCACAACCTGTCACCCTTGAATTATTGCTGAGACACCACCTCCGAGAGGGTGATCAAACCGCACTCGAGATGATGGTTTTCACTTTACGGCAGATGGCGGCAGGAGGTATACGAGACCACTTGGCTGGGGGGTTCCACCGATATTCAGTTGATGATCATTGGCTGGTTCCACACTTCGAAAAAATGCTTTACGACAATGGATTGCTGGCAAAAGCATATGTGGATGCATACCGGTTAACGGGCCTAAAAGACCTTAGTGTTATCGCTGAACAAACGCTTGAATATCTGATAAAAGATATGCAGGCACCGGAAGGAGGCTTTTATGCTGCCCGTGATGCTGATTCGGAGGGAGAGGAAGGCCTCTTCTATGTGTGGACACTAGAGGAGTTGCAGTCAGCACTTGGATCTGAGAAAGCAAAACTTTTCTCGCGCACCTATGACGTATCCGAGTCAGGAAATTTCGAAGGTCGAAATATCTTGCACCTTCCTCACGAACTTGATGCAGTGTCCCGATCAGAGGAAATCACTCGGGAAGAACTAGAGGAAACCCTCGAGTATCAACGCAGAACCCTACTTGATAAGAGAGATTCACGTGAAGCTCCGTTCCGTGATGAGAAGATTCTCGTCTCCTGGAACTCTATGGCAATCAGAGCATTCGCCGAAGCGGGTCCGACTCTAGATAGGTGGGACTTCGTTGACATAGCATCCAAGGCAGCGGCGTGGATTTGGACAGAACTCCGCCCTAGAGGTCAGCTGATGAGAGTAATGACTGATGGAGTGGCAAAGATCCCAGCTTTCTTAGAGGACTATGCTGCGCTTGGTAACGCACTGCTTTCCGTGCACGCAGCGACCCTCGAGCTACATTGGCTAACTGCTATCCGCACACTTTGTGATGGAATGATCGAGCGTTTTTGGGACGAGGAAGACAATGCGTTTTATGACACCCCGAATGATGGTGAAGGGCTAATATTTCGCCCAAGAGATCCCTTGGATAACGCAACGCCATCAGGGGCTTCCTTAGCTTCTGAACTCCTAATCCGAGCGGGATATATATTTGATAACGACCGTTATAATGAACTGGCTCTATCAAGTTTTGAGCGGGACGGAGACGCCCTAATGCGATTTGGACCGGCATTCGGAAGGATGCTGTCCGTGGCTGACCGCTCACTAGCCCCTCCGCTAGAAGTAGCCATAGTCGGAGATCCTTCAGATCCTCGCACCCGGAGGCTAATCCAGGCTGCGCACAGCGTACCGGTCCGAAACTTAACGATCGTGGGTGGACCTCCAGGTGAAAAGGTAACTGGCATACCACTCCTTGAAGGACAACGTACGGTAGTAGAGAATCCCACAGCGTATGTCTGTCGAGAATACGTCTGTGATTTACCAGTCACAGAACCGGACCAACTAAGTAACCAGATGCTTCAGTTATGCACACACTAACTACCCCTTCGCAGCATCAGGCAGTTAGCTATCTTAGATACCTGTCCCAACCCTCCACACCGGAGTAAATGGCGACCCAAGAGAAGGAGATCCTCCAAGCTGACGATCTCGCGGGCCTGTCCCACGAGCAGCTGCTGCGCTTCTACCGCACAATGCTGACCTCTCGGAAAATCGATGAGCGGGAAATCAGCCTAAGAAAGCAAAACAAGACTTTCTTTCAGATATCAGGTGCAGGACACGAAGCCATCGGTGTTACGATTGCTGAGCATTGTCGTCCTGGAAGTGATTGGTTCTTCACTCATTATCGAGATCGCGCGCTAGTACTCTCCCTTGGACAAACCCCGCTTGACCATCTTCTCGCAGCAGTGGGTTCCGGAGATGATCCGGCAACTGGTGGCAGACAGATGCCCTGTCATTTCAGTGATGTTCGGCTAAACATAGCGAGTAGCTCTTCAGTAGTTGCAACTCAGTTCCTCCAGGCCGTTGGGGCTGCTGAAGCAGACACCAAGATCTCTAGAATCCCTGGAATACGAGACCTCGTCCACAATTTTGACGAAGACGAAATCGTGTTAGTCTGCAGTGGTGAAGGACAAACATCCGAAGGGGAATTCTGGGAGTCACTCAACAGCGCTTGTAACCTTTCCCTCCCAATAGTCTTCGTGATTGAGGACAATGAGTACGCGATCAGTGTCCCTGTAGAGGTTCAAACAGCCGGAGGAAGTATATCGCAGTTGGTCTCTGGCTTTCCAAACCTTTATATAGTCGAATGTGATGGTACGGACATTGTGGACTCTTATCGAGCTGCTGGCGCTGCCATCACGCACGCCCGGGAACAGCGGGCCCCTGCCTTCATCCACGCACACTGTACTAGACCGCACTCGCATTCAATGTCTGATGACGAGCAAGCCTATCGCACTGAGAAAGAGCTAGCTGCTCAAGACCTCCGTGACCCGCTAACGCGGATTTCTACACTACTTGTTGAAAACCAGGTCACAACAGCGGAAGAACTTGAGGGGTTAGAACTAGAAGTTGGGGAGGAAGTGGCATCCGCTGCTGATGAAGCACTGGCTTCTCCGCGAGCGGCACCAGAAACTGCCATGCGATATCTCTTTTCAGAAGATTCTGATCCTACTTCATCAGATTTCGATACAGAGGACGACCCTCAGTACAGTAACGACAATCTTCTAACAATGGTCGATCTCCTGAATGCTTGTATCAAGAGCGAGATGGAGCGAGATCCGAGAATCACTGTTTTTGGTCAGGATATCGCTGATGCATCCCGCGAAGAAGCACTATCTGAGGTGAAGGGCAAGGGAGGTGTGTTCAAGGTCACACATGGGTTACAGAAGCAATTCGGATCTGAGCGTGTGTACAATACCCCTCTCGCTGAAGCCAACATCATAGGCCGCGGAATCGGACAGGCTATGCGGGGACTGCGGCCTGTCGTAGAAATCCAATTCTTCGACTACATCTGGCCCGCAATGAATCAGTTGAGAAATGAGCTCGCGACAATCCATTACCGCTCTAATGGAACGTATTCGGCACCATTAGTAGTTCGAACAACTTATGGTGGCTATCTCAAGGGTGGGGCGATTTACCACTCCCAGACTGGTGAGACGCTATTCACTCATACGCCCGGCATCCACGTTTGTATGCCTGCAACTGCAGAAGATGCGAACGGCCTGCTTCGCACAGCAATCCGCTGTGATGACCCAGTACTCTTCCTTGAGCACAAACACCTCTATCGCCAGGTCTATAATAAGGGTCGGAATCCTGGTCCAGACTTCATGATTCCGTTTGGTAAAGCGAAAATTCGGAGAGAGGGCGCGGACATAACCATCGTCACTTGTGGAGCCCTAGTGAAGCGCAGCCTCGA
This sequence comes from Gemmatimonadota bacterium, assembly GCA_002724575.1. Classification (GTDB taxonomy): domain Bacteria; phylum Gemmatimonadota; class Gemmatimonadetes; order Longimicrobiales; family Gaopeijiaceae; genus UBA1142. The sequence goes on along the minus strand of PBPC01000073.1, from coordinate 23,749 downwards.
CGCGGCTTCAGTCGCTTCAAATAACCATTCGATCGAAGCTGAAGTTATCGATCTCAGAACCGTACAGCCATTTGATATGGACTGCATTGCAGAGTCAGTAAGAAAAACAAATAAGGTCGTTATCGTTCATGAAGACAGCCTTTCATGGGGGATCGGATCAGAGATCGCAGCACGTATTGCTGATGAGTTATTTCCATGGCTCGACGGACCGGTGAAGCGAGTAGCATCGATGGACACTTGGGTGGCCTATGCCCCCGAAGTCGAAGCCGCCGTCCTTCCACAAGTCACGGACATTGTAGACGCAATCGTCGAACTCTCTGAGTACTAAACCTTAGCATTCTTCTAGAATCAGCATCTTTTTTGTCTTACTAAGGTGCGAGGTCAGCTGCGATAGCCCCGTGTGAGTCGAGTCAGCACAATTCCAAAGCCTTTGCTAGAAACGTAAACCCAAGGTCACCGGGATATAACGTATGTTTCCCGTATCACCGCTAATGTTGACCAAACGAATCTCAGCAAACCCACCGAAACCGAGGGCCCCAATTCCTACACCAAAACCACCATGAAATCCACGATTTGTCTTAGCTTCTTCTGTGCCGCCAGTATCAAGGCGGTAGCTGCCGATCCCCGCCAATAGATACGGCTGCAGGCCTATGCCCCCTAGTCCAAGTACAGCGCTCAGGGTACCGTCCAACATGGTTGTATTCTCTGTCCCTGTTGGCTTAGAAAACTGATGGATCTCACCCTCTCCCCTTAAAGAGACAGGGAATACTGGCACCCCAACCTGCAGCCCGGCTCGACCGTGCAACCCAGTGTTCACCTGGTTGGTAAAGTCACCATTAGGTTGACTGAGACCACCTCCGATGATGAGACGGACCTGGCCCTCACTTGTCACCGGGGTTAGTGCGAGGATAAGAATTGCCAGAAGTATGAACTGTCGCATTCATTGTTCCCATTGCATGTGATAGGAGCATCTATAACTAGTCTCACATCCCGAGATTACAGCAAGTAAGAACTGGGATCGGACCTGATGCTGATGACGAGTAAACTATGAACCATAAGAGCGAAGCCCGCAGATGAAGGTCAGTTGAATCACTCTTACTCAAACTACAGGAAGGCCTGGTTCCACTGACTCTGCCCAGCCAAGGATACCGCCACTCAGGTTGAATACCCTCCTATATCCTGCATTCTTAAGCAAATGAGCCGCGACAAGTCCCCGTTTCCCACTTCGACAGTATACCACAATGGTCATATCTCGGGGAATTTCCGAGATACGGCTGTCTACCTCTTCGACTGGTATAAGCCGGGCACCTTGATCGGCCAGACTACTCACTGCCCACTCCCATGGATCGCGAACATCAATTAGAGACAGAGGTTCAGTAGATCCAATAAGTTCTTCAAGAGCCTCTGGCTCAATCTCCTCAACAGTTTCCTCTTCTCCTTTCTCTGAAGACACTTCCCCGCTGCTCAATCCGCAAAATACTTCGTAGTCAATAAGTTCTCTTTGGGTTGGCTGATCTGAACACACTGGGCAATCAGGGTTTTTTCTGAGTCGTACTTCACGCCAACTCATCTCAAGGGCATCGAAGATAAGGAGCCTGCCCTCCAGAGTATCTCCAACCCCTAACAGCAGCTTGACAGTCTCCATTGCCTGCATTGACCCGATGATACCTGGTAAGACTCCGAGCACTCCCCCCTCAGCACAATTGGGTACCAGACCTGGCGGTGGCGGTTCACGAAAAAGACAGCGATAGCATGGGCCACTCTCAGTAGCGAAAACCGAGATCTGTCCTTCCCAACGGAAAACTGAGCCATAGATATTAGGAGTTCCTGTAAGGACGCACGCATCGTTGACGAGATATCGTGTGGGAAAGTTGTCTGTTCCATCAATAACGACGTCGTAGCCTTGCAAGACATCGAGTGCATTCTCAGAGGAGAGCCGGGTTTCATGCTTTGTAATCTCGACGAATGGATTCACTTCGCGCAGTCTATCTTCTGCACTGTCGAGCTTAGATCGTCCGACATCATCAGTTCCATAGAGAATTTGGCGTTGGAGATTACTCATATCGACGGAATCGCAGTCAACGATGCCAAGAGTTCCAACCCCAGCAGCAGCAAGGTATAAAGTGAGCGGAGAGCCCAAGCCACCTGCGCCCACACATAGGACACGTCCAGATTTGAGGCGTGCCTGCCCGTCGAGGCCCACCTCCGGCAGAGCTATATGGCGAGCGTACCGGTGCAGTTCGCCGCGGGTTAACTTCGGTTCCATCATGCTGGTTGGCACCCGCTGCCTGGAGTGGAGTTCCCTCTAGTACGAATCATGTTTGTCACTGTACCGGTGTCCCATTCACCCCACCCTCTGCCACAATTTGGAAGGCTTCGGCATCGCTTTCCAAGCGTCGGGCCACCTCATCCGGCAAGTTAGCATTCCTGGCAACATCAGAAAGTTGAAGTGCCAGAGCATAGTATTGCCAGGGAATATTCAATGTAGACCGATCCTGCCAGATGCTTCGATTTTTGATACCTCGGTACTGGTAGACCGTATCGTAAAGCCTCAGTGACTGATCAAGATCGAACCAGACGCCTCCGAACTCTGCAGTGCCTTGTACCCATCCCTCCGGGGCAGACGCAGTTAAAGAGCGCATCTCAAGCTTGACTGCCAGGCCATGGCGGACAGCCCATCTATCTAAGCCAAGTTCACTCATCAACCCACCAGAAGAAGCAAAAAATATCGGTCGCTCATCGATAGAGTCATGAATAATCGACAAAGCCAGTTGATGCCCTCGGTTAAGGACTGTCTCGGCCGGGTATGTTACAGCCATACTAGGAAATGGGATCGTCAGATTCTCACTAAGACGGCTGGCTCCAACCTGGTCCATTTGCTCATGTGTTAGATCCAGTATCGTTTCATTTGGCTTCTCATACCCACTGAACAATCCTGGTGAAATTTCCGAATCAAAGATTCGCTGACGTTCTGGCGTTGTGAGTTCCTGTAACTGCTTCGGGTACCATGAAGTGAAAAGATACTGACCCACAATCACTGTTACATCGCTGCGAATCCCTTCCACCTCCTGAAGGTACCAGAGTGGGAATGTGTCGTTATCACCATTCGTGAAGAGGATGCCGTAGGGCTCAACACTCATGAGGAGATCATATGCCCAATCACGAGCTGCGTAGTCACCTGCACGTGAGGCCCAACTCCAATTCAGGAAAAGTGGCAGTAGCGCCACCATCATGATAGGCGCTGTAATAACATAGGGCCGAGCATTCCTAACGAGCTGCCCAAATCTGTACCATATCCAAGACAGACCTATGCCTGCGAGAAAACCCCATAGCATGAAACTGACTACATAGAAGTAATCTCGCTCTCTCACTTCATGTTGAGCTCGATCAGTAATTTCGGGTGCGAGAGAATATCCGTACCGGAAATTCAAGTAGATGATGAGCCCAAATGAGAGCGTTACGATCAGAGTAAGAATGTACGTAAACATACTCCGGTCGACACGGAAGATTGAGTAGAGTCCGAGCAGGCCTAGAAGCCCAAATATTAGGCTAAATGCAGTTCTGCCCGTGCCAGGTAAGGGGGACGGGTCCCAACCCCGAGACCATTGCCAGTCAAAATACTGCATGTACATAGCAAACTGCGCACGGAAAGGAGCTTTTCTCTGGGTAACGGGTGGAGGCTGGTACTGCCTTCGGGTGAGATTATCGGCGAGCATCGGGCATCCGACCATTCCATTGGAATATATCGCCTGTGCTGCTCCGATAACGGATTCGCAGGTGGGGTCACCTTCGTTAATTACCGGATCTAATCCAGCTCTGATAGGAAGCACAAAGTTGAAAGAGAGTCCAATCAGTATGAGTGGTACCGCTCGAATGATAAAAGAATGACGAAGCAGCGTTGTTGGAGCCGTAAGAAGGATCAACAGCGTTATCGCGGGAGCGGGTAAAACGGACATGAGGTGGTTGGTTGATCCCAAACTCAACAGGAAAATCATCCCCAGTAGATACCGCTCACTACCGAGATCATCTTTCCTGTCATTCCAAAGGATCGCGAGCCAAGTCACCCAGGCGATGACTAGTACACTTATCGTGTAAACCTTTTCGTTCACATTTGACTGGTTCCAAACCGTGAACGCTGTGGCTCCCAAAATAGTGGAGGCAGCGGCACCAACTATAGCGCACCACCTATCTTCGAACAGCTCACTTAATACTCTATGGGCCACCAGGTATAGAAAGCCTGAAGCCAGCGCACTCGTGAACGCTGCTAGCAAGTTGATACGAACAGCAATGGAGAGACCAAGCGGAGCAAGCAGGATACTCCAAGCTTTCCCCAAAACGACAAAGAGAGGATTTCCAGGAGGGTGAGGAATACCGAGGATATGCGCAGTAGCTATGTATTCACTCGTATCCCAAAAAGCTGTCGTCGGTGCCAAAGTTAATACGTACAATACCAGGACACCGCATGCTGCAAGGATTGCAGCTAAATATGGTGGGTGGTACCCCTGCTCTGTTGGGTCTATATCAACTTCAGTCATATCACCGTTTTGGTTATGAGAACTGCATACCCGTTCAGGCAACAGCTCAGCTGACTAGTCTTCCACAGCTATAAAGCTGATCTCGAGCTTGGCACCACCAACTAGACCAGCGACCGCTACAGTAACGCGAGCCGGAGCTTCTCTGGGAAAGTATTGCGTGTACGCCGCATTCATTTCCGAAAAATCAGCAATGTCGGTTAGGTATACTGTGGCACTAACAATATTACTAAGATCCATACCGAGTTCGCCCAAGAGCTCCTGGAATGATCTCATGATATTATGTGTCTCCGCCGCGGTGCGACCTTCGTTCATTTCACGCGTTTGACTCGTTGCCCCTAGTTTACCTGAAAGCCAATACGTCTTGTCAACCTGGATCGCCGGGCTAAAGGGCCTGCCCTCGGTTGACTGATGCGCAATTCGAGGCCCCTGCTGGGCCGCAACTGGAAATGTGACCCACATCACTGACAAACCTAATAACAACATTGAACGCTTCACGAGATCCTCCTTATTAGACCGGTTTTATTGCAAGCGATGATGCTCGACAGATGCATTCCGAGCAAGCAGAACCTAAGGGATTTTTAAACATCGTCTCATATCGTCTGTTGTTAGCTATTTCATTTGTTGGGTGGCGATGGACCATCAGTTCTGAATAGGTTCGCGCGATGGCACTTCAACTGACCCGTACTGCGCACTACGTCCGGAGTTGGCTAACCGGACATGCTGATGTCGTAGAAGAAGAAACGACTTTAGACCGCAATGGAATCCGTATACCAGCCACAATCGTCAAGCCAGCGGGTATAAATTCTCCACTGCCGGGGTGGGTTATTCTCCACGGGATCACGCGCACAGGGCGTGCCCATCCACAACTGGTTCGATTCACTAGAACGGTAGCAGCCACTGGAATGGTTGTGATCATACCTGAGGTGCCTGAGTGGCGAGAGCTAAACCTGAAACCTCAGTTGGCTTTACCAACAGTCCAGTGTTCAATCAAAGCACTGCAAGAGAATCCAATGGTACAGAATGGGCCCTACGGTCTTATCGGATTCTCATTCAGCGCTCCTCACGCACTCGCGCTAGCGGCAGCTGACGAAGTGCGTGCGGATATCGCTGGAGCCGTTGGATTCGGAGGTTACTGCGACCTCGAACGTACCATCACTTTTATGTTCACTGGCCGGCACGAGTACCAAGGAAAGTCTTATAAGCTAATGCCTGACCCCTATGGACCTTGGATTGTTGCCGCCAACTACCTGACTGACATTCCAGGGTACGAGGAAGCAAGCGACATTGCCGACGGACTTCGTCGCCTGGCAGCTATATCTGGTGAATCGCCGGGCGTGGATGCTCGTGATCCATGCTATGACTCTGCTAAAGCGAAGGAGCGTGAGAAGATAAACCCAGATAGACAATCCTTGTTCGATTTTTTTGCACCCCTCTCAGGAGTCCAACCAGATTTGGCATATGCGGAAGACCTTGGACATAAGCTGGCCAAAGCAGCAATCAGTGCTGAGCCTAAGATCCAGCCCTTCAAGGCATTAGGGGAGATCAGTTGCCCGCTACACGTGCTTCATGGACGCAACGATAACCTTATCCCATTCACTGAAGGGCTGAGAATCAAGGATACACTCCCTACTCAGAGCCACTCGTACATAACCATTACAAGGCTCTTTGGACACTCAACACAGGACAGATTTCCTTCGCCCTTTCATGCGGTGCAGGAAGTAATGGTCTTTCTTCGCGCTATCGAACGGATATTCGGGTTGGTCTAGACACTTCATCGTAAAGCAGCCCAAAGCATTCTGCTGTACTTACACCAGACAGACCTCACTAAAGCTCCTATTCCCTATCTGGCGAAACTCCTTGTTCGATTGGCAGACCCCTCTTCATACGATCCAGAATTCCACCGTCTATGTTACGAACATCATCGAAGCCTGCCGCTTCCAGAATGCTAGTACCAATACCTGACCTATAGCCCGAACGGCAGTACAGTAACAAAGGACATCCACGCGGGAGTCCCGATAGGTCAGCGGTGTGAAGGTGGCCAAGATGTAGGTGTTTGGCTCCAGGAACATAACCCTCGTTCCACTCCGATAGTCCTCGTACGTCCACGATAAAGGCTTTTTCTTCTGTAACAGCCCGTTCCGCTTCATCCCAGTTAACACTGGTGGTCCTCTCCAGGTTGCCGGACTCCTCACTCCACAATTTTAGAGCTTTGGCATCGAAGAACCCCTTGAGGTTATCGATCCCAACCAATGCGAGATCCCGCGCTGCCTCATTAGTTGCATTACTGCTCTCTGCTATGAAATAGATCGGTCGGTCATACGGAAGAAGCCAGCCAGACCAGGTTGGGAAGTCCTTACCAAGAGGTATACTGATCGTTCCAGGCAAATGACCGGCTCTGAAAGCCGAAGCCTTCCGGATGTCGACGACGATAGCGTGATCCGACAATAGCGCCTCATGAAGTGCTCTGGGCTCTAAAAGCTCTAGCATAGGCAAACGATCAACGATAGGAGGCCCATCCCTGTTCACTTCTTTCATTTTCTCAAAGTAGGTGGGGGATTCAGGCTGACCCTCAAGCACCATGCCCACAAACTCTTCTTCGGTTTCACACCGGAATGCCCAGTTCGCCAGTTTCTCATACCCAAGAGTAGATGAAGGAACAGAGCCAAGCGCTTTGCCGCAGGCTGATCCAGCGCCATGCCCGGGCAAAATCTGAAGGTGCTCCGGGAAGTGTCGGAATCGGGAGAGAGACTCGAAAAGCAAGCAAGCACTAGCCACCATCGAGTCAGATACTCCAGCAACTTTCTCTAGAAGGTCAGGACGGCCAACATCCCCTACAAAGATGAAATCTCCTGTCAGCACGCCCAGCGGCTCTGGTGAAGCAGCTCGATCTGTAATCATGAAAGAGATGTGTTCTGGGGTGTGACCCGGGGTATGGAGTATCTCTATACCAACATTCCCTAATCCAATTTCATCACGATCGTAAACAGCTTGTGTATGCTCTTCCTTGATAAAACCGTACTGCCACTCTTCTCCGCCTTCCCCAGAGAGCAGAAGCGTGGCGTCCGACCTCCTCGCTAGTTGGCGCGCACCAGATAAATAGTCTGCGTGAATATGTGTCTCTGACACATAAGTGATTACCAAACCTTCCTCTGCTGCTGCTCGGAGATAGACCTCTGAGTCACGGTGCGGATCAACCACCAGAGCCATACCAGTAGCTTGGCAACCGATCATATAGCTGGCCTGAGCCAGTTTATCTTCGTAAAAGCGTCGGAGTAGCATCCAGACTCATTGGATGAGGATTTTTCACATACCCTTACGATAGCCAAGTCGGGCGCGAAAAATACACGGTGTGGTAAAGCTGGTTGAATCAGATCCAGCGACTAAAGTTATCCGCATGTTTGGGATTCGGACACGCTTGAAGATCTGCTGGAGGATTAGTTGATGGAGAGGTTCGCATACCACTTGCCAATGGTAATCCTCGTTCTCTTGGGTTGCACATCTCAGGACACCAACCCGAGAGAGGCAATGGTCTTCAGGGATGTGAACGTCCTTTCAATGGAGAACGAGGCTGTGCTTTCGGGTCAGACGGTTGTCATCATAGAAGATATGATCCACGAAATAGGTTCGTTCCAAGAAATCCAACCTGTAGGTGGTGCAACCGTGATCGACGCTACAGGCATGTACCTAATGCCGGGGCTCGCAGAGATGCACGCGCATGTGCCGCCAGGTGACAGCCCTCCACGAGATCAAGTTGAGGATATTCTATTCCTTTACATTGCGAACGGAGTGACAACGATCCGTGGCATGCTCGGCTCAGATTATCAGATTCCCTTAGCCCAGGAGATTGAGCGAGGAGATGTCTTAGGGCCGACTTTTTACGTTGCAGCACCCTCTCTGAGCCGAACTAGTGCTGCGGATATGGCATCCGCTGAACGTCTGGTCCGTGAGCATAAGAGTGCGGGATATCATCTCCAGAAGATCCATCCTGGCGTTCCGATAGAAGTCTGGGACCACATGGCGAGTATTTCAAAAGAAATCGACCTAACCTTTGGAGGACACGTCCCGGCAGATGTTGGTCTCGTACACGCAATCGAAACGGGCATATCAACCGTGGATCACCTTGATGGGTATGTTCAGGCCGTCGTCTCTGATGATGTCGTTTCCCAAATCAACACGGGTCGCCCGATCAATCTCCAGGGGCTCGTAAGTAGCGTAGACGAAAGCAAGATCAATGAAATCGTTCAGCTTAGTTTGGAGAATGACGTGTACGTCGTTCCCACCCTGTACCTGTGGGAAAACCTATATGGGATAACCGATCCCAGTGCGTTCCTGATGCAACCTGAGATGAAGTACGTATCCGCAGCTCAACGAGAAGTTTGGCGCCGACAGGCTGCAGCAGGGCCCAGAGACAGCCCAGACGTCCTCGAGGAGTTTTTTGACCTCAGAAAGAGGATCCTAAAGGCGTTATCTGATGCCGGTGTAGGTATTCTCATGGGAACCGACTCACCTCAGATGTTCAACGTACCAGGGTTCGCATTACACAGAGAACTCGAGCTCGTAGGCGAGTCAGGAATGTCCAACTACGAGATACTGCGAAGTGGAACTTCCTCCGTCGCGCGTTACGTGAGTAACCATCTTGGGCTAGACGGTAATTTCGGCACCATAGCTCCTGGCCAACGCGCTGACCTTGTACTTTTAGGGTCAAATCCGTTGGAGGACCTCAGTAACCTGACAGACCGAATAGGGGTGATGGTCCGTGGACGCTGGTTACCTCGCACCGAGATTGATGAGGGCCTAAGCGCACTTGCCCATAAGCACTCACTAGGTAACTAAATACCCCTGAGGACTATTTTTCTGGTTCTGGGTGATATAGCTCTAGAGCTTCCAGAGTCACTCACAATCATCAGTTATTACTGGTCGGACCATCGAGTTGTTCGATTGTAGCTGTCGAGGGCGGTCGGTCACGTTGCAAGCGCCTAGCTACCGCTTCTGCTTCCCTCATGACACGGAGAAGATTTTCTCCGGCTAACTTTCGTAAATCTTGCTCTGTCCAACCCCTGCGAGAGAGCTCAGCAAATAGTGACGGGTAGGTTGAAACGTCTTCAAGACCTATGGGCGTGGAGTCAATCCCATCAAAATCCGAACCAACTCCGACATGGTCGATTCCTGCGGTGGCGGTCACGTGATCAATATGATCAGCAACATCGGACAGTGTTGCTTCATCATTCTCAGATACGAACGATGGCACAAACGTCACCATGACTACGCCTCCATTGTCCGGAAGTCGCCTAAGTACCTGATCCGGAACATTTCTCGGGTGCTCCCTGATACCATTCGCTGATGCATGAGACCAAATCACCGGTGCTTCAGCAACGTCAAGAGCATCATTCATGGTTGAGGGTGAGGTGTGGGAGAGATCGACGAGCATACCCATGCGGTTCATCTCGCGCACCACTTCTTGGCCGAAATAGGTAAGTCCACCGTGACGCTGCTCACCATTTGCCGCATCAGCCCAATCGAGTGTCCCATTATGAGTTAACGTCATATAACGCACACCCATTCGATGGAATGCCCTCAGGGCGCCCAATGAGTTTTCAATGGCATGCCCACCTTCGATACCCAGCATAGAAGCAATTTTTTGGTTTCCGAACACTCTTTGAATATCTGATGCGTCCAAAGCAAGTTCGAACACGTCTGGATACTTATTGATGATCTGATGTGCTATATCGATCTGCTCCAGCTGCACCTTGGCGGCACCTTCCTCCGTTGCTTCAAACGGGATGTATACGGACCAGAACTGCGCTCCCACCATACCTGATCGGAGACGCTCTATATCCGTGTGAAACGAAGTTCTTTGTCTCAGGTCATGGACATCGGCTTCGACATCGTGTGGGGCAATCTCACTGCCGCGAATTGCCCAGGGGAGATCATTATGACCGTCGATTAAAGGGGTTGAAGACAAGACCCGCATTGCTACATCCGTATGGGGATCTTGAGCACAGGACAGGGCTCCAGTCGCGGGGACGAGGAAAAGGAGTTGCAGTAGAATTGAACGTCTCATGATCTCGGAATGCTCTTGGATGGCAGTTGCTGCTACGATAGGCTCTCAAGGCCTATCATCCAAGCCAAGAGAAATTGAAAATGCTAGAGAGACTCAGGTCGGTTCGGCCAGCGCTGCTGCTCAAACAAGCTTATAGCTTCCGCTTGACGGAGTGTCAGGCCTATCCGGTCGAGTCCCTCCAGAAGACACATCTTTCGGAAATCATCGATCTCAAAGCAAGCAACGAGCTTATCGGATTCAGCGACAGTACACTGTTCGAGGTCTACTGTCAGGCTTAGGGGCTCTTCACGATATGCCCGAGCTAGAAGTTCTCTCACGATGCTCTCTTCCAATGAGATAGCTGCTAGGCCATTCTGGTCGGCGTTCTCTCGAAAGATATCAGCAAAACTCGGAGCCAAGACTGCCCGGAACCCGAAGTCCTTCAAAGCCCAAGCTGCGTGCTCTCGCGATGATCCACAACCAAAATTACGCCCCGTTAAGAGTATTGAGGCTCCTTTATAGGGCTCACGGTTCAATATGAATTCAGGATTGATTGCACCACCCTCTTCCGTTCGCCAATCATGGAAAAGAAAATCTCCGTAACCCTCTCTAGATACGCTCTTTAGGAACTGTTTTGGTATAATCTGGTCCGTATCAATGTCCGCCTGATCCAGAGGTGCAACCACACCAGTATGCAGTCGAAATGGCTCCATTACTGTCAGCCGCTCCGGGGATCGGTGAACCGCCCGGCGAGAGCAGTTGCAGCCGCTGTCGCCGGACTCACCAGATGCGTACGACCACCGCGACCCTGGCGACCTTCAAAATTTCGATTGGTTGTTGAGGCACAACGCTCTCCAGCACTAAGAGTATCTGGATTCATCCCTATACACATCGAACACCCTGCTTCTCGCCACTCAAAGCCCGCAGCTGTAAATACTCTATCGAGACCCTCTAGCTCAGCCTGACGCCTTACAGCTGTAGAGCCGGGAACAACCATTGCGTGTACACTAGAATGGACACGTTTCCCATTCACAATTCGGGCGACCTCCCGAAGATCCTCCAACCTCCCATTAGTGCAAGAACCAACAAACACCCGGTCTATATTTATTGATTCAATAGGTGTACCAGGCTCAAGTCCCATATACTTCAAGGCTCTCTCTGCGCTATCCCGGATCTCTTCGTCCTCAATCTTATCCGGATTCGGGATTCCTCCAGATATTCCGGTTACCATTCCAGGATTTGTTCCCCAGGTTACCTGGGGTTCTAGGTCACCGATATCCATCACCACGCTTCTATCAAATATCGCTCCATCATCGGTCTCAAGAGTCTCCCATTCTGTCTTCAGGTCATCGAAATCATTCGAATTAGGTCCGAATTCCCGGTCTCTTAGATATTCAAAAGTGGTTGTGTCTGGAGAGATCATCCCTGCCCGAGCGCCTGCCTCGATTGACATATTACAGATGGTCATCCTCTCCTCCATAGAGAGAGATCCAACCACTGGACCAGTGTATTCAATGACATGGCCCGCAGCACCCGCAACTCCGACTTCGCCGATGATTGCTAGGATCAAGTCCTTCGCAGAAATACCCACTGGACGGTCACCCTCTAACCGGATCTCCATCGCTTTGGGTCTACGCTGTGGGATACACTGTGTTGCCAACACATGCTCAACCTCTGAAGTGCCAATCCCAAACGAGAGTGCACCAAACGCGCCATGAGTGGAGGTGTGGCTATCACCACAGACAATCACCATCCCTGGACGAGTTAACCCAAGCTCCGGTCCGATGACATGGACAATGCCCTGCCGTTCGTCGTCAACATCAAAAAGTCGGATGCCGTGGCTTTGAGCATTTTCTCTCAACACTTCCATCTGAACACGAGCAATCGAGTCTAGCACAGGAAGGGAACGATCTGTCGTAGGTATGTTGTGATCAACCGTGGCCATGCAGAGGTCAGGACGTCTGACAGTCCTGCCGGCAACCTTCAACCCTTCGAATGCCTGTGCTGAAGTAACCTCATGGAGCAAATGAAGATCTACATACAGCAAATCCGGAGCACCCGGATCCGAGTGCACTAGGTGGTTATTCCAGATCTTATCAAGGAGTGTACTAGGTGGGCTTGCGATCACCTCGCTTAAACACCCCAGTCGGTTCTTGCAGCGAAGTGTCGCGCTTCGAGCTCACGAGCCTGAACTCCCTTATTAAGCACGTGTACATAGGCTTGGGCCGAAGCTAGTACGACATCTGTAGACCCACCCCTTCCCGTGAAGGTTTGACCATCGACACGTGCACTAATGGTCACTTCTCCGACAGCATCCCGACCTGGAGTGGTTGCACGGATCTCGAACTCTTCAAGTACAACCTTAAAATCGTGAAGCGTGTCCGCTGCAGCAAACACCGCAGCAATCGGGCCGTCTCCTTCCCCTTCAGCGATCCGCGGAATACCATTTTCGTCAAGGACAGCGATCGTAGCCCTTGAAAGTTCACTGCCGCATGTAACTTCCAAGTTATCAATCCGATACGCCTCAGGAACGTCCTCCATGACGCCATGATTAAGGATCGAAATAATATCCTCATCAAGGATCTCTTTCTTTTGATCTGCGAGTTCCTTGAAACTAGCTGCAACCCTATCGAGTTCCTCCGGCTCTAGGCTATACCCAAGCTCCCGGAGTCGCGCCTCCAATCCGTGCCGTCCCGAGTGTTTGCCGAGAACTAGTTTGCTCTGCGGCACTCCAACCATCTCCGGAGTCATTATTTCATAGGTACTGGGATCCTTAAGGACTCCGTGCTGATGAATGCCAGCCTCATGGGCAAACGCGTTCCGCCCGACAATCGCTTTATTGGGTTGAGGATGGATGCCAGTGAGATACGAAAGCAAGCGACTAGCACGGTACAGGCGGTCGCTACGCACACCAGTATGATGATCAAGTTCGTCCTCACGAACCCTGAGGCCCATCACGATCTCCTCAAGAGCCGCATTCCCAGCCCGTTCTCCGATACCATTAACTGTGCACTCGACTTGGCGTGCACCGGCAGCAATTCCTGCCAATGAGTTTGCTACCGCAAGGCCGAGATCATCATGACAGTGTACGCTTAATGTGCACTGATCCAACTCAGGTAATCGCGACTTCAGTTCCTCTATCATTAAATGAATCTCAAACGGCAGTGCATAACCTACCGTATCGGGCAAATTGATTGTTCCGGCCCCAGCTTGAACGGCCGCCCTAACAACTTCAGTCAAGAAATCTAGATCAGTACGAGTGGCGTCCTCAGCACTAAATTCCACATCCTCCACATAGCTCGTAGCAAGACGGATAGACTCCACAGCCCGGTCAATACATTCACCACGATTGATCCCTAGCTTTCGCTCTAGGTGAGTACTAGAAGTAGCGATGAAAACATGGATACGAGGATTTTCAGCCTCTTGAAGCGACTTTGCTGCCGCTATGACATCCCCCTCATTTGCACGTGCGAGAGCTGTTATGACTGGGGTTTTGATTTCCCTCGAGATATCCCTGATCGCCCTTACTTCATCGGATGAGCTAGCCGCGAATCCTGCTTCAATTATGTCGACACCCAAGTCCTCAAGCTCATGAGCCATCCGAATTTTCTCAGATGCCGTCATACTCGCGCCAGGGGACTGTTCCCCATCTCGGAGTGTCGTGTCAAAAATTTTGATTTGAGCCATAAGAATCGATTCGCACGGTAGGCCTGAAAAAGAAGCGGGCCCTCTCTGGAGAGGGCCCGCCGCCTATCTGGCTCCGTTCCGGTCAGGTTATCCGGTAAGGTCCCAGCTGGGCGCCCCCTCCTGGGGCAAAGTAAGGGAGAGCAGGTTAAGCATCCTTAACCCTACCCCTAGCGCAACAGAGTTTGTCATATGTTCAATCTCCTCGGTCTGAGCTTCCCATCCTCTCGGGACCCCCAGAACTGCATGCAACCGATGGCAATTGGTAAGCACGCCCAGTACCCGCGTCAAGGATTCATGCGAAGATCCGATTGAGTTGCGTACTTAAGGATCTCGGAAGTAAGCCGTATCGATGATTAGTATCTGCTACCGATAGCATCCGTAAATAGAAGTTAAACTGAAAGATTGCGGAGTTGGTGAGAGATGGGTCCTCTCTTCTTTCCCACAACTCATAACCGCACATACCTTTGCTGTAATACACTTTATACTGAAGAAGGACTATGAAGAGCTGGGGCGCTCCCAGCACCCTTTGGGAGGATTAATGCGCACACCCATCCGTTTGGCCTCTATAGGTTACAAGCACCCGCTAAACCGTGTGATACTCACTGTAGTAATACTTCTCAGCACCGTAGCCTGTGAGCAGATTCCAACTGACTTTCAGAGTCTAGCAGATAAGCATCTTCCCAAGATTGACGGTGCGATCGTGGTTCCCGGCCTCAAGTCTGAAGTTGAAGTGATTCGGGATTCCTGGGGTGTCCCACATATATACGCCGACGACCTTGATGACCTATTTCTAGCGCAGGGATTCATACAGGCGCAGGACAGATTATGGCAGATGGACATGTATCGGCGGGCAGGCGAAGGACGCCTCGCAGAAATCTTTGGGTCTGGGGCACTTGAACACGACCGTATCGCCAGGCTAATCAAGTACAGAGGACCGTGGACGGACGAGGAATTTAGTAGCTACCATCCTGAAGGGCGCCGCATACTGGAAGCCTTCTCATCAGGGGTGAACGCATACATTCACTATGCAACAGAAGCTGGTGAACTCCCCGTAGAGTTCGAGCTCACAGGACTACAGCCTGATCTTTGGTCTGTCGAAACACCGCTGTTGCGGATCGCAACTGCTATGCCGACCGGAGACGCACGCAGAGAACTGTCATTGGCGAGACGGGTCGCAGAGGTCGGGACGGAGCAAGCGAACAGTGAAGCACGCCCTAGTCCGTACCGAGACTTAACTGCTCCGGTCGGAGTAGATTACTCAATCATTGGGAACGATGTCGTCTCAGGTCTCTCTGGCTTTAGGGGAACGATAGTACGACCTGATCTCGTATCCCCCTACGACACGTGGAGCGACGCCGAAGTGTCCATGAACTTAGGGGCTCGGGAAACTTCCCCTGGCAGTAATAATTGGGCAATTAGCGGATCTCTGACTGCGAGCGGTGAGGTAATAGTTGCGAACGATCCCCATCGAGGGGTTAGTAATCCTTCCCTACGTTACATGGTGCACCTTGATGCTCCCGGCTGGACGGCAATCGGATCAACAGAGCCAGTGCTACCTGGAGTTGCTATCGGACACAATGGGCGCATCGCATGGGGTCTTACCATCGTTGGTACTGACCAATCAGATGTCTACATCGAAGATGTGAACCCAAGCAATCAGAACGAAGTGCGCTCTGGGGATACTTGGGAGCCGTTACGAATTGAATATGACACGATTCAAGTACTTGGAGACGAACCAGAAATCTTGGAACTCAAGTTCTCTCGTCACGGACCTGTATTCTTTGAAGACACCGAGAATTTGAAAGCCTATTCCATACGTTCGACAATGCACGAGCCTGGGAGTACTGGCTATCTGCCCGCTCTCCGCCTGAATGTGGCTTCAAACTGCTCGGTATTCCTTGATGAGTTGGACTACTGGTTTGCACCAACTGAGAACATGATCTGTGGTGACGCTGATGGTAACATCGCCTGGCAAGCATCAGCGCTATCTCCAAAACGTGAAGGATGGCATGGAAGGCTTCCGGTTCCGGGAACAGGCGGATACGAGTGGAGCGGCTTTCGAGACGATCTCCCTCGTGAGTTCAATCCTGAACGAGGTTGGGTCGCGACAGCAAACCACGACATCCATCCGGAAGGGTATGACCCGCCACTGTTCTTCAAAAGACAAGGCCCATTTGCTCGCTTCGAACGCGTAGCTGATGTGTTATCGAGCGGAAGCAATTTTACGGTACAAGACTCCAAGGACTTACAGCACGACGCATTCTTGGCATCCGCTGCTCAAACACTAGAACCATTCCGCGGTTGGACAGCTGAGGATCCTGTCCTAGAGCAGTACCGTAGAGAACTCGTGGAATGGGACGCTGTCTTCCGGAGGGAAGATCGTGCACCGGCTATCTTTGGCCACCTTCGTCGGGTCTTGGGTGGTGGACAAGGCGGCGCACGCTCTGATGTCAACCTTGAAGAGGCACTAGCGACAGCCGTCCGTATGCTCAGCGAGGAGCAGGGGGATGACCCATCTCAATGGCGATGGGGTCGCACGCACCGTAGCGAGTTTCCACATTCGCTAGTATCCGCTTACGATCTCCCTGAAGCTGAACGTTTGGGTGGAGCTGGAACTGTTGCAGCAACAGGAGCCACATTTCGTGAGGTCATAGACTTTGCTGACCTTGATGCTTCGGTGGCGACTATCGCACCGGGACAGTCCGAACGTCCGGGCAGCCCTTTTTACGGCAACCTCACCGAGAGTTGGGCGAATCAGGAATACTTCCCTCTCTCGTTTAGCAGAGAAGCTGTCGAGGCTAACGAGGCATTCAGATTGTTATTGAGACCTGAGAATTGAGGGGCATATTTTCATCAGTTTCCATTTAATGATCTAACACTCTCTTCAACGGAGAATGTCCAAATTCGCGGTGGTAGGTTCTGGGCACCCATGCCAGCAGCAATGGTGATATACTGACGCCCATCAATCGAATATGTGATTGGCGTCGCTGTCCCACGACCGACCTCAAAGGACCAAACCTGTTCACCACTTCGGGCATCCAGCGCAACAAGGTTAGATCCGGTACCCCAAAACGTTAGATTACCCCCTGTCGAAAGGGTCCCGCCGTTTCCTCCAGCTGATGGGGCTCGCCAAGCTTCACGATTAGTAGCGGGATCCCACGCAAGCAAAAGTGTAGATGGTCCCGTGAGCTGAGGACGCTCAGGCCTCTGCTCACTTCCGCCCCGACCTGTTCCAGTGTTCCACCGACCCGGAGTGTACTCCAATTGCTCTGCCATCTGGTAGTAGTAAGTGTTGTTCTGAGCAGGCAGATAAATCAGGCCGGTGAGTGGATTCCATGCCATTGGGCGCCAGTTATGGGCACCGGTGGGACCGGGTGATAGCCACGCTCCTCTCCGGTTCATCCCATATCGTGCCTCAGGCGACTCAACAGGACGACCCGTCTGAAGGTCCACATGGGTGGCCCAGGTTAAGTCATCAGCAAAAGCCTCTGCCGAAATAAGCTCACCAGTAATTCGATCAACAACATAGAAAAAGCCATTCTTTGGAGCCTGAACAATCACTTTGCGAACCTCACCTTCAATCTCAAGATCTAGCAACATCAGAGGTTGGGTCGCGGTGTAGTCCCAATCGTCACCTGGAGTCGTTTGATAGTGCCAAACGTACTCACCGTTATCTGCGTTCAGGGCGACGATAGATGACAGGTAAAGGTTATCTCCGCCACCTGGGCTACGGTACTCTCGGTTCCACGGAGCCCCGTTCCCAGTTCCTAGGTATAAAAGGTTCGCGGTTTCGTCATAAACTATCGCGTCCCAAACGGTGCCTCCTCCTCCAGCGATCCACCAATTGCCAGTCCAGGTATCTGCAGCAACCCTCATTGCTTCATCCTCAAAACCATCTGCGGGGTTACCTGGCACAGTATAAGTGCGCCAAATCTGATCACCCCTCTCAACATCATATGCTGTCACATATCCTCGGACGCCGTACTCTGCACCACCGTTACCGATAATCACCTTATCCCCAGCAACACGCGGGGCACCAGTAATCGTATAGTCTGATCCGGCAGGAGTTGTCTGCACAGTCCACTCAACCGTACCAGACTCTCGATTCAATGCGACCAGTCGGCCATCAAGCAATCCGACGAAGACCTTGTCTCCATGAAGGGCCACTCCTCGGTTTACATTCCCACAACAAGCCCCTGGACCTCCATGGCGTGCATCGGGAATCGCAGGATCCCAGCTCCATTTCTCTTCACCTGTTCGTGCATCTAGAGCGAACACAAAACTCAGAGGTCCGGTTCCATAAATCACCCCATCCACAACCAGAGGTGTTGTCTCAAGCCGAGCTCCTGCTTTTGGTATATCCCAGGTCCAGGCAATTTCAAGACGGCCTACGTTTTCGGTATCGATCTGATTGAGCGGGCTATAACGCGTCTCAGCCAAGTCACGGCCGTGTGCTGCCCATTCCCCCTGAGCCACCACTGAACCAGGCGTGAAGCAAATCCACAACGCCACTACGATCAGAGGATAAAGCACCAAATTAAGAGATGCTTCTAGGCATGGACGACCAAATTTGAGACTCATCGATTAACCCTCCTCCTGCATTCTTCACGAGCGGGGCAAGCAACATCCCACAGCCCTACATGCATACGCAACCCAAATCTCGGTCCTGACATTGCTATGACCCGGGTGGGGTTCGAACCCACGACCTACGGATTAAAAGTCCGTTGCTCTACCAACTGAGCTACCGGGTCATCAAGAAGATAGAGCGCTCTGGCTCATCGTGAAGTATTCGACACCTATTACTTTCTTCTATCCCGGTTCAGCTGAGTCTCAAAGTCCTGTTAAACATCCAACTCATACTGTAGGCCACCAAACGTAATCCGGTGATGCGGAGTAAGTCCTAATTTCTTAATAGCAGCTCTATGCGCAGCCGTACCATATCCCGCATTCTTTTCCCAGCTGTATCCAGGGTAGCGAAGTGCTAGCCTGTCCATCAGTCGGTCCCTGGTAACTTTAGCGACTATCGAAGCACACCCTATTGAATGGACCAAGCCATCACCACCCACCACCGCTTCATGTTGCCATTCCAGTTTCTTAACCGGTAGTCCATCAACAACAACATGCCCCGGCTCCTCACTCAGCTCGGTCAATGCCCGATTCATAGCTAGGGTCGTAGTATTCAGGATATTGTGCTTATCAATCTCCTGAACTGATCCAGTTCCGATACCTACCGATAAAGCCTTGGCAAGAATTTCATCATATAGCTCTTCTCGGAGCGTACGCGAAAGCTTTTTTGAGTCCCCCGCTCTTTCTACCTGAACACCTTCGGGAAGCACAACTGCTGCAGCGATAACGGGCCCAGCAAGCGGACCTCGTCCAGCTTCGTCGACACCTGCGACCGAAAGGCCCTTGCTCCAGAAAAGACTCTCGTAAGCGAGCGCATCCGCCAGGGACTCAAATTCTTGAGTATCTGGCTTCATCCTGCCCACTGGTCAACGCGCTTGGCGTTTCTCCTGTATCCGGGCGGATTTACCACGCCGCCCCCGGAGGTAATAAAGCTTCGCACGTCGGACACGTCCTCTTCTTACGACTTCCACACCAGTCACAGTCGGAGCCTGAAGCGGGAAAATCCGCTCGACAGCGACACCACCGGAAATTTTTCGAACAGTGAATGTCTCGTCGAGCCCTCCGCCCTTACGACTGATGCATACACCTTCGAATGCCTGAATGCGTTCTTTGGTACCCTCACGCACTAAGTAGAGCACACGAATAGTGTCACCAGGTCCAAAATCGGGGACGGAGTCGCGCGACTCTTCTTTCTCTATTTGCTTTAATACATCTGTCATCTTCGACTCCACGATACGGCCGGACCCGCTACTGAACGGCCGCGTAACTTAACCGGGGGTCTTCGGAGCGTGAACCCCTCAGATTAGGGTATCTTTACCAGTCTGATATAACCAAGTTGACAGGATCTTCATATGGACCTGGAGTCACTATGCGCATCGAGCTCGTAATCCCGGCGTTATCACTTGCATTGGTGTCAGCATGCGCTGAGATCCCGGATGCAAGTAACGACTTGTCTGATGATATGCTCACAAGGGCGGAACGGCTTGAACAACTTCTGTCTATCCTAGCTTCCGACTCGATGCAGGGCCGAAAAACTGGTACGCCCGGTTCGACCAAAGCGGCACTTTTCCTCGCAAATGAGTTAGAGAGGTATGGGTTAGATCCTGCTGGAGACAACGGTTTCTTCCAGAATGTCCCTCTCGCACGAATCCAGGTAGATGGCCCGAATGGTCCTCGTGAGCGCCTCATGCTGCCTTCCGCTTCGCTGGATTTTGACGAACTCCCGGTAGAAAACATCATTGAAAATGAAGTGAATGTCGTAGCTCTTATTCCTGGGTCTGACCCAAGCGTCTCAAATGAAGCCGTCGTTATCGGAGCACACTATGACCATGTGGGAATTGGTCCTCCGATCGAGGGAGATTCTATTTACAATGGGGCTGATGATGACGGATCTGGTACGGTAGCAATTCTAGAAATAGCCAGGGACTTGGTTAGAAATGAACAACCTCGGCGGACGGTTGTTATCTTACTAAGCACCGCCGAAGAAATGGGACTGCTCGGAACCCATTGGTACATAGAGAACCCTGTCTTTCCTCTCGAGCAGACAGTAGCAGACTTTCAGATTGAGATGATTGGTCGACCGGATTCACTAGCAGGTGGGTTCGGTCGCGGATGGCTAACGGGTTTTGAGCGTACAACAATGGGAGAGCAGCTCGTGAACAGGGGATCCCCAATCGTGCCTGATCCCCGACCTGATCAAAATTTTTTCTTTCGTAGTGATAACATCGCGTTCGCTCGCATTGGCATACCAGCGCACACTCTGTCGTCTTACAACCTGCATGATGATTACCATAGACCTTCCGATGAAGTGCAATATGTAGATTTTGATCATATGGCAGCGATCGTCGAAGCCGCAGTTGAGGCCGTTCGCATTTTGGCCAACGGCCCGAAGCCCAACTGGGTTGAGGGAGGCATGGAAGGTTTGACAGGCAATACACCTTGACTTCCAACGGAGTAAAACCTGGTCTCACATTGACCAGAGACGATTTTGAGAAAGCCCATAAACGAGTGGCACCTCATGTTTATAGGACTCCATTACTAACGTCCCGCTCACTCAACGAAGTGACTGGCTTCAATATTCGACTTAAGGCAGAACTTTTCCAAAAGGGTGGATCGTACAAGGTCAGGGGTCCCACAAACCTCATAGGTCTACTGACCGAGGAAGAGCGTGCCAGAGGTGTTATATGCTCATCTGCTGGTAACCACTCACAGGGCGTGGCTATAGCTGCACAACAGTACGGCATTCAAGCAGTAGTTTGCATGGCAACCAATGCGACACCTTCAAAAATTGAAGCGACCAAGGGATATGGAGCTGAAGTGGTGCTCCATGGGTCAATCTGGGATGAAGCCAATGAGAAAGCCCTTGAGCTAGTGAAGGAACGAGGGTTGACTTACGTACATCCGTTCGATGATCCACGCCTTATCGCAGGACAGGGCACTGTCGGGTTAGAAATCATAGAGGACTGGCCTGAAGCAGAAATCATTCTCGTTCCAATTGGAGGTGGAGGGCTGATTTCTGGTGTCTCTATGGCAGTCAAAAGTGTTAAACCAAACGTCAGAGTTATAGGTATTGAATCATCCGGTGCACCCGCGATGAAGAAGAGTGTAGAAGCAGGACATCTTATCACTCTTGATGAAGTGTCATGCATCATCGACGGATTGCGAGTGAAGACGGTTGGTGTAAACACACGTTCAGTTGTATCACGCTTCGTTGATGAAATCGTGACTCTTCCAGACAAACAAATATTTGATGCACTTCTCTGGGTGATGGCGAGAGCAAAACTTGTGACTGAAGGTGCAGCAGCTGCTCCGGTCGGGGCACTCTTAGAAGGCCTTATTGACGCAAGTCCCGGAACGAAGGTCGCGGTAGTCCTGAGTGGTGGTAATTTAGACGTGGAACAGCTTCGAGGCTTGGATTGGAATTAGTTTTCTAGCCCGAACGGAAAGGCATGGCTCATGCAAGCCGCTAAAACCAATCGACTGCTCCCATCAACCAGAGTGCTTAGCCCGCTCTCGAGTCAGTGCTTCCTTTTTCTCTTGCTTCCATGCCGCAATGTCTTCGTGCTTTCCGGAAAGCAGTACTTCAGGAACTGAATGGCCCCGGTAACGGGCTGGACGCGTATACGAAGGGGCACTGACCGACTCGCCTTCGTAGAATGAATCGGTAGCAGCTGCATCATGGTCCCCGATCGCTCCTGGAAGCAGCCGGACCACTGCGTCAGTAATAACCAGCGCGGCAATCTCTCCACCTGATACAACATAATCTCCAATAGAGACCTCCTCCGTAGCGAGGTGGTCAGCAACTCGTTGGTCCACATCCTTGTAGTGTCCACAAAGGAATGTGAGTTCAGGTTCTACGCTGTAACGAACTGCATCGGCATGAGTAAAGTTGCGTCCCCTAGCAGAAAGCAAAATGACTGGGCCCTCCGGTTCGAGATCATCGATTGCCTCGAAGAAAGGTTCGGGCTTCATGACCATGCCTGCTCCTCCCCCATAGGGAAGATCATCAACTGTGCGGTGCTTATCGTGCGTATATGAACGAAGGTCCGCGAGGTGATATTGCACTAAGCCAGCCTCTTTTGCGCGACCTGGGATCGACAACCCCAAGGGGCCGGCAAAAAAATCCGGAAAGATAGACACAATGTTGATCCGCATAGCTCTGAAATTTAAAGATCAAGCAAGCCATCGGGTGGATCGATGACAATATACTTCTCATCCACATTGACTTTGAGAACTATTTCTTTGGAGAAAGGAATCATGATTTCTCCTTTGTGACTCTGGACACGGAGAATATCGTTGGGATCTAGTTCATAAATCTCAGTTATCTCTCCAACCACCGTACCAGTACTGGTTTGAACCTTTATACCAAGAAGTTGGTGGTAAAAAAACTCTCCGTCGTCAAGAGGCTCAAGTGCTGATACTTCCCGAAACAAATAGGAACCTCGCAACGGCTCTGAATTATTCCGATCGGTGATGTCTTCAGCAGATACGATATAACCATTCCTATAGGGACGTGCCTGATCAAGCTGGAGAGCTGGAAGTTCCGGATCCGGATTTGCACTATCAGCATTACCGAGATGTAGTATTACCCCCGGCTTGTAGGTGCTCTGAGGGTGATCCGTCAACGGTAGAACTAGGAACTCACCTTTGATGCCGTGAGGCTTAACAATGTGCCCCACGGCCAGGAAGCGCGGGCCATCTCGACCCATAGCTCAAACGAGTCCGAGTACTACTCGGACTCCTCCTCTTCCTCAGCTGGCTCCTCAGCAGCCTCTTCCTCAGCTGGCTCCTCAGCAGCCTCTTCTTCAGCTGGCTCCTCAGCAGCCTCTTCTTCAGCTGGCTCCTCAGCAGCCTCTTCTTC
>PBPC01000072.1 GCA_002724575.1 Gemmatimonadota bacterium | reverse complement strand
TACGTCACCGCACAGTCGTCATTTTCATAGATGATTCTGAAGTCAGACGATACGGTGCCTTCATCAAGTACCATCTCCTTCACGTAGTCAAGCGCTTCTTGACCTTTCATCGTTTGGTTTGCATGAAGAATTCTCATTTCATAGTCGTCTGTAAAAAAACTCATCACGCCATCTAAGTCCTTCGCCTCCCAGATTTCCTGCAACTGTTCCATTTTCGCCATTAGCAGCTCTCTTTTTTAGGGATATTGTAGGCGAAATAAGATTGGCTGGTTAAGATGTCAACTGAGCTAGTGCCACCTCAAGTTCAGCCTCAATCCATACGAGAGCAGTGGATCTCAGGTCCGTTGCCAAAGGGAGATCTAACGATGGGCGATAGAATCAAGCCGATTATAGGTGCAGGATTTGCGGGAGCTGTCACTTCTTATTTTGCAGTAACAATGTTGTTTAACCCTGCCATGGCCAACGCAGGGTCAAGCCCGGCATTCGAGCCCCTCGTGCCCAACATGGTTGTTAGTATGGCTCTGTACTGGATTGTGGCGATTGTGTTCTTCGATTGGGCTGTCCAAAAGTCTGGACAAGCCATGCATACGGCGTGGGTGATTGCTCTATCACAGATCCTACTCGTCGATTTCAGCTATGTGATGGTTGGGCGTCGAGAGCTAACACCAGCTTTGGTCAGTGTTGGTACACTCCTCGTTATATGGTCGGCCACCGCATTCGTGTACGATAAACTATCCGACGCGGCCTAGGTTTTATTCACGCGACAGGGTACACGCCATACTAAATAGGAGGGATACAATGGATACTAAGAAACTTTTGGCGGGCACGGTCAGTGGTACAGCGGGGATGATGCTTGTTGCTTACGTAATGTGGGACGTTCTTTTGGTTGATTTCTTCAGCGGACAGATGGTTACCGTAGAGCAACTTGCTTCGCCCAACCTGGGACTTCAGGTGCTCTCATCCGTTTTTAGTGCTCTGCTCCTCACGATCGTTCTTTCTTGGAAGAACCCCTCAGGGCCTCAAGAGGCTGCGAAGGACGCTGCGATCGTAGGTGTCCTCATGTGGTTCGGGGCCAACTTCTGGAACATGGGAACCTACGGAATGATGACCATGCAAGGTGCCTTGGTAGATTCTTTGTTGACCGCGATTCCCTACGGCGTTGCAGGTTTTGCGATATTCTGGACTACCATGAGGGTTGAGCTATAGGCGGGGGGGGCGCTTGAAGACCTCTCGTTCAAAAAGGTTAGGGTATAATGAAACTTAAAGATTCTCTTCGGGCAGATGCGAAGAACAACATCGTGAGCGTTGCCTTGACAACGATCATGGGGCTGGGGATGAGTGGATGGGCTTTCTCCGAGTTGTATTCCGATTACGAGAATCTGAACTCTTTCCAATTGCTGTTGTTCGTATTGTCTGGGATTATTGGCCTCATTTCACTCGTTTATCTCATGCTGCTGGTACGTCATCGGTTGTACTCAGACGACTGACCTAATGTCTTGGATCGCTATGCTGTTTATTCTCTGGTCAGGGTAGGTCTATGAGCTCGTTATGGGACCTACTTGGAACGGTGTGGATCTGGATCAACTCGTCCGGTCCATTCCCTCTACTAGTAAAATGTTTCGGCCTCATTTTCGCAATTTACATTTCCCTAAAGTTGATCGTCTGGATCTTTGATCGTGGGGAACGTGATTTACGTTGAGGTTCGACTAGTCAGGGTAGCCCCTTAATCTTGGAAAGGACCTTAAGAGCATTCACCTGAGTAGTTAAGGAGCGTTGCTCGGGCGGATGGTCTCCGCTTGCCGCTACGAGCGGCAAGGAACCATCTTTCCCGCCATGGCCAACGGTCCATTCAAGCGCTTCGTTCGCGAAATCCATCGCAAAAGTCTCTGGCAAGTACTGGGGATCTATGTGGTTGCGTCTTGGGGCGTACTCAGCGTTGTCGATACGCTGGGAGGCGCGCTCAACCTTCCAGACTGGTTTCCTTCCGTCGCGCTCGGACTCCTGATCGTTGGTTTGCCCGTCGTTCTCGCTACGGCTTTCGTTCAGGATGGCGGACAGGACGGAGCCGCAGGGGACTTGGACCTGGCTCATGATTCCGTGGACGTTTCCGGAGGTGGCGCCTCTGGCCTATTCACTAGGCGGAATGCGGCTCTAAGCGGCGTTGGTGCCTTCGCGTTGCTGGGCTTCGTTGGGACTGGATGGGTCTTGTTCGGTGGAGGCATCGGCGACACAACGAATGACGACCCGACTATCGAGCGGTCAGTCGCTGTCCTCCCCTTCGTGAACATGAGCGGCGACTCCAATAACGAGTACTTCTCAGATGGGATTACCGAGGAGCTGCTCAACGCGCTCGCACATTTACCAGACCTGCGCGTTCCTGGACGCACATCCTCATTCGCCTTCAAGGACGGGGGCCTCACGATCCGGCAGATTGCGGATACCCTCGACGTTGCGCACGTCGTGGAGGGAAGCGTTCGTCGTCAGGGAGAGACGGTGCTGATCACTGCGCAGCTCATCGATGCCCAGACCGACGCCCATCTCTGGTCGGACACGTTCGAGAGAGAGCTCACCGACATCTTCGCTATCCAGCGCGAGATCGCCACGGCCATCGCAGATCAGCTTCAGGTAAGTCTCTCGGGAACCGAGCAGGCCCGACTCGTGGGTGAGGGGACCGTGAACACTGAGGCTTACGAGGCTTATTTACGAGGCCGTTACTTCTGGAACCAACGCACCGCAGAGAGTATCCAAACCGCGATCAGAGAGTTTCAGCGCGCTGTAGATCTGGACTCTAACTACGCCGAGGCATACTCCGGACTCGCGGACTCCTATCTGATCGTAGACAATTACGTATTCCGGACGATGCCGGACTATCGGACGAACTCCGAGCTAGGACTCGCCGCAGCGCAAAGAGCGGTCTCTCTCCGTCCCGACCTCGGCATGGCTCATGCCTCACTCGGGTTTGGTCTTTGGATGGTGGGCGACTGGGAGAACGCGGATCGGGAACTTGAACGGGCGATCGAGTTGAATCCAGGGTACGCGATCGGCTACATGTGGCGGGCGTGGGTGTTGTCCTCCACCGGAAGGGCCGACGAAGCGGTGGGTCCGGCACAGCGTGCGCTCGAACTCGACCCGGTCTCCCGGGTGATCTCTCTCGTCTCGGGCGAGGTCTTCTTGTTTGGGGGTCAAATGGATGAAGCGATCGAACAACTCCGGAAGACGATAGGCCTCGCGCCGGAGTGGGCAAATCCCTGGTTCGACTTGGCGCATGCACTGTTGATCGAAGGTCGATACGACGAGGGACTGGAGGCATGGCTCAACTATGCGCGCTTTGCCAATTTGGACATTGCCATTCAGACGGCGTCGTATCAAGCGATGGTCCGCTATCGTGAGACCGGGGAGCCGCATACGTTCCCGGACCACGACGAGAATCCGAGGGGGCAGATCCTTATGTACGCCGAGAGTGGCCAGCCCGACCAAGCTATCGAACTCTTCGAAGCCCTCGTTCTGTCAGGAGCATACGGATGGGCGGGCAGCACCCATTCATTGCCCACCGGAGATCTTCTCGGCGACGACCTCCGATACCAGGCGTTGCTCGAAGAAGCTGGGATTACGTGGTGAGCGAGTACCTCTAGCGCCATGCTCGCTCCTGGAGACTTCTTGCCTGCGCGCCTCTGTGGAAATTTGAACTTGAGCGATGGGGGAATAATGAAAACGAAACTGCGAAGGTTACCTCTTCTTTTAACGGTCGTGTCGTCGGCTCTTGTGGTGGCTTGCGCGCCAGCAGAGTCACCGCTCACGCTGTATGAGTTCGACTGTGGTGTTATTCGCTTCGAAAGCATTACGATGTTCGGCGTCGGCGACGACGAGACCGATGTCCGTGACATGATTGTTCCCTGTTACGTAGTGGAACATCCTGCAGGCAGTCTGCTGTGGGAGGGGGGCTTACCATTAGCCATTGCCGAAGCCGGGGACTGGGTGGAATCGCCGCCCGTGTTGCTGCGACAAGATCAGACGCTCGCTGACCAGCTCCCCAGTATTGGCCACGCTATCGACGCTTTTGACTACGTGGCTTTCTCTCACATGCATTTCGACCATGTCGGTGCCTCAAGCGAAGTCCAAGGCGCCACGCTCCTGATCCAGCAAGCCGAGTTCGACGCGGCCTTCGCGGACAGCGTAACCGTACCGTTCTTCGATCCAGCTGTATACGAGGGCCTCCGAAATGCGCCGCGGGAACTACTCGACGGAGAGCACGATGTGTTCGGAGATGGCAGGGTGAGAATTATTCCTGCACCAGGCCATACGCCCGGACATCAGGTGCTCTTTGTGGATTTGGCTGAAGAGGGGCCTGTTGTTCTGGCTGGCGACCTCTACCACTTCCGCGAGAGTCGGTCAGACACACGGGTCCCAGAGATAAACGTAGATTCTGCGCTCACTATTATGACCATGGGCCGTATCGAACAAATGGTGATCGACGAAGGTGCCCAGCTGTGGATCGAGCACGACATGGCAGCGTACCTGGAGAGACAGTCGCGTTCTAATGTCCACCGTTGAGTATGGGGTGACCCTCGGTACCGCCTAACAAACACTTGCTGCAAAAACCCAACGAAGGGTGGGTACGCCGTGCTGGCAGCGCTGGAGAGGTGAAGTGGGAGCGAAGATACCGACGCCGCGATAACGCTGAGTGATGAGGCAAGATGGGACTATACAGTAAATATGTACTCCCTCGAGTAATTCACCTGGCGTGCAGCGCCAGCGCCAATATGTGCCAACGAGAAAAGTTGGTGCCTTTGGCGAGCGGTCGCGTCCTGGAGGTCGGCATGGGTTCAGGGCTCAATCTGCCGTTCTACGACGCGCGCCGGGTCAGAAAGGTATGGGGCTTGGAGCCCTCTCCGGAAATGAGCAAGACGGCCGCAGCTGCCGCGGAGGCCGTTCCTTTCGATGTCGAGTTCGTGGCGGCGGGTGGCGAGCAGATCCCGTTGGACAGCGAGAGCTTCGACACCGTACTCATGACATTCACGCTCTGTACGATTCCTGACACTGAACGCGCACTGAGAGAGATTGCTCGTGTCTTGAAACGAGGAGGCCAACTACTTTTTTGTGAGCATGGTGCTGCGCCGGACGCCGGTGTCCGCCGGTGGCAGAACCGCATCAATCCCCTATGGCGACAATTGGCCGGAGGTTGCCATTTGAACCGGGACATTCCGGGTCTGATCCGTCACGGGGGCTTTGAGATCACACGAATGGACACGATGTACATCCCCGGCTGGCGCCCTGCCAGTTTCAACTACTGGGGCACTGCCGGGCATCCTTGTGGAGAGAGGTGATTCAAGGACATGAAGAGATCGAGGTGAGATGACAATCAAGAGACGTGACTTTCTGAAGAAGGCTGGAGCGGGTGCAGGACTGGCGACACTCAGCGCGTGTGGTCGCGGTGAGGACACAGCGGCAGCAGTTGATGGAGGAGTGAGCGGCCCACGTGTAGAGTGGAGGCTTGCTACGAGCTATCCCCCTAGCATCGATATCCTCTACGGAGCGTCGGAGCGACTGGCCGAACAGGTTTCAGCAGCGACGGGTGGCAACTTCACGATTCGTGTTTATGGACCAGGTGAAATCGTACCGGCTCTTCAGGTCATGGACAGCGTCATGCAGGGTACGACTCAATGTGGGTTCTCCCTTGGATATTACTACACTGGAAAACACCCGGCGCTGGCCTTCGACACGACCGTCCCCTTCGGGTTTGATCCGCGCCAACAATTATCATGGCTTACCCGTGGAGGTGGGCTCGAGCTGATCAACTCGATCTATGCAGACTTCGGTATCATCAGCTTTCCGATGGGGAACTTACCGGTCTCAATGGGTGGCTGGTTCCGTGAACCTGTTGGTGGCCTCTCGGATCTCACAGGACTCAGAATGAGGATCCCTGGGATTGGCGGCGAAATCATGTCGAGACTCGGCGTAACGGTTCAGGTCCTCGGAGCTCCTGAAATTTATCCGGCACTCGAAAGAGGAGCGATCGACGCCACTGAATGGGTCGGGCCACATGACGATGAGAAGCTGGGATTTCATCAAGTTGCAAAGCATTACTACTACCCTGGTTGGTGGGAACCTGGATCTACGACGAGCCTGATGATCAGCAGAGAGGCTTGGGATGAGCTACCAACTGCGTACCAAGAAATCTTAAAGACCGCATGCGGTGACATACTCTCCTGGACACTGGCCGGGTATGATGAAGCTG
>PBPC01000071.1 GCA_002724575.1 Gemmatimonadota bacterium | reverse complement strand
GTTTGATTGGGATTACATGGCACTCATCAGCATCCACCTGGACCTCGGTCCGGACCCAGTTATGGTAACGAGGACGAGCTATAACCACGGTGTAGTTGCCTGCGCGCTCTCCGGCACCGTTCATGGTTAGACCATCCGGGCTCAGCGTGGCGCTCTCCACGTAGTTGCCGTCACGCAGTGTCATCGTTGCACTGTCAGCTAGTGGGGCTCCTGACCCTGAATCCACGACGTCCACGCTGATACCGTAAACGAATTGTGCCGTGCATATAGGTGGTGTGAAGGAATGGGCATCGTCACAACCCAGTAAGGACGCGAGTGCCAGAAGTGTTAGCTGACGAAATCTCATAGGTCTCCAGGGCTCTCGGATGCTCGGGTGAGGGTCAAAATCTCTCCGCCTTATCGAAGGGTCACTCAAACAAGTACACCTCAGAGGTCCACATGTGGCACTTATTTGTTTATATTTTGTATAATAAATATGGATCATAATATTATACAACCATATAACAACATCTTAACAAAGCCAGTTTTTCACCCATCCTATTCCACCATAAATCTCTTTCCATAAAGGTCATGATCTCTCTTCGTCGGAATCCAGCGTACCTCGTTGCCCTTTCGGTCTCTGTACTGACTGCCTGTCAGGAGTCTCAAGTTTCAGATATAGCCCGAGGAGAAGAGTTGTTCGATATGTGGTGTTCGGCCTGCCACGGAACTGAGGGGCAGGGAAAGCTTGAAACTGGAGCGCCGGCGATTGCGGGTTTGCCAGGATGGTATCTTGAAGCCCAGCTCAGTGGATTTCAGTCAGGTTTTCGAGGAAAGCATCAAGAAGATCCCACGGGTCAAACGATGCAGCGTATGTCTCTTGTGGCATTGGTTGAGGAGGGGGATCTCACTTCAGTAGCCAAATATGTTGCCTCGCTTGAGCCGAGATCGCCCGAATTAACGATTGGAGGAGATCCGATTCTTGGTGCCGACGCCTACGGAGTTTGTGCCAACTGTCACGGGGTTGATGGCAAAGGCAACGAAGAGCTTCGGGCACCCCCGATCGTGCAGTTAAATGATTGGTATCTTATTCAAGAACTGGAGAACTTCAGAATAGGTGCTCGCGGTGTGCATCCCGAAGATGTATGGGGTGCGATGATGAGAGGGAACGCGGTAGCTCTAGATGACGAGACGGTAAAGAATGTCGTGGCTTACATACAGACGCTTCGAGCAGAACCGTGAACAATTCATCTTGATGATCATGCCCCCCAGCGTACTAGGTACTCACGCAACTTAAGTTTGCGTCGAGTTGCCCTTGAGGTCATCGATCGAACCTTGCCGTAAATCGGGCGTTCTGGCCAACCTCGATCAAAACGCCCCATCACCCAAGAGATTCCTGTATAAGAGTTAGGATCACGTCCGTCGAGTGCGAAACGGTTATTCAACTCGATCATAGTTTCGAACGCCTTACGCGGATGTGCACTCCATTCGAGGATTTTCTTGCCCCAGAACATGCGGAGATAGTTGTGGATGATGCCTTCATTCACTAGCTGACGTTGAGCTGCGTTCCAGATCTCATCGTGCGTAGATGATGTCATGAATTCTTCCAGTGTATATACGTACTTCCGGGTATCTCCTACATGGTCCTCTAGGGTCTCAAGTGCCCAAGCTGGTAGTGTGTCGTAGGAATCAAACCGTGCTTCACGTGAACAAAAGACAAAGCCGAGTTCACGCCATGTGACTAGCTCATCAAGAAAATCTTCAGCGTTGGGAGTCATGCCCCACCATCCACTTCGACGGCCGTCTATCTTGTGCGAAAGGTCTGATGGTGTCCAACCCTCTGACTCCACCACTGCTGCGAAGATCTCATGTGTAGATATATGACCATGATGAAGCCATGGAGAGAGGCCACTAGAAGCTCCGCTATCAGGGCTATTTCGCTCTTCGCCATATCGAGGAAGTCCTGTCTCAATGAAACGGCGAAGTTGGCGTTGTCCTGAAGCATGTCCGCCCCTCCAGGGGGTCGGGCCGATAGAATGATCAATCGGGAGCGAAAACAGCGTTCCTTGAGCTTGCAGCAATTGGGTGTCTGCTTTGTGCCACTGCTCCGTGATATCCTGAGGAATACTGAGCGAAGAGGGGATTTTCGCACCGGATAGAGGATCGGGGTCCGGTAACATTTCGAGATGTTCCGGGAGCGTTCTCTGTAGAAAGCGACGGAATTGATAGGCGGAAACAAAGTTCCGGTCTGCGGCTCTTATGGGCAGAAGTCCACAACTGTCCACGGCCTCAACCCGACAGCAGGTGAGGCGCCTTGCAGATGCGGTCAACTTGGGTGTGAAGAAGACAGGCGAATCGTCTGTGACGACAACACAAGCTCGACTGGCCAGTGCTTGGAGAAGTCCTCGGCCAGCTCCCGGTTGGGGTTCGATATACGGATAATAACCTGGGCTGAGAGAGGCGAGTCTCTTTTGATGCTCATTCATACCGCTAATGATCGACCGATGATGCCGATCCGACGCCCAGGGGTATCCAACGTCGAGGGGTTCAAAGATCAGAAGCGGTTTCCTCAGCTTTTCCGCGTGCTCAAGAGCTCGGTCGATCGAGTAATTCCAACTGAGTCTGCGAGTAGCGGTCATCCAGTACAGAATATATTCACCGTCTGATCTGACTTCCTGGTCATTTAGGGCACTGACGCGAACTTCAGGAACCCGAGTCATGATATGGCACTCCGTTTACGAGAATTCGCATGGGGTATTCGCCTCGCATTGATTAGGGATTCTGAAAAATTCTACCTACTGTCTGATTCGGGTTTGGTGAAAAACTGGCCCCGATAATGAAAGCGTCGGCCAACGAGATTTGTCGGCCGACGCTTTACCAGCTGAGTGGACTGATTCGCCTAAAAATCTGGCGGGAGCATCACACTGTCGATGACGTGAATGACGCCATTCGATGCTGCGATGTCAGCTTTGATCACCTTCGCTCCGGATACGTAGACTTCTCCCATTTTGACCTCTATCTGGGCGTTGATGCCGGCGACTGTCGAAGCCTCGGAGATCTTCACGACAGCGTCGGAGGTCACCTTACCTGGTACCACATGGAAGGTAAGGATTTTAGTGAGAGCTTCCTTGTCGGCTAACAGTGCCTCCACCGTTCCTTCGGGAAGCTTTGCGAACGCAGCATCGTTGGGAGCAAAGACCGTGAAGGGTCCATCACCTTGCAGCACCCCTATGAGGTCAGCGGCGTCTAGCGCTGCAGCGAGTGTGCTGAAGGATCCTGCTTCCACAGCGGTGGTCACGATGTCCTTGGTCTGAGCTTGTGTGCTCAGGGGGAGTAGGATCGATGCCGCTAAAGCAGCGGCGGTAGTGAACTTGAACATCAGTTGTGCATCTCCTGAATGGTTGTGAAACATCTTGTCTAACAATTGTCACAGTATTTTAATGATTGTATAAGATCTGTCAAGCTTTTAAATCGAATATATTTGACATGAGTTAGACAGGGCTATACCATCAGGCTTATGAACACATACGAAACCATTCCGAGACACCCGATCCGTGTAGTGGCACAGCGGACAGGATTGACTACGGCTACGATCAGGGCGTGGGAGCGGCGCTACATGGCTGTTGAGCCAAGTCGATCGGAGGGTGGTCAGCGCATTTATTCGGACAGCGATGTGCAGCGACTCATAACACTCCGGGAACTCACTAAGGGAGGGCGATCCATCAGCATAGTTGCCAACCTTTCTGGAGAAGCAGCAGAGGCCCTCCTAGCAGAAGATCGGGCGATGGTGGTAACTACGAACGGATCATCTGAGAGTGGAGAACCGGATGGTTGGGTCGATCGCGCCTACACTCAGGTCCGAGCGCTAGATGCAGAGGGGCTAGAGCGTACGCTTTGGCATGCAGCGATGATACTCGGAGCTCAACCGTTTCTGGACAATGTCGTGGCTGTGCTACTGACCCAAATTGGAGAGGGCTGGGTGGCAGATGAGATCACACCGGCTCAGGAGCATCTTAGTACAGGGATTATCGTTCGGGTGCTCCAAAGGCTAACGGATCAGGCAAGGTCGAAGGATGGACCGACTTTAGTTGTCGCTACTCTCCAAGGGGAATTACATGGATTGGGTGCACGGTTAACCTCCGCTGTAGCTATCTTTGAGGGATGGAGAGTGGCCTACCTGGGTACTGATCTTCCAGTGGCTGATATCGTCACCACAGCAGAAAGCGTCAATGCAAGTGCGGTCGCCATCAGTATCGTAAAATTAGATAACATTTCGGATATAATGAGCTTAGTCAGAACATTGCGAGAAGGCTTAGACCCGCAGGTTAGCCTCCTGTTGGGTGGTGGGGCTGCAGGAGTTCTAGAAGCTGACCAACTTCCCCTGGGAGTATCGTTACTCAGTGGACTAGAAGGACTCCGGGATGTTCTTCGGAGTAAGATGGCCGGATGAGTCTTTTAACCAATTCTGATTTTTGGGGTTCCCCTGGGCCAGCACGTGATGCGACCTATCGGGTCATTTTTGAGGCGGAAACTCGGAAAGGTAAGCTTTTTGACCTAGCCTTGATCTTCGCGATTCTGACCAGTGTTACAGTGGTGATGCTCGATTCTGTTCCGGAGATAGCAAAGGAGTATCATGGACTGCTGCGTATTTCAGAATGGATTTTCACGATCCTTTTCACGATCGAATACGTCGCTCGCCTTTGGTGCGTGGCGTCTAGAAAGAAATACGCCCTGAGCTTTTTCGGAATGATCGATCTTTTTGCGGTGATCCCGACCTATCTGAGCGTTCTTCTTCCCGGAGGAGAAGTTCTTGCGGTGGTCCGAATTCTTAGGGTTTTGCGTGTTTTCAGGATCCTTAAGCTGGTGCAGTACATAGGTGAGGCAGAGGTCCTTGTAGCGACCTTGAAGGCAAGCAGATTCAAGATCGTGGTGTTCCTCATTACTGTGATGAGCATTGTGGTCGTCATTGGGTCCATAATCTACCTCATCGAAGGACCGGAAAACGGTTTTACGAGCATACCTCGTGGCTTGTACTGGAGTGTTGTGACCCTGACAACCGTGGGCTACGGAGATGTGACACCCCAAACCCCTATTGGTCAGGCGCTGGCAGCGATGCTGATGGTCCTGGGTTATGCGCTGATTGCTGTACCTACCGGTTTGTTCTCAGCTGAGTTCGTCCAACAGAATGAGTCTCACAAAAAAGCGTCAAATGCGCCCGTCCGGAGTTGTCCTGGATGCGGAAGTCTAGAAAAAGACCATCAAGCAGGTTACTGCCGGTACTGTGGCCAGAAACTCACCTGACCAGAATCTGAGTTCCGAGACTGAACTCTTTAGCAGGAGAATGGAGTCATGAAGAGGACTTTAGCGCTTGCGGTGTGTCTATTTGGTTGTGTCTCCAGTCCTGAGTCTCAATCTGCTGGTTCGGAAGGTCC
Organism: Gemmatimonadota bacterium; assembly: GCA_002724575.1. Classification (GTDB taxonomy): domain Bacteria; phylum Gemmatimonadota; class Gemmatimonadetes; order Longimicrobiales; family Gaopeijiaceae; genus UBA1142. Next base: position 354 of record PBPC01000071.1, on the reverse strand, counting down.
CAGGAACTCGGACGTTGATGCTGTTTTTGGAGATCTAGTTGGGATGCGCCCAGGAGCAGCCGTAGGGGTTGTACTGGACGGGGAAGTTGTGCACCGGGCTGGGTATGGGATCGCAGATATGGATCACGGCATCCCAATAACTCCTGAAACTGTATTCGATATCGCATCTATTTCGAAGCAGTTCGGTGCAATGGCTGCGCTTCTTCTCGAGGCTCAAGGCCGCCTAGATCTGGAAGAGGATGTCCGTACCTACGTCCCGGAACTACCGAATTTTGGCCCTACAATTGTGCCGCGTCATCTTATTCATCATACAAGCGGGATCAGAGACTGGCCTCATACCATGTCGTTAGGTGG
>PBPC01000070.1 GCA_002724575.1 Gemmatimonadota bacterium | reverse complement strand
TCAAGCTCACTTTCTCTCATTGCCCGGCTCGCGTTCGCAATATCCACTGTCCCATTGATCATCGCACTGATGCCCGTCCCAGAACCCCCACCAGTCACTGCCACGGCAACAGTAGGATTGACTACTCGGTAGTTCTCTGCCCAAGCCTGAGCAACGTTGACCAACGTGTCTGAGCCCTTGTTTTGGATGACGGCGCGGCCGCCCCTCGAATCACTACCACAGGATATGGTTAAAAGAAGGATTGGAAGGACTTTTAACACTTGCGTCACAGATACAGCCTCATGTTAAGGATGACTACATGATTGTTCATACCGGAAGCTATACCTGAGCCACTCACCTACAATGTCAAAATTGTATCAAGAATGTATCAATTGTATCGGCCTGATATCTGCCCTCAAATCAAAAAATTATTATTGTTTATTACGGTTTATTCGAGGCATACTTTGAGAACTCGACATCATTCAGCACTACATCATCAGTACGTGCCAGGATTTCTGTGACGGTTTTGTTACAGGATATTCGGCGATCCGTTACGTCAACGTCGCAAACTCTATGTGAGCGAACGATGCTATTTTCCTTTTTGGGAATAACGGATTCATGAACAATCGTTGGGGCTTTCTTACACTCGCACTAACAGTCCTTGCAGTTCCCACCGCTGCTGAAGCTCAGTTCGAGATCTCTTCAAGAGCGTCCTCGATTCAAATCGGCGGGAGGGCTCACGCTCAGTATGCCGCATCATCAGTTAGTGATGCAGAAAATGATTTCTTTCTGCGGCGTGTGCGACTAATCGCCGATATCACACTGAATGATTTTGTTTCTGCCCGTATTCAGCCGGACTTCGCACGTGGGAAAATCGCTCTTCAAGACGTTTACGTGAGACTCGGATTCTCAAGTAAGTTTCGAGTTTCAGCGGGTCAGTTCAAACGTGCATTTGATATTTTTGAATTATCGAGCTCAACTGATCTTTCCATTATCGAACGGGATGCTCGTGTTGAAGGAGTCTCGGGTTGTGCCGGGGTGTCGGGCATCTGCTCTTACTCAAGACTCACAGAAAAATTGAGGTACGCTGAGCGAGATCAGGGTATCAAGATTGATGGATCCTCAGGTCGCGTGAGCTACCAGTTCACCCTCACAAACGGGACTGGTATCAACGTATCCGACGAAAATGACGCCAAATCATACTCAGGACGTCTAAGTCTCGCTGCATCCGAGAAGGTCACCTTTTCTGCACAGCTGGGTGTTCATGACTACGTGTTTCCGTTTAGGGATATGAGAACAGAAAGGGGAGTGGACACGAAAACAGCTCGGGGAGTCGCCTGGGGTGCAGATCTAGAAATTGGGACCTGGAGAGATGGCGCTCACATCCAAGCATCAGTAATCCGAGGAGATAACTGGAAGTCTTTGGATTCAAGCCACAATGAAGCAACATTTCTGACTACTCAGATTGTAGCCTCGTATTACTCCGAAAAAAGTGGTCGGTTGGCTGGAATTGAGCCTCTACTGCGGCTGAGCTTTGGTGACCCAGACACGGCTCTTGGCAAGAATGCAGGAACCGTCGTCACGCCAGGGCTGATGTTTTACCTACAGGGCAAAAGCAAAATCGGCGCTAACCTTGATGTATACTCGCCCCAGTCGGGTGACACAGAGATGTCATTCAAGGTCCAGACCTACCTTTACTTCTGACTCAGCACCCTACCCAACAGCCCCAAAATACAACGACTCTCTCCGAGAATAGTGTTGTACAACTGCACGATGACCTATCCCGCCGGCACGGTGAATCGAACTGTTGTCCCCTGACCGAGTTGGCTCTCCGCTGCAACCTCCCCGCCCATTTCCGATACTAGGTGCCGAACAATTGCTAATCCGAGGCCCGTCCCTCCAAAGTCTCTGGCTCTAGCAGAATCAGATCGATAGAAACGCTCAAAAATTCGTGGTAATGACTCAGCAGGAATTCCTTCACCATCATCTGAGATCACCACCTCAACCATAGAATCTTGAGTCAATGCCATAGAAACATTTATTGAGCCCCCGCTATCGGTATGCCGAATAGAATTCTCGAGCAAGTTTCTAAAGACATGAAATAGCCCCTCACGATCACCCATGACACTGACGTTCCCCAAGAGATCGAAGGTAATCCCGTCCTTGTCTTCGATATCTCTTACCACCTGCCATGCCTCTTCTGCTACCCCCTTCGTGTCCACCAACTCTCGGCGCCCAGTCCATCCACCTGATTCCAGCTTAGATAGATCCAGGAGGTCCTCTACCAGGTGCTCCAGTCGGAGCGTGTTCTTACGAATCAAGGTAAGAAACTCCAATTTGAGCTTCCCTGGCGGGTCATCATCAAGCAGTGTTTCCGCATACCCCCGAATCGAGGTAAGGGGCGTTTTCAATTCATGTGATGCATTTGCTACAAAGTCACGTCTTACTTGTTCAAGCCAGCGAATTTCACTGATATCTAACAGCGTTGTGACGGTACCCCCTGGATCCAAGGCCCGGGACGAGACCAGTAAGTGTCGCCCATTGACCTCAACTTCATCTGAATTGCCTGGCCTGATTACGGAGTCCTCCATTATAGAACGCAGTTTATTGTCTCTAACCACAGAGCTGATTGGAGACAAATCTGGTATATCTGATAACTCGAGAAGCGCACGGGCACTCCGATTCATACGGACTACCCTGGCATCTTCACTAAGTGCAATAACACCTTCCGCCATGCAATCAATCAGCGTCTGCGTTTCTTCACGCTCTTGCCCCAACTCCGTAAACTGGGACTGGAGTTCAGCAGCGAGTGCATTGAACGCATCGGCAACATCTTGAAGCTCCGTGACCTTTGCATCCGGAACTCTCACCGAGTAATCCCCTTCACTGAACTGTCTTGCCCGCTTTGCCAAGAGTACCAGTGGGCTCGTTAGGGCGATACTGATCATATAAGCTGCCGCGAGAGCAACGAGCACGGCCAACAGACCAGCCAAACCAACTCTGAGTCCACTGCTTACTAGCAGCACAATCAGGACTACGAGAAGCCCGATGACTCCAAAAAAAGCGGCAAATAGAGGACGTTGGATCCTTATGCGCATACGGGCTACAGCCTTATGGGTGCGGCACCCTCGAGTGCACTCTTGGGTTGGGCGTCAAATACAATGGAGAATAAACCTGAATTTCTAGTAATACCGATCAAGAAAACTATTCCAGATCCTTCTTTAGGCGATAACCAAATCCCCGCACAGTCTGAATCGAATCACCAGCTTCACCAAGCTTCGCTCGTAGGCGCTGCACATGCATATCGACCGTCCGTGTTTCAAGTCGATCCGACACATCAGCCTCGACATCCCAAGCTTTTTCCAAAAGCTGCCTTCTACTTAGTGTTCGCTCACGGGACTCTAGGAATGCATGGAGCAGTCTGAACTCTATCGGTGTCAGAGATATATCTTCGCCGGAAACTGAGACCTGCATCGCACTAACATCCATATGAATGGGACCCATTCGGAGAACCTTCGATCCCGCGGATACTCGTCCGGGTTCCCGTGCACGTCTCAAGATAGCCTGGACCCGAAGCACCAGTTCTCGCGGACTGAATGGTTTTGTTAAGTAATCGTCAGCGCCTAACTCCAAACCTGCAATCCGCTCTTCTCGTTCCTTCTTCGCAGTCAATACTAAGACGGGGACTCCCTGAGTTTCTGGGTCATCCTTCAAGCGGCTCAAAACTTCGTCACCACTAATACCGGGTAGCATGCGATCCAGAACAATGAGGTCGGGGATATCTCGTGCAACCGTCCTAAGGGCTTCGACCCCATTCAAGGTGGTCTCAACCCTAAAGCCTGCGCGGGTCAGTTGGTAGCCAATGAGGGCAGCAATATCAGGTTCGTCCTCTACGACTAGAATTCTTTGACCCCGGGAAGTAACCTCGGAACCGGGTTCCCTACCATCTTTGACGAGCCTTTTCATTTAGCTGTTAAGTAACTTTCCCCTGATGAGCAGCCAATAGCTGTATCTTAGGCTTAAGCGTCACGGCAGAGATCCTCAAGTTCCTCTTCTGTAAGAGTGTGGTCCGTCTTCTTGGACGCGTCGAAAATTCTCTCCACTAAGCTCTCATCGTCGTCGTATCCGTGCTTCTGAAGCCAGTGCCTTACGTTCGATTGGCCCGACATAGGCCCAATTTCGATAACCTGCTCTCGACCGACCAGTGATGCAGGAACGCTCGAATAGATTCTGTCCGCCAACCAAGCGTCGCCCTTGGCCTCAGCTTTCATGATTGCTGCTGCATGGACGCCAGTGCAGGTACGGAAAGCGTCTCGACCCACAACTGGGGATGAATGGATGAGTGGAACATGGCACATATTTGCTGCTAAACGACAATATTCTGGAAGGATAGATAGGTCTGCATTAGTTACTCCGAGTAGCTCTAGATTAACCAATAGGAGCTCCATCTCTGTATTCCCACAGCGCTCGCCAAGTCCGAGGGCTGTTGCGTGTATCCGTGTCGCTCCCGCCTCTATTGCCGCGAGTGCGTTCGCTATACCAAAACCGCGGTCACGATGTCCATGCCAATCGACCCCTATCTCTCTGCCTGAAGGCTCTACGACCTCCTCAATCATAAAACGCACCAGAGCCCTTACCCCATCCGGTGTAGCGTGTCCTACAGTGTCAGATAGGCAAATTCTTTCTGCACCAAGCTCGATCGCCCGACTATAAACACGCTTCAGGTCCTCGGGTTTTGCTCGCGTTGTGTCTTCCGTGACCATCATCACAGATAATCCTTCTGTCACTGCAAAATTTACTGCTTCTTCTACCTTCCCAAGCATCTGATCTAAGGTCCAATCCTCGGCATATTTTCGGATTGGAGAACTTCCTATGAACGCGCACACTTGAATGGGAAGCCCCACACTCTGGCTGACCTCTGCAATAGGGCGAATGTCCGTAACAGTTGTCCGTGCTGCTGCGTTTGCCTGGATGGAGAGTCCCGCGTTCACAATCTCTGTTGCCAGTGCCGTCACCGTATCTACTGCCCGAGGGCCTGCTCCCGGCAGACCTATATTTGCCGAATAGACACCTAAATCATCCATTAGGTGAAGTAAGCGGACCTTGTCACTGATGGGCGGATCTACGACGGAAGGATTCTGCAGCCCGTCTCTCAATGTTTCATCATTCACGTGAACACTTGTCACGCTTGTCCAATCAAATGTGGGGCTAGACCTATTCCAGTCGTGAATCAGTTCGGATTCTTGCATGAATGTCGAAATTCGAATGTGGCTTACCGATGAACGATCTAAAGATATCAATCCTGGCCGAAGAGGTCATGCAAGCATTCCACTACTCGGAGATTTTATTGTGTTCCGAGTAGCCAAGCGCAGGAGTTAACGTCACACTATAGATAGTTTCAACTGAACATTTTCTTATAATCTTAGACCCACGCTCACACTTCTGATGTGATAGAATGATCAACTTCAGAACACTGATCTCTCATGGAGATACTGAAGGTCAACAGTTGGATTTTCTAATCCATTGAGGTGGATTTTTCAGGGCCTTTCAGGCAGCCACGCTCACACTGACGTGTCAGCGACCGACCCGAGGCTTCGGGGGCGCACATACACAATCCCATTCGACGCAGTCTGGAAAGCGGCATTGAAAGTCTCTAATAAACAAATGCGGGGCTGGTCCGTACTCTACATCGACGACCAAACTGGTGTGATCGTAGCAGAGGCACTAAGGAGCCCATGGAAACACAAAGATGACGTCAGAATCTCGATCGGTCTTGATGAGAACGGTCAAACCCGAGTAGACCTGAGGTCTACCTCGCGCCAAGAGAAGTGGGATTGGGGCCGGAATCACCGGAGGATATTGAGCTTCCTGCGTCTTCTTGACCGGGAACTGTCCGCTCGCCCTGACCAAATCCTAAAGCACATTGGGGTGCATGCGTGAAAAGCATTCTAAGTGGAGTCGCCATCCTTTCTTTAGCGATTTTGCTCTCTACGTGCAATCCGGATAACCCAGCACCCGCCGGAGATTTATCAAGTACTCAAACGATGGTTAACAAGACTGGCTTTCCAGGACCATCTTATGAGAGAAGCTTTGTTTTTATGACAACGACTGGAGACAGTCTACTCTTGGTTCCCTGGCTGCTGGAAACGACACCGGACTCGAATACGGTTTTCAGGGAAGCACGTGGATGGGTCGACCGGGGCGGCACCTGGGAACCGTTCTTGACTGAGCAATGGCAAACCGCTCCAACTCGCTATCCTGCCCGTGTTCTTCCCTACGGAACCTTTCGAATAGTTGTAGGAGACAGGGGCAGAGTAGACGGCGTCATGTACCTGGATGGGCCGCAGAATCTGGAACTTGCCCTTGGTAGTTCAGTCGCCCAATGGAGCGGACCGCGTGAAGAAAGGTTTCGACTTCTAGAGGGATCTTTCCGCCTGGGTGAAGAGCGATTAGATGGAATCGTACTTGATATAGCTCGTCTTCATTCATCTGACAGACCACCGCGAGGGGACTGGGCATTCTTAATCTCTGGGGACTCACTGCAGATCGTAGTCCAAGGAGATATGGAGCACGATATTGAGACCCCACCGAACTACCGGGGGTGGGGTCGAGTCGATTCTGAAGAGCTACAATGGCCTTCACTCAAAATCGATTGGGTCCAAATGAGTGTATATCAACCGGCTCGACGAAACTTGCCGGTATCTTGGACTCTTTCTTCTCCTAATACATCGGTTGTTGGGACACTAGAGGTCTTAGCTTCAGAGATAATCACAGGCACAGAATCAGGTCCGGTACTTCCTGTCCAAGCCTTATTCGAAGTGGCCGGCACAATTTCCATTGATAGCCTCTCATTTCCAGTGCGCGGCCTATTCAACCATCGCAGGAAATGATGGTTGATACTTCTCTTCAAGTCTGAGCTAAAAGAGAATTACAAGGTGATCCCGGTAACTGCCGGATTACTCGTCCGGCAGTTCCACCCGAAAGCCACGCGCACGGCGAGACCCATCTCCCCTGGAAGTACGCACTTTAATATTACGCTGAAGCCAAGCCATCGGAGTGAAGTGTCGCTTAACCTTTTTTCGGCGTCCCGGGCCCCGAGCCATACTTTCCTCTATCTCGTCTACAGTCTGGGAGTAGCGCCCCGGTAACCCAAACCATACTCCGAGCGCGAACGCTAAAAGCCCACCGAGGATCTTTAGTGCGAGGATCACAGCAACCTGTGAATTAGTTCTTTGTTATAGTCTCGAAGGCCAGCAATCCTAGTCCAATAGACAAAATGATTGCAACCGCATTAGTACCCACTGCAACAAGGCCTACAACCAGCCAAAATATAGCGTGGGTAAACAGGTATCCGCCGGGCACCAAATTACTCATGGCTGAGGTAAGAAAGAGGGATAAGGGATAGATGCGGAAATATGTCGGGGATGCTTCAACCTGTCACCCCCAGGTCAGCTGATCGAGAATAGTTCCTATTCATCGTCGATTAGAGCACTATCTCTTGCTCGCTTGCGAGCTAAAGTCAGGTATCCAGCTTCGAGTTTAAGCAGGTGGGAAATCTTTCTCATCAAGTGCTGCTCCCTGTCGGCCAATTCCCCATCGGAGTACACAAGACCCCACATGATTTCTGCAAGCACCATTTTCTGACCGACCGAGTAGTTTTCAGCTATCAGACTTGTAAACTGCCATAGGTCCACTGCCCCCGCGCGAGCTTCCTCTGCTAGCCCTATGAGCTGCGTAGCTTGAGTAGGTTCGAGTCCATACTGCCTTCGAATCGCAGACTCGAGATGCTCTCTCTCGTCCTCCGTGAACTCTTCATCTGCGTAAGCTAGCTCGAGCAGAAGGGCACACGCCGCCAAACGGATGTCCTTCTTGTTCTCTTCGGGATCAGACTCTTCCACAGGACTCATGGAAGAGGAAAAGAATGTTTTTATCGAATCCAGCATCCGTATCTCCGCCTAATAACCTCTAACCTCCCCCGCATTAACTCATTTGGATGTGTTTTATTTTCGCTGTAATTCCTGAGCTTGCCGGTACATGAGTGTCGCTTCTTCAATCATGTGTTTGCGATCATAAAGGTGCCCCAATGTGTAGAAGGCTCTGGAGTTTTTTGGCTCTAAGACTGTGGCCCGCTCTAGTGCTACAAGCGCTTCATCGAAACGGCCAAGCCTATTCAGAGTTTCGCCGTGATAGTAGAACGCACGCGCTGACTCGCGATCCTGTTCGCAAACCCAACGCAGTTCCAACTCCGCGGCAACATAAGCCCCACGCCGAAAATTGAGGATCCCTACGCTAGCTCGCGCAACCACGCTATCCGGCTCAACGGCTAGTGCTCGAAGTAGTAACTGTTCGGCCTCCCCGTACCTTGCTAGTACTGCCAATGCCGACCCGTAGTTAGTGAGTACCTCGATATTTTGAGGATCGATGCCCTCCGCTGCCTCAAATTGTTCTAGTGCTAATTCGGGATGACCGAGTTCATCATAGAGAACCCCGAGATTATTACGCGCCTTCACATTCCTAGGGCTATCAGCCAGGATATCGCGGTAAAGTTCGATCGCGTTTCCGATCTGGCCCTCCTGCACAAGATCTCGGGCTCGACCCAGGCGCTCATCCTGTGGAGGAGAGTCCTCTGGCCCGAAAAACGCATCCTCCATATCGGCCAGATCAAGGTCTTCGGAAGACTGATCATCAACTATGATCTGAGCTGTTTCCTCACCTAGTTCTTCGTAGCTAGGCTCGTCGTTTGGATCCTCATCTTTCGCTGGGAGCAGTTCGGTCTGAACCTCTGCAGTTGCAAGTTCCTCTAGCTGCTTCTTTCCGGCTTTCTTGCTCGTTGAAACCTTTTTCTTGGTGCTAGCTGCAGTTTCTTCAACAACCTCTTTTCCGGCCGCCGACTTCTTTACGGAGCCCTTACTCGGCATCTCCTATCCCTCCACCTCAGAACAAGCCCAGGCAATGTAGGGTGGATGTCCACCAGTCACTGGGATTGAGAGTAACTCAGGAACATCG
>PBPC01000069.1 GCA_002724575.1 Gemmatimonadota bacterium | reverse complement strand
TGGGCCAGAATACTGGGGAAACCGCCTACAGGACTGGTCGATTCGGGATGGTGTGCTCGTATGTGGAGTTCAGGCACCAAATCGGACACTGCATTGCCTCACCCATCGTGCTGTGGCTTCCAGGTATGAGACATCGGTCTTACTCGATCTCGGCGAGCTTAGTCAAGATCCAGATCCAACGTCCCTTGTTGGTCTGCGTTTGGGGGTGAAGGGCCCCTTTCCCGATTTCCGTTCCGCTGCTGTCCACGGAATTGGCATCGACCTGGGTATCGAAACGACCGGGGCCCTGCGAATTGGAGATAGACAGTCCAGCGAAATGATCTCACTCGAGGAACCGGTGAGGCTGCATGTAATGGCTGAGGATTTGGGTGGAACAAGCAGGGTAGAAGTCACGGCTCAGTCTCCGAATGGGGGGGCAACCCTCGCTCGACTAGTCCATAATGGGCTCAAGTCAGAAGACTTGATCGGAAATTTGGCACTATTACACCATGTTGAAGAGGAGATTCCGGGTCAGGGAGCAGTATTCGCAGACTGGGAGATAAGTGGCTCTGGAATATTGACTGATCCATCTGCGAGCTTCGGCCCTATCATGTTTGCGCAATATACCCTTCATCAGAATACGCTAAAGCTCACAGCTCAGCTTGCACCGATAGAGTCCATTCCCGAGCTAGATGCTGTCCTCGAGATCCGATCATTGGGAGGAAGCTGGGCGGAGGTAACTAGAGCTTCAATTGATACGGTCGCACGTACGGCTCGATTCCGGGTCGAATCCTGGGTGTCCCAGAGAGATGTGGAGTATCGCATTAGAGTAACAATCCCGCTTACTACAGGACCGGCGGTCTATGAGTACCTAGGGACTGTGGCTGCCGAGCCCAATCCTATGGATCCACTCAAGGCGGCAGTGTTCAGTTGCAACGCTGATCACGGGTTTCCGGATAGCGAAGTTGTAGAGAATGTTTCACGGCACGACCCAGACTTATCACTTTTTCTCGGTGACCAGTTCTATGAGGGATCCGGGGGCTTCGGCATTCAGACTACCTCAGTCGAAGAAGCAGCGCTCGATATGCTTCACAAGTGGTACATGTTTGGATGGTCGTATCGGGATCTCTTTCGTCATATACCCGCAGCCTTTATTCCAGATGACCACGATGTTTATCACGGCAATGTGTGGGGTGAGGGTGGAAAATCAGCTCCGACGGACCAGGGGTGGGGCGCGATAGCCCAAGACCAGGGCGGCTATAAGATGCCCAGCGAATGGGTCAATGTGGTACAAATGGCACAGACAAGTCATCTACCTGACCCAGTTGACCCGACACCTGTGGAGCAAGGAATCGGAGTGTACTTCACCCGCTGGGATTATGCGGGTGTGAGCTTTGCGATTTTGGAGGACCGTAAGTTTAAGTCAGCTCCTGCGAATGTTCTTCCGGAGGATGCCCAGGTCCTCAACGGATGGATTCAGAACCCTGAATTCGACGTTCGTGAGTATCGGGATATTCCTGAAGCTTCACTTCTCGGTGAGCGTCAAATGAGGTTCCTTGATGACTGGGCGGGTGATTGGAGTGGTCCTTCGTATATGAAGGTCGTGCTCTCACAGACGAACTTCGCCTCCGTTCACACGATCCCTGAGGATGCGATGAGCGGTGCTGTGTTGCCTCGGCTACCTGTGCCTCAGCCTGGTGACTATGTCTTTGGCGACAAGATAGCTGCGGATATGGATTCCAACGGGTGGCCACAGGAGGGCAGGGATGAGGTTCTCACGCTTCTACAAAGTTGCTCAGCCTTTCATATCGCTGGAGACCAGCATCTCGCCACTGTGGTACACCACGGAATAGAAGAGTTTGGTGATGCGGCTTTTACCTTTACTGGGCCTGCATTGAACAACATTTGGCCCCGTCGTTGGTGGCCACCTGTGTCCCATCAGGAGGCTCCACTCGACAGTGACCGCACGTACACTGGAGATTTCTTCGATGGTTTTGGGAACCGGGTTACCGTGCACGCAGCTGCAAATCCACGAGCGACAGGACTAGAGCCGAGCATTATCAGAGATCGTGTAACGGGCTACGGGATTGTGACGTTTGATAAGCAAAAGGAATCGATTCGTATCGAGTGTTGGCCCCGGCATATCAACCCTTCAGCGGGGCGAGGGCAGTACGAAGGATGGCCCATATCCATAGGCCGGGAAGATGGTGACGGTCGCACACCAGTGGGCTTCCTGCCAACCATAGAGGTTCGTGGTATGAGTGACGCGGTTGTCGAAGTCAGAAAGACAGATGGAGATCGCGTATATGTGCGCCGTATCATCGGTCGCACTTTCAGGCCACCAATCTTCGCTTCCGAGACTCACGTTGTGCGAGTTGGGGACCCAAATGAAGAGCGCTGGTTAGAGCGATCAGTCAGTGAGGAAGAGTGGGGGCGAGGCAAACTCGTTTTTGATTTCTCGGTTTGATAGAGCAGACACAAGAACTATCATGAGCCCAAGGCGTACCGGCGGATCTCGGGGAACCCATTTCGCAGTTCATCTCTCCTGACCATCATGCTCTCTATGGTTCATACCTCTGTTGCCTTAAGAGCACTCTTTATCGTTTCTATGCCCCTCATTCTGGGGGCACAGTATTTTACGCTTAACGCTCAAGAGCGACGTGCACGGATCAGCGAAGACGTTCGTATAATCGAAACATATCCCTTCGCTGATCCAAATCCGGTGCCTATCCTGGTCACTGACGGTCGTCTGTACCCTTACCATCGCTTTGAGGGTTACTCACATAACTCGGAAGCGGCAGAGTGGAAGGTTATTCATCTCGAAAACGAATGGATCGAGCTATGGGTGCTTCCCGAAGCAGGAGGGAAGGTGTGGGGAGCGAGGGTCAAGGAGACCGGACACGAATTCATCTATCGAAACGAAGTGATGAAATTTCGAAACATCGCGCTTCGTGGGCCGTGGACCTCGGGCGGTATCGAGTTCAACTTCGGTGTTATCGGGCATACCCCTTCAACGGCGACACCAGTCGACTACCGAACAGAGGAATATGAGGATGGTAGCGTCAGTGTAGTCGTTGGTGCGATGGACCTTCCTTCTCGTACGCATTGGAGAGTAGAAGTTCGGTTACCCCCAGACCGTGCATACTTCGAAACAAATGTTCTATGGTGGAATCCGACTGTCTTGGAACAACCCTACTACAATTGGATGACGGCAGCGGCGTTCGCTCAAGATGATCTCGTCATGAGCATTCCAGGGAACGCTTACCTTGAACATTCAGGTGCTCGGCGGGACTGGCCGTTTGACCCCGATGGTCGGGAGCTATCGGTATATGATCAAAACCGGTTTGGGACCAATAAGTCGTTTCATGTAGTAGGTGAACTGAACGATTTTTTTGGAGGGTACTATCTCGATGATGATTACGGATTCGGCCACTGGTCTCGTTATGAAGAAATGCCGGGCCAAAAGCTTTGGCTTTGGGCTTTATCCCGTCAGGGTGGTATTTGGGAGGACCTCCTCACCGATTCTGATGGACAGTACATCGAATTTCAGGCAGGTCGACTTCTGGTCCAGTATTCTCCTGGTGACGATGTAAATCCGATCTCCCAGGCTGGTTTCGATCCGGGTGCTACAGATCGATGGACAGAGACATGGTTCCCGGTGGAGGGGCTCGGCGGACTCAGTGATGCATCACGTGACGGAGCAATGTTCGTAGAGAGGGAAGGAGAAGGTGTCCGTGTCCGTACTCATGCATTTGTAGAGACTAATGACACCATGACAGTCTTAGTGAACGGAGAAGTATTGTTCACGGATGAGGTCTCATTAGAAGTACTTGAACCGATCGAATATGAATTCGGATCTATTGATCCGACGGGAGAATCTCCGCTGATCCCTCAGGATGCTGAGGTTATTGTTGAATTTCCTCAACTCAGACTTCGCCACCATTCAAACCCAGAGTCTCGACAGATCTCAAGGCCATTTTCGACAGATCCTGAAGCGATACCGAGCATACCGGTGTCAGACCGAGAGGTCATGGCTGCTCGAGAGCTTGTTCAGGGCCGTTACTTCAATGAGGCACGAGACCTATTCGAAACGGTTTTGGCTAAGGAGCCGTGGAATAGAGAGGTGCTTCTTGGCCTAGCTGATCTGGAGTACCGGAGAGGTCGATACGCCGAAGCCCTGAAATTCGCCGATCAAGTTTTGCGTCTAGATGCGTATGACTCCGAAGGCAACTTCGTTGCGGGGAACCTCTATCGAGCTTTGGGCCAGATACTTGATGCTCGTGAAGCCTTCGGTTGGTCAGCTCGAGCGATAGCGTTCCGGTCCGTGTCATATGTTCAGCTCGCTGAACTGGCTTTGGTGGATGGTGACTATGAGGAGGCAGGTCGCTACGCTCAGCTCGCCAAGGACTATGATCAGAATAGTCTTTCTGCGAATAGGTTACTCGCAATTCTCGCCCGCCTAGAAGGTGATACATCAGAATGGGATCGGATTCTTTCCTCTATACTGGAACTGGATCCACTTCACCACTTCGCACAGGCAGAGGTCCATCTAGCTGGTGTTTCTGCAAAAGGAGAATTTATTGAGGGATTTAGGGGTGAATATCCAGAGCAGGAACTTCTAGAAGTTGCCATCGATTATGTGAAGTTAGGGCGGAGAGCTGATGCGATAGCACTTCTAGAAATCGGTGAGACTGTGCTCAGACACCCTATGTTACGTGTATGGCGAGCATACTTAACTGAAGATTCTGGTGTGCTGGATAGTGGTGCTAATCCGGACTTCGTATTCCCATACCGCCCTGAGTCAATTCCCGTACTTGAGTGGGCAGTGGCGAGCGACCCTCACTGGTCATGGGCGTACCTGCTTGGGCTTAACCTATGGGCGCGAGATAGAGTTGCTGAGGCTGCTGAACTATTCATAGGCCTAGGTCAAACGCCTGATTACGGTCCGTTCTACGTCTCAAGAGCGTTGATAGTATCAGATGCTGAGGTTGGCGGTTTGGTCGGTCAGATCAACCCTGAATCAGATTTTAGGCGTGCGGTTGATATGGATCCGGATTTGCGGGCGATCCACATCTCGCTCATTCAGTACCTGCATGGTGAGGGTAGATGGGAGGATGCGTTGGCGGTGTCCGCAGACGCTCGGGGTCAGTTTCCAGAAGATTTCGATCTTGATCTGCTCCACGCTGTAGCACTCAATCAAACAGAACGTTTTGAAGCTTCAATCGAGTTATTAGACGAAGTCGAGGTTCTACCCTCTGAAAACTCGAGTATAAGTCATCAGGTTTTTGCGGAAGCTCACGTGTTAGCCGCTCTGGATGCGCTTGATAAGGCTGACCCAGGTGCTGCTTTGGGTCATCTCGATATGGCAGTGACCTGGCCTGAACATCTAGGTCTTGGGCGGCCCTACAATCCAGAGGAACGCATTGAGCAGTACTTGCGAGGTATTGC
>PBPC01000068.1 GCA_002724575.1 Gemmatimonadota bacterium | reverse complement strand
TGGCAGGATACTTGTTGTAAATTCAAAGAAAATGGATAAAGAGTGGGAGGGAGTACTTGTTGATATCAATGTAGATGATCATCCTAATCCTCTTGAAGAACTTGAAAGATTATTGAAAGTGAATTCAATATATTCAGACTTTCAAAATAATGGATATGAATTGGAATTGGACATGTCGCAGGCATTAATATATCCAGAAATCTCTTTCTGGACCGGTATCAGCCTGGCGAATAAAGGAGATTTTGAAAAGGGGCAACAGTTGACAAATATTGCACTCAGAGATCACGCAGGTTGGAAAGAATTGCTAATTCGTTGTTCAGAAAATAATTTCTTTGGGATTACAGAAGAGCTTGTGAACAAATTGCTCAGCGATCAAAAATAAAACCCAAAGTGGGCATGTCCTCGGTGGACGCTCGTCACCAGAGGTGTAATGTCACCAATCTTCTCCACCCCGCTATCCCAAGGCATCCAGTGTCCCCGGTCGGGCTGCTCGCTTCCGCGCCTGACCTGGTTCCCGGGTGTGAGGCTGTACATGCTTCCCTCCGGAAGCGATTCCAGCCAACCTGGATCTCTTGGGGGCGAGGCATCAACGTCAACCGGTGAGACACCAATGGCTCGTCTGCGCCGCCCTCGGACTTCAGGCCCCCTTTATCGACGATTTGAGGAAAACAGAGCACGTCAACACCCCCCCTAGCCCAACTTGCCCCCTCAATCAACCCATATCAACAAATCCCTTTACAGAGGAACTGAATAAATGCTATTCGGAATATTTTGATGGGCATCCGGTTTGGATTTCCTTGGCCATCAGAATCCACCCGTGGCCAGAGTTGACCAATTGGCCCTTTATGGCTATTGTGTGCCCTTCATCGAATCCATCTGGAATGGCTGCTCCTGAGTAATCTATGCTTAGTGAATATTCAATTCCTATAAGCATGAATAAAGACATTGATGAATCAATTGACCCTGGTTCTACTTGACCACGCAAGTGAATATTACCCTCATAATCTTCTGGAGATTCCATTACTTCGTCAATGTAGTATTGGGTATTGGGTTCTATACTGACAAACATCAGCGCCACTAAGGCAGCCATACATACTGCGACTATCCCCAGTCTTGATGCCCTTGTTCCTGCCATGATACTAACCTATCTCGGTTATTGAAGAGAGTTTCCATTCGGATATTAGGGTATTTCGTAGCCTACTGCTTCTTCCAAACCGACAAAACCATTCTGCTTGACCTTCTTCCTTAGCCCCCTAACTATTGCACTTACAACAGAGGGGCCTTTGAATACCAAAGCAGAATATAGTTGAATCAGAGATGCACCAGAAGTAATAGCTTCCCATGCAGTATCGGGTGACTCAATTCCTCCGACACCGACAATTGGGATAGAGTCTCCAACTTCTGAATATAACAGTGAAATGACTTCCTTAGACCTATTTTGGAGAGGTCTTCCAGAAATTCCTCCTGCTTCGGCAAACACGCCTCTAGAGGCTGCATTTCTAGGAACTGGCCTGTGCATGGATGTATTGATTGCCACCAATCCATCAGCGCCGGACCTCAATGCTGAATGCGCTGAAGACAAGATTTCCTCGTTACTAGCATCTGGAGAGACTTTGACCAGCAATGGCTTACCTCCTCCCTTCCTTTCTGCCATCAACCTACATTCGGTAACAATAGAAGAGAGGTAATCTGATTCGGCTAAATCTCTCAAGCCGGGAGTGTTTGGCGAAGAGATATTGAGAACAAACATATCTGCGTGGTTCCAAAGCATCTCAAGGGTTTGCGAGTAATCACTAGCAGCACTCTCGTTTGGTGTTTTCTTTGAACGGCCAATGTTAGCGGCGACGGGTGTTTTTGGCCATTTTCCAGAGGCCCTCCTCTGAATCAATCTGTCACGAACTTCGGCCGCTCCAGGATTGTTGAATCCCATCCTATTAACCAGTGCTCCGTGACGATTAGACCTGAACATCCTCGGCTTTGGGTTCCCTTCTTGGGGGAATCTTGTAATCCCTCCATACTCAATCCAAGAGAAGCCAAGGGTGGGCCATGCAGACAGTGCTTCAGCACCCTTGTCAAATCCGGCTGCAAGTCCTAGTGGGTGATGGAATAAGCGTCCGAATACATGAATCGGTAATTCTGGTGAATTGTATACAGTACTCAGGACCCTCTGTCCCAATCCACTCTGCCCGAATGATCTCAATGCCTTCATTGACATTGTGTGTGCAGTCTCTGAATCAACGAAACGCAACATGGGACGAACGAACATGCTGTATGGTATCCCCATCAGGTGAATGCGCAGAGAGGTACACTTCAAGCGTTGCGTAGCATCGCGGCTCTGTGCGTGCCACATTTGAGGCTGCGGCGATTAGCGAACTGGCCCGAAGAACTCTTCGTAGCCCTGAAGTTACCTTTGAGGCAAAGAGTATGTTTGGTCCCGAAATTAATATGTTATCCACAACACTAAGCGATGTTTCTCCAGCAATAAATATTGGATTTTACCACATCGAAGTTGAGTATGACGAAATCACCATCAATCTACTGAATTGCCCGGGAGGAAAAATTGGAGGAGATGTTCCTAGCGGTGATGAAGTATGGATTCCTGGTGATATTTCTAATATCTGGATTAGGTACATTAGAGTGTTAACAGATCTTGCTAGAGCCGGTTATCCCGGTTGTGTTGGATGTGCTGGTCCTGCAGCCGAAATACCATGGGACGAAGAATTATCCAGACATAGGCTCAGATAATTCCGCTTCGCGCAGGCGCGCGCTCGTGCGGGCGTTGTCCTCAATCACTCGCCACTCATGTTTATACAGGGTCGGAGTCGCCGCTACAATCAGCCAGTTGAGTCTACTAATGGCATTCTGGCAGGATGGAAAAATGAAGCTGATGATTCTTGAATCCGGTGCCAAGGCACGTACAGTCAAGGGTTATCTTGGCAAGGGCTGGATTGTAGAAGCATGTAATGGTCATGTTCAGGACTTACCCTCTGGAAATGGTTCAAAGCAGCGCTCGAAGGCGATGTGGGCGGCAAGTAAGGGAGAGCTTCCCGAACCTCCATGGGACTGGACTGATGGTGCAGAGAAAATTGTGAATTCCATTCTTGCTAGAGCGCGTAAATCTGGAGTTGAAGAAGTATACATAGCCACAGATCCTGATAGAGAGGGAGAATTCATTGCCTGGAGGTTAAGTATTCTATTCTCAGAATTTTCTAAGATTTACAGAGTCGCTTTCAACGAGATAACAAAGTCTGCAGTTTCTGAATCAATTTCAAAGCCCAGAGAAATAGATTCTAATCTGGTTGATGCTGCTAAAGTCAGACGATACATGGACAGATTGGTTGGTTACAGATGTTCTAGATTCAGCAAGTCATGGAATCTGTCTTCGATGGGTCGTGTCCAGACTCCCACTCTTGGATTCATTATAGAGAGAGAGTTGGAAAGAGAGGCTCACATTCCAATAGAATACCATAGTGTTCATGCTGACAGTCATGGCGTAAGATTCAATGTGAGATTTCACGAGAAAGATGACAGTGATGCATGGTTCGATGATTCTGGCAAACACAGGGCAGACAGAACATCTGAAAATGAATTGGCTAAATCCGCGTTCAATGCGTTAGCGTCTTCTGATAAATTGACTATCTCCTCAGTTAAGGAAGGCATCACAAAGAGAAATCCTCAACCCCCATTCACTACCGACACCATGCTACAAGCAGGGAACTCTACACTGGGGTGGTCAGTATCCAAGACAAGTCGTGTGGCATCGACTCTTTATCAATCCGGATTCGTAACTTACATCAGGACAGACTCAACAAGGACCAATCCTGCATCGCGAGAGAAAGTAAGGCAGTATATTCGAGACAAGTATGGTGATGATCATCTTAGTAAAGGCGTGGACGCCAAGGATGCCAAGAGCAAGGAGAATGTCCAAGATGCTCACGAGGCAATTAGGCCTACTAATCCTGATGTTGATTCCATCAATGCCTCGGCTGATGAGAAGAGGCTTTACGCTCTTATTTGGGCACGTTTTGCTGCCAGTCAGATGTCTCAGTCAATAAGAGAAAGGCGTGATTTAGAGGCTGAAATTGATGGTTGTGAAAAATCCCTCAGAGGTACTGCATCATGGAGAACTCACAGTGGATGGGAAGCTGTTTTTGAGCAATTTAATGGTAATGTTAGAACTAAGCCACCAGAGGGGATTCTCGAACAGGGTGCCAACTGGCCTATTGAACAAAGTGATGAAAACCCACGAATAATAACGGATCAAACAAAGCCTCCTAGACGATACACAGAGAGTTCTATCGTTCAAGCAATGAAAACCGCAGCGATTGGGAGGCCTTCTACCTATGTCAGCACTATTCAGAAACTTACAGGTAGAGGATATGTCAAATCAGAAGGGGGTTCACTGATTCCGACAGATGATGGTCGAATGTTGTGGATAGATGTAGTCCCATTCTACAATGAACAAGAACAGGAAGTTGGTCTATTCACGCCTGAATTCACTTCACAGATGGAAGGAAACCTAGACCTAGTCGAAAGTGGGACAAACGATGGTCCTGCGTTTTGGGACTCATTCGTAACTCAATTCAGAGACATCCATAACCTCGCTCTAAACATTAGAAAACAAACTGCGACTCCAAGGCAGAAGTCATGGATTGAATCTCGTTTGGCTCATTTAGAGCCCACTATGAAAGATGAGTTGCTTTCTGGCAAGGACATTGCTGAGATTACAGGTGATGAAGCACGTTCTATCATAGATAAGTTACAGGATATTGGGAATAGTTTAGGCTACCCGCCTAGCGAGAAGCAAGCCGCTCTAATTGTCAAATTAGCAGACCAATTGGGGATTGATTTGGACGGTGCGCTTGAGATTGCAGGAGTTAGAGAAATGTCAGCATTAACCGGCGGAAATGAGGGTACTGCAAGCGAATTGATTGGGAATATGATAGAAATGACCAAGGTTCTACCAGCATCCGAATCGCAAGTAAAACTGATTGAAAAACTCGCTGAGCAGAATGATATGGATATCTCCGAGGTCCTAGTATCAATAGGTTTGAGGGATGTCTCAGAGTTGACGAAGACTTCTGCTAGTGAAATCATTTCGAAGATGAAGGGTCGCTCAAGAGGCCGATCTAAGAGAAGTCGTTCCTAGGACCTGTTCCTAGGCAGGACTCAATAACGGTGACTGTGAGGCCTTGGTATGGATTACGACTTCGTAGTCGTCGGAGCAGGTCCAGTAGGGAGTTTGCTCGCTAAGAGATTGTGCGACGGAGGAGGAACTGTTCTGATAATCGAGGAACACGCCCAGATAGGAAGGCCATTTCAGTGCGCTGGACTAGTGAATCCTGAAGCCATGGATATTGTTGAATTACATGATACTGTGCTTACTTCAATCTGGGGAGCTAGAATTCACGGGCCCTCTGGCGAAGTAGTTTCAATAGGCTCTCCTGATACTGTCAGGACCTGGAGTGTATGCAGAAAACTGTTTGATGAATCATTACTACAAGACGCATTGAAATCGGGGGCAGAACTGTGGCTATCCAGCAAGCCAATTTCAGCCAAGCAGGATGATTACGGTGTCAGTATCGCAATCTCGACTCCTACAGGAAATGTCGATGTTCGCTGTTCTATACTATGTGGAGCGGATGGAGCTCACTCATGGGTAAGACGCAATTTCAGAATGGGAAGGCCAAAAGAGATGATGATAGGTTTCCAGATTGAAGTTACAGGTTATGTCGGCGAAGAAGGTAGACTAGATATGTACACTGGTTCTGAGATTGCACCGGGATTTTTTGCTTGGGCAATTCCCTCTGGCGATACCACTAGAATAGGGACATGGAGTAAGGCAGACATGTTGGATGGTAATTCTCCCGAACAACTTCTGAATACTCTAATGAGAAGTCCACTGTGGAAACGAAGGTTCACAGGATGCAAAGAAGTTGGTCGTTTTTGCGGACCGGTGCCTAGCGGCCTAGTGAAACATCCACTCAGAGGGAGGGTTGCTCTGTTCGGCGATGCTGCAGGACTGTGCAAACCAACCACTGGAGGGGGCATAGGACCTGGATTCAATCATGTTCAGGCAACCGCTCCGCTACTCTTACAGAAATCTAGAGATGATCTAACTCAATCTGGATTAGAAGCGGAGTTTGCTAAGATCCTTGAACCCATTCGTAAGGACCAAATGAGAGCCAAAGCTCTCCGAGATGCTTTCTTGACTCAAATGGATGATGAAGAGTTGGATGATGTTTTCTCAGTATGGTCTAAACCCGAAGTTATTGAACTGATTAATGAAATCGGTGAGATTGAGAATCCGATTCCTCTTGGAATTCGAATGCTTCGTGAAGTGCCGGAATTCAGATCGCTTGCAAGGCGCGCAGTCAAGGCTGTATTGTGGGGTTAATCATGTTCCGTTCGGTACAGAGATTGAGATTTCCCCCTTTTGAGTACGCCAGTATGGACCCTCAAGGAGTACCGATGATTGAAGTTGTCATCGATTCCGAGGTGAGTCCACCTCCTGCATTCTCAATAGGACATGATGACGATTGGAAAGTGGAGTGGAGATCATTGAAGACAGATGATGAATTACCAAACCTCACTTGTGAAGTATCGAGGGAACCATTTGATTTCATAATGAAAACTAGGAATGGATGGTATATCGAGCCCGATCCTCTACATTCATTAGCCAGAAGAGCCATTCGTCCTGCGGTAGTGATAATCATACTTTCACTCCTAATCCACACCCTAGAGCCTGGATTGGTTGCAAGTGGTTTGCTATCAGAGTCATTCGCGGGCTCCTACCGAATAGGACCTCTAGACTATCCGAAGCTTCTCTTCTTCTCATTCCCTGTGTTCATTGTACCTATCCTATTCAGAATCGTTGCAAATCTAAGAGATATTAGAAGACAGAATCGATACATTGCTTCCCCTATTGAAGATATATCATTGTTATTACATGTGCATGATAATAGCGTAGAGTTGATGTTCCAAAACATCCCTGTTGATGTGATGCCAATAAGGAGCAGGATCCAAGTGGGAATGATTGTTCCAGAACGAGAAAAGATGCTCGAAGCTTTGGGTAGGGACGAGAATCAGCAATCCGCTCCTGGAATGTCAACTCGCCTACCCGATAGGAGAATTACTGCAGGAGAAGAATTAGGCACAGGAGTTGGTGAGTCAATACCATTGGCAATCTCCCATCCAAGATTACTGCTACTAGAGCCACTCAGAGTTATGGACTCCGGGAATTGGATGGACATAGCGAGCACATCTGGGAGATTTACCCTTAATGGGCCGAGTGAAATATGGCCTGGTTCGATTTATTCTGCTCTAATTGCAATACATTGGGAAGTTGTTGTTGAGGCTATCAGGGATGATGGTACTAGGATGAAATGGGTCAAGCCAATCCTGATTCCTGATCGAGAAGGAATTGATCCAATTGCCAAACTGCCGGTCAGAAGTGGTAGAGTCGAGTCGGCAGATCAATTGGGCTGAGTCGGGGGTGGCGAAAAAATATCTTCAATTATTTTCTTTGTCTTCAGAAGATTGTAATCGGAGTCACGCTTTACTGGTACGAAACCGGCTCTTGAGACGATTAATTGTAGTTCTCTCTCTGAAGCACTTGTCTTCGTTGTTCCAGAAGATGAGACAACATTCTCTTCCATCATGGTTGATCCGATATCATCAGCACCTGCGAATAATGCCATCTGGGCGACCTTTGTCCCCATTGTAGGCCATGATGCTTGGATGTGTTCGATGTTATCGAAAAATAATCGAGAAATAGCAACGTGACGAAGATATTCGTTAGAGTCTGTTCCTAGAGTGTACTTGTTCGTGCCTCTTTCTCTTCGTCCTAGTGAATTGTTCTCTAACATGACAGGCCAAGAAATGAAAGAGGTGAATCCCGTAGAGTCTTTTGACAATGCTTCGTCCTGTAAATCTCTGACTTTTTCCATATGCTCTAATCTGTGCAAATTGGTCTCTCCGAAACCAATAACATTGGTGGCAGAAGTAGTCAAACCTAGTTCTTGGGCCTCGCGCATTACTCGTAACCAATTCTCTCCCGAGCCTTTCTTCGGGGAAACATCTAGTCGCACTTCATCTACTAGCATCTCTGCGCCCCCTCCCGGCAAACCATGCATACCTGCAGACCGGAGTTCTTCCAGAACCCGCTTTGTTGGTAATCCACATATTTCAGATATTCCTTCAATTTCTATAGGTGAGAAACAATCTAATTCGATTGACGGGTGCCTTTTCCTTAATTCTCGAATCAAATCTGTATACCATTCTAGGTCAAGATCAGGATGAACACCTCCCTGCATGAGTACCCTTGATCCGCCGATTTCTTCCAATTGTGAAATCCTCTCGCTAATTTGATCCGTAGTCTGCAGGTAAGTCTCAGGATGTCCCGGTGGCCTGTAGAATGAGCAGAATTGACAATTGATAGTGCAGACATTGGTGTAATTCACATTTCGATCGACCAAGTAAGATACATGATTCCCAGGGACTCTGAGTCTACGATGAATAGTAGCTACATGCATTAAATCAGTGAGATTGGCTTCCTCATACAATATGAGTGCATCTTCGATACTGAGTCGAGAAGGGTTTTCTTCAGACTGAGATTGCAGAATTTGCTGGCATAGAGACAAGTGCTCACCCCTCTTGTCCGATGATTGCCTCCATTGCGGAGATTTCCTTAGGACATGAAGAAGTCAAAACCACTGGGCCATTCTCTGTGATGAGTACATCATCCTCGATTCTAACTCCGATTCCAGCATACCTCTCAGGGATTTCGACATCTGTTCGCCAACTGCCAAAGTACAGACCGGGTTCAACTGTAATAATCATCCCCGGTCTAAGCTCGGGGCCAGGGTCCTCGTCACCTTGTCTCCCTCCACCTACATCATGAACATCCAGTCCGAGAAAATGGCCTGTTCCGTGCATGAAGTAGTTACGGTATGGGCCATCGAACTCTAGAGGATTACCTATGGCTTCGTCTAGAGTACAGTCAAGAATTCCTAGGTCAATCAGACCCTGAGCTATTACTCTGGATGCTGCGTCATGGAAGGCCATCCATCTAGCTCCTGACTGACATGCTTCAATCGCAGCAATTTGTGACTTGAGGACTAATTCGTATATCTCTCTTTGAGCATCGGTGAAACTACCATTTACCGGCCATGTGCGAGTGATGTCAGATGCATAACCTTCGACTTCGCAACCAGCATCAATGAGGACAAGGTCGCCATCTCCAACGGGGTCGTGGTTAGAGTTGTAGTGTAGTATTGCTGCGTTCTCACCACCCCCTACTATCGATGGATAGGCCCATTGTGCACGATTTGAAGTGAAGCAAGACTCGATTACAGATTGTAAATGCCATTCGCCGACACCAGGGCCTCCTGCCCTCATTGCTAGGATATGAGCTTGAGATGCCAGTTCGGCAGACTTTCTCATCAACTCTATCTCAGCGTCCGACTTGATAACCCTAAGAGCGTCCAGATATGGTTTCGGATCTGCAACTTCCTTTACAGAGTCATCCAACAATGAGTCAATCTTAGGATTTATTCCAGAAATATAGAATATGTGATTGGAACATTCTATTAGAGGGGTTATTTCTTTATCTAAGTCATCAACAGAATAGGCACTATCGACAGGCCAATTCTCAGCCGCCCCTTCCGGCCCGGCCCTCCTACCTTCCCATATCTCTGCCTTAGTATCCCTAGGTAGCACGAACAGAGATGTTTTCCATGGTCCCTCGGAATTGCTTGCCATCCACACGGAGTCAGACTCAGACCAACCGCACAAATAGAGCATGTATGAATTTGCTCTGAATGGATAATGTGTATCGTTTGATCTAACTGACTTAGGATTAGTTGGTATGAGCACCAGAGAGTTTTCTGGCAATTCATCCAAGAAGGCAGATTGTCTGTTCAAATACTCTGATTCAGAGAATGTTAGCACCGTGCAATCCTCAGCATCGGTCCGCAGGGGGTTGTTTATGAGGGATTCTACTTAATCGGAGTCAGAGTCCCATGTGGGAATTCCTGATGTTTCATCTGTAGAGCGGTATCTGAGTAATATCGCAGATAGCATGAATACTGCTGAGACCAAGAGGACAATTACAGAGTAAGGTAATGGTTCTGAGGAATCGGGATGAATCAGAAGGACTGAGATGCTAGAGAACGCCTCATCATCATCAATCACATCTAGGGTGAGTATGAGCTCTAGGCCAGTATCTTGTGGCCATGTGAGTGTTCTTTCGCAGCCCTCATACATAGGTTCGTAATCTATCTTCCAGACACACCTCAGGCTTGCAAGATCGTTGTCGGTATCACTTGAACCCGAAGCATCCAATTCCCATCCATCACTTCCACCCAACTTGATTGTGTTGCCATCTAGCATTGGAGTTCCAGAGATGGACGCTACAGCATTAGGAACCTTATTCTCAACGTCAAACTCGAAGGCTTTTGTGGAGGAAACGCCTCCTGAATCTGTTAGTCTCACAGTAAGAGTGTAGTTACCTCCGCTATCAGCAGGTAGTGAATAGGAACTCCCTCCAATCTGGACATCCAGTGGTGTCTGGCCACTATGCGAGGGTTTGCGTAGAACCCACATGTATTCCATTCCCTCCCTCCCCCAGTATGGATCATCGGATGCGCTAGCATCGAATGATATCGCTCCTGAGTTCTCTACAAAATAATAATCACCAACTATGGATATTTGTGGTGGGGCGTTATTGACTCTGATGGCTACACACTGTTGTGCGAATGCCACCCCGGAGGGGTCATAGTTTTCGACATAAAGGGAATGCCAGCCATCATCCAATGAAGAAATATCCAAAGGCACAATATAATCCCCAGAAGTACTAATCACTGATAGTAATTGAGTCGTGTCGGAGTTACCTTCCTCAGAGCAAGACTGTACAGAACTAATGGCAGGATTGGAGAAAAATCTAATCTCGGAATTAGCCCAAACTGTGGGGTGCTTACTCCATCCGATGACTGTGATACTACCATGAGCCCAATCGGCATCCCTTGGATAATGCATTAACAGTCCTGAACGCATTGTATCTCCAACGAAAATCACTCTCGTGTCGCTCCAACTCGAATCCTCAAAACTGACAGTGATTGTGAAGTAGCACGTACAGACGGGTAATTCGGCGACATTTAAGTCAGTATGCCATGACCAAATCATTCGATTGTTTTGAGAATTCAACTCCTGAAGATTGTCCGTCAGTTCACCGGTAAGAGTTTCAGTGTCAGTAACTATTGTCCACACGACCGAATCAGGAATAGAGTCGAATTCAATTGACCCGGTTAGAGAGATTGTTTCGTTGGTAGATAAACCATTTTCGAAGTCGAATCCTATGATGGCTGGATCTTCTGCCTCAGCACTCACTAGGGACATGATAGCGAACAATGGTGATAGTAGCAACATCGTTACCAGTATAGGCCTCAACCTCATGGTACATTGGCAATACCTGATGGTAATGAAACCGATGCATAGTTGATTTCATCTATCTGAGATTCTCAATTGCCAAGATAACTCATCTATCCATAATCTGAGTGTCTCTCTGTCTACGAATTCTCTGCTTGCCTCAGCTGCAAGTATACAGTCGCAAGCAGCGGCGGCTAGAGTGGTGGCGTCAATAATTGATAGTCCGTTTCCAAGAGCGGCGGCTAGGGCCGTGGCAGCAGCATCGTGTAGTCCGATTTGTTGGACTGCAGAAGGAGATAGGCATGGAATGTGAAAAGGATCTTCGCTGTCCCTGTACAAAGTGACTCCTTCAGTGCCCCGAAGAACAACAAGTGCACCCCAATTGTACTGAGAAATCAGATTTGCTGCAGCGCTGGCTTGATCAGGAGTGCCTTGTCTTCGAGATAGTAAATTAAGTCCCCTATTCTCGAATAGTACCACATCGGCACCTTCGCTCCTGTCAAGCCCTGTCAATTTAGGATCAGCAATCACTGGCAGTCCTGCCTTCTTAGCATATGAAATCAACTTCAAAGATGCTTGAGTATCCAAAACTCCTTTGTCATAATCAGATAGTACTACTGCATTGCTATCAGATATCTCGGCAATTGCTCCTTCAGATATTGACTTTCTGACATCTTCAGAAAGTGATTCCCTCGGGCCGCGGTCTGCTTGCAACAAAATCTGACTCTCATCAAGAAGGCTTTCCCTACTGCCGTAGAATCTAATCTTCGTCAGAGTATTGCGATCTGCAACTGATTGTATGTTGCCAGTAGAAATTCCATGCTCAGCGAGCTTGGATATTATTGTCCGTCCCTCTCTATCGTCCCCAACGCAACAGTGGAGACTAACTTGCATGCCTAATGATCTCAATCCCATAGCGATATGGGCTGCAGCCCCAGGAGTCTCTTCTGTCCTCATAATCTTGAGAACTGGAACGGGTGCTGTAGAATCAAGATTGTTAGCATAGCCGTGATGGAACCTATCAAGCATGACATCTCCAATTAGTGTGACTTTTGATTCCCCCATAGAATCGAGCATCTCCTTCAGTCTGGAAAGTACTGATGTCCTATCTGCGTCGTCTCCCATGGCATTGCGTGGTGAGTAATGCGAATGATGTTTGCCACCGGCGAACTCAAGTCGGGAACCTTATGGCGCAGACGTGGAGAAGCACGCCGAAGGCTGGATATTTTCTGGACAGGCATCTGACAGACTGTGGGCTAAATCAGCAATAGGTAGACCATTGAGCAGATCTGATTTACTTCTGACCAGTGCTGAAGTCATCTTTTGTCACGAACATCGGCATTTGGAATTGCCTTACCCGGAATGGGTTTCTGATGCAATCTCGGATGACCTGAATCTGCTTGATGAGTCCGCAGTAATTGAAGCACTAAGAGTGCCGGGTAACAAGATAGTCTTGGGTGTTAATCTAAAGCACTTGGATGTCGTTTATTCAACTTCCACATGGGCTGGGAGATGGTCGTCAGACATGCATCCAAGAGATGGAGATCCAATAGCAGAAGTTAGGTGGTTCCACGCAAGTAGTGAAATGAACGTGGAAGATCTATACAAATGGTCTTACGAAGTTTCTTCGAGAGATAGGATTGCAGAGGTGATGATAGTAGACGATGAGAGTTCTGTGGTTTCCTACAGGGTGACTACAGTTTCTCCATCTGGCGATATGGGCGAATTAAAGAAAAATTTGCTCGAAGAAATTCGAAAAAGGAAATTCAAACCACTATCTAATAATGGCGTACTTGTTCTTGATAGCGATGATTGGCCTGACGAGAGAATTGGCATCCCTAACCCTAAGGGGAGAATAATAGATTCAATCTGCGCAGAGATGATCTATACAGACAATGAGAATGATTCCATGGGATCTAGCATCCTCTTCGATCTTCTTTCAAGAGGTTTGCATGCTAGACCCGGGTTCAAGTATGGAACACGTTGGAGATGCTATGACAAGCCCCTAGGCGAAGAACATGCTCCATGGTTAGTAGTGCATCCAGCTGAGGCTCCGTGTGATTGGGAAGGAGCATGTTTAGCGTCTAGACTAGCAGCAGGAGTTGGAAAGGCATGGCTGCACCCTCTGCATTTGGATGATTCTTGGCAGTATCTCTGTATTTCTAGACCTCCAGCCGACTCTAGGTGGAGCAACCCAAGCAGAAGATGACTATTCTTGTCTACCACCTGTGAGGATAGAGATTGATACTAAAATCGAGATTATGAGGAGTCCGTTTGCCGGTACAGCGAGCCATGCCACTAAACCATCACCAGAGAATGGAGATTCGGCTTCCAACAATAGAGGGATTCTGTGATCAGTACCATGCACATCGGACAGCACTAAGGTTCCTCTAGCCAACATCCCTGGCTCAAGCAAACCCATAGGGTCAACATCGATTATTATCGAATCTCCCGGACTTAGAGTGACTGGGGACTGTGCTGTAGCCACTCTTGATACGGCGCCCTCTAAAGAGATGGAATAGTACTCCTCTCCATCTCCTTCAAATTCCGGAGTCACTGTAACTGTTGATGGGGCTTCCCATGAAACTACAGAAAACAGTCCTTCTGAAGACAACCTATGTCCAACTATGTCTACTTCTAGAGAGATATCCGTCTTACTTTCTCCCTCACAACCAATGGTTCCAAACAGTGTGAATGAGTCAGAGTTTGTCTCGTCATGGCTTAGTATATTCACAACAGTAGTTCCAGCGGGAATAGAGACATACTGGTCACTGGAAGAGGCAGACTGTTGAGTAGATAGCGAAATCTCAAGCATGCATGGCTGAGAGGCAGTCGCCTCTATGTATACGGATTCAGTGGGAAGTAATTGTACAGGTGACCTAGGGGTCAGAGCATCGAGATGGGTAGCTTGACCGGCATCTAATGACAAGGTCACTGAGTCACCTGACATGTTCACTACAGAAATGGCCCAGTGTACAAGTCTACCACGATTGTCTCTAATCTTCATGCCCGTTGACCCAAAAGTATCTCCAACATCGAAAGTATCACCTAGACTGCCTGAATCTCTTCCTCTCTGAAGTGCCGCGTCCCCATCGGCCTCGATTATCTTGACCCAAGCATTATCTGGATCTGTGTTTACTAGATTCTCGATTGGGTTTCCATTGTTATCATCTGAATGCTCCACAAGAACTCCGTGTCCAGGGAGTTCGGCATCAAACCCAGATTCTCCTCTGTAAGTAACCCAAATGTGCTCTCCTGGAGCGATTGAGATATCTAATCCGTAGCCGCCTTCAGATATGGGCTCAAGCAGATGGATTGAATCGATAGATGGGTCAATTTCGATGTATCTGTCGGCACCTATTTGATTGAGAGAAGCGGCTCCAGGCAAGGCGGGGATGTCTCCATCTCCATTCCAGTTACCACTAGCCATGATATCCCAATCCCCTAGGCCGTTCCAATTCGATGATGGGATTTCACTATGTACATCGTACAAATCGTAAGCACCCATCTGATGTAGCATCTCGTGAATCACTGTCCCTATGCCAGAATCGAGAGAAGCAATGGTGTAGTGTTCGATTGCCCAATCGCCGATTTCCAAAGGCTCGCTAAGCCAGGACATGTGACTCCACAGTGTATCAGAACCTCCTCCTGACTCCTGAGCTCTTCCTGAATGGAGAACAAGTAGTCTGTCCACTACTCCATTATTGTCGAAATCCCACTTAGAAAGATCCAATCCTGACAGTAAGTCTGAGCACGCTTCCTCAATTAAAACATCTACAGAAATGTCCCTTTCATCCTCTGAATCATAGCCCCAATGAGTTTCCGGACTAGGGGATGACCATACTCTATCAGAAAGTGTTGCATTCAGTACTGATTGAGATCCACTCATCTGTTCGATATACCTACTAGCAGAGCCGTCTTCATCAAACATCGAATCGACCTTCTGCTGCGCGAACGGTCGATCCGGGAACTCGACTCTAAGTACCAGCCATTCCTCATTATCCTGCAGGCCGACCAGTTCTCTATCTTCCACCGTTGACGTAACAGGATCGCTTAGCCAGTCCTCAAGCATTTCTGGATTGGTGTTGGCCCAAATACCCATTAATAGAATGGAGGCTGCTAATGCGGCCCGTACAGCATTCATGGACAGACGTCCAAGATTTCCACCTTTCAATCCAATGCATTTTCGATTGTGATTTGAGTCGAATCGTAAAGAGATGATGTCTTCCACTCATCTGATTCGGCTTGGGGTTCGTCCAACCATCCCAAGCCGTTTAACTTGCAACCTACCGAGTCTAAGCTACGCTTGAGTTGAGATGGTATCGGTTCTGAGTCGCAGCCAGTTATTATGAGATTATTAATCGAGTGCAGAGAAACCAAGTCTGCTATGGCTCCCTGTTCGTGATGATTCAAGCATAAAGCCTCACAATTTGGCGAAGGTACACCTAAGGGTACGCTACCAGAAGGTACTCTGGGGCAGACCCCTTCGCATCCACAATCAATTATGGCTAGTCGAACAGGATTGTTATCTGACGCTAGATTTTGAACTTCAAAATGGCGTCTTCCAAGGACCGCTGGAGGTAGGCTAGAAGAAATGCGATCTGCAATAGTCATAGCACATAGAGCCAGTATGATTCTGAGTCCTTCAAATTCTGATGGAAGAGTGAGAATTAACACCCCTCCAATGATGGCTAGGAACCTATTTCGAAGTCTTGTCCTGCCATCCTCCACCATCCCCAGAAGCCGGGCCAATGACAATGTTACAGTAGCTAGAATGATCCACACAATAATCCACGAAACCCCTAATGCAAGACTGAAAATAGATGCAGCATCGTATCTAATACCCACTCCTTCCAAATCATCCGCGGCTAATGCCGCCTCAATGATTACAGGGAATCCAATCCACCAGAGCATAATGGTAAAAAGAGGGAGAACAAAAGTGCAGAAACCCAAGACTATTGAAAACCAAGTGCGCTCACTTGGGAGCATGCCGGGAGAAGCGAATCTCTGCAGACGAATAGAGAGCAGAGGCATGACCGTCAGAATCGATAAGAGAATAGAAATCGCCCACTTAATCTCAAGCCAATCAAAGGGAGAATAGATCGTTAGGTCAAGTGAGGAATTACCCAGAGGCAGCGTGTCGAGCCATGAAGTAATCAACGAATCACTGGCGTAAGCCCAGAGCAAGGAGGCGGCAATAATCAGAAAGATGGATTGTCTGAATATAGAGTACAACTCAATGATATGGTGAGAAAAATCTGTCCTTAGAGCTCGGGGGTGTTCCATGCTTCTCAGAGGGTGTCCTTGACTCCGCGCTCGACCCTAGTGGCCAGAATCGTCCTGTATACACCATAAGCCGCCCAAGCGCTGATGAAAAAGGCTGTTCCGGTAAGGAACCCAGTTAAATCGGTAATTCTGGTTCCCTCGTGTACAATACTAGCTGGAGGGAATCCTATTGCAGTATCAGAGGACAGCCATCGAACTCCAACGATGAACGAGGCTACACTTAGCAGGCCTCTACGAATCGCCTGAGGATAAGCGAGTTCTGTTGCAAGATATTCAGGACCGTCCCCATACTTTCTCTCGAGTATTTCTCTTTGAACAACCGCTCCGACGAGCAGTGCGACTAGACTGGTCCAATACAACGCATTGCCCTGTTGATAGATACTAATGGCAAGGGCTGCTTGTCTCTCGGCCTCCTTCTGGGCCTCCGACTCATCAACAACGAACAAAGTATCATAATCTCCTACGGAGATTGTTCTGGTCTCTAGAGTGGCTGCATCATCTCCAGATGATATCGTTCCAGGTGGACTTATTGAAAATGACAGGATATTCCAATAATCCGCCTCATCATTTGACCCCCCTCCGTCTACCGAATTACCCACAAGCCAGAAGTTAACTTGTCCGACGTCTTCAGTAGGTGAGGTCCAAGTCAAATCCCAAATTCCATCTACATCTGGCTTAGAATGAGAGACATCATCTGGAGCATCCTCAGCCTGTCTAAGATCTTGATCATTAGACCAGGAAAAACTTCCCACTCCTTCAGACGATAATAGGAAACCAGCCTTGGTGTTACCATCCTCTCCAGCCAATGTTAGAGAGTCAGCTACTGTTATTGTTAGAGGATAGGATACTTCTGTATCATACATTATTGGGACGCCAGTAATCATCACAACGACTCTTTCTGAAGTAGCACCATTATTGTGGCACGAACAGCCGTACTTCACGGTCGATTCGTCGTTACCATTGAGTGCAGCGGGGCCGCCGCTCATTCCAAGGGCTGGCAGTGCCAGAAGTGTAAGTATGATCAAGCAAACAGATGTTTTGGTTGCCGCTGCTCGCATTGTCACCAGTACCCCCTCGTCGGTCGGAGTCTCATAACCGTTGCTCGGACGCATCCCTCCGGGATGCGCTGACTTCACATCTCCTTCAATGCGGAGTTCAACTCGTTCATCATCTTCTTACCATCACCGAATAACATCATCGTCTTGTCCATGTAAAACAAATCATTGTCGACTCCAGCATAACCTACAGATAGACTCCTCTTGATGATTACGACCACCCTAGCCTTGTCTACATCGAGGATTGGCATTCCTGCTAGAGGTCCTTCTCCTGTTCGTGCAGCCGGATTCGTTGTGTCATTAGCACCTATAACCAATGCTACATCGCACTCCGGGAATTCAGAATTGATGTCGTCCATCTCAATTAGTTGTTCGTATGGAACGCTAGCTTCTGCTAGAAGGACGTTCATGTGACCGGGCATTCTACCGGCAACAGGATGTATAGCATATGAGACCTCGCAGCCCTCTGCTTCCATCATATCGGCGAACTCCTTGACAGCGTGCTGACTCTGACTAACTGCCATTCCATAACCTGGGACGACAATTACCTTCTGGGCACCGTCGAGAACCATGGCTACTTCTTCTGGGTCGCTGCCGACCTTAGTACGAGTCAACTTGTCTTTCTCACCGGAGCCACCGAACGCCTTGAACAGAACATCTGGCAGAGTTCTGTTCATCGCCTTACACATAATAAAGGTCAGAATTAGTCCGGCCGCGCCAACCATTGACCCTGCAATAATCAGGACGTTGTTGCTAATCACGAATCCTGTGAATGCAGCAGCAATACCAGATAGGGAATTTAGCAGACTGACTACCACTGGCATGTCTGCTCCGCCAATTGGGACTACGAATAGAATACCTAGCAAACTTGAGAATAACACAATCATCCAGATGTAATCCTTGTTGGTTGGGTCATCAATGGTCATCCATATCAATGCCAGAGAGGCTCCGAGAAGTATGATCTTGACAGAATTCAGCCATGGGGGCCCCCATGTAGGGAAGCTGATCCACTTGGCTCGGCCACGGTCATCCTTCTTACTGAATGGAACGTAAAAACCGCCCTTGAGTTTCATCATCGCCATAAGAGATCCAGACAAGGTAACCCATCCAACGATTCCAGAAAGCCCGATGGCAACCCAGATTGCATACAACTCGATACCGGGATCAGGCACATTTCCTTGCTGAATCCTACCAAGAGCCTCGGAAAGAGCCACCAAGGCAGACGCACCTCCTCCGAATCCGTTGAACAGAGCCACTAGTTCGGGCATTCCCGTCATTTCTACCCTAGTCGCCATAAGAGCGCCAATCATTGCACCGATGGCTAGACCTCCAACAATCAACTCCCATCCTATGATTCCCTCTGATTGCATCCTAGCAAGAGTTACTAGTACAGCGAGGAACATTCCCATGGCACCTAGTCTGTTACCCTGTGGAGCTGTCCTAGGGCTTGAGAGTCTCTTAATTCCAATAATAAATAGTGCTGCGGCAAAGAGGTAACCGATATCCCATACTGCTGCATCTACCAATCACTCACCTCCCTTTCGCTTCTTACCTGCAATCATCTCAAGCATTCTGTTTGTGACCATGAAACCTCCAACTACGTTGATTGTGGCCATGACAAGAGCAGCGAAGGCTAACCAAGCGGCAATGCCTGGATCTCCATCGTTGAACGCGGTGTTTGAGAGAATCAGAGCACCAACAATGGTGATTCCAGAAATCGCATTCGCACCGGACATCAGAGGAGTATGAAGAGTAGGTGGGACCTTGCTGATTAGTTCGAATCCTAGAAATATAGCTAGGATGAAAACTGTAATGCTGCCCACTAATGCTGCTACCGTTAGGCTCATCCGATTACCTCCGACAATCTTGACTGTTTGGGGTGAATCTCTCCATCTGAACAAATTAGTACACCACCCATACCAGGAACATGAAAATCTGAGCCCTCCTCTGCGCCGACTAATACATCATCCTCCATGGAAATGGTGAACTCTCCTTCTACCATCAGTGATGTGAGAAAGTTAGTCAGATTATTGGAGTAAAGCATACTGGCAGTCGAGGCAATTGTGCCTGGTAAATTCTCTACACCAACAATAGAGACATTGTTGTGAACTACCGTATGTCCCGGCTTTGTTAACTCACAGTTGCCACCAACATCAGCGTTCATGTCCACAATAACTGCCCCCGTCTTGAATGAGGCAACAGCATCAGCAGGGACTGTGATAGGTGCAGGTCTGCCGAAAATCCTAGCGGTAGTCACGATGACGTCAGCATCCTTGGCAACATCGCAAACTGTGTCGTTGACTTTCTGGATGAACTCAGGAGTTAGGGGCTTCGCGTAGCCTGACTCATCTTCAAAGTCATCCATTCCCTCTACCTCAATGAATCGACCACCAACAGACTCAATCTGTTCAGCAGCAGACTTTCTCACATCAGATGCAAACACAATCGCACCCAAGCGCTTGGCTGTAGCGATGGCTTGTAATCCGGCCACACCACTTCCCATGATGACGAATTTGGCTGGCTTGACAGTTCCCGCGCTGGTGGTCATCATCGGAATTGCCTTACCCAATTCGGCTGCACCCATTAAAACGGCCTTGTAACCGGCGAGATTATCTTGACTGGAATTGACATCCATCGACTGAGCTCTAGAAAGTCTGCGAGGAATCATATCCATGCTGAGCAAGGTGATAGCCGACTCCATGCACTGCTTGACTCTCTCTGGGTGGCGAAAAGGATCAGCGACGCAAGCAATCACTTGTCCCTGATTCATTTCCGAGGAATCGGGCATGTGTATTGTGACTAAGAGATCTGCTGAAAGAGACTCATCCCTAGAAGTCACACTAGCTCCCTTGGACTCAAACTCTGCATCAGAATAACCCGATGAAGTACCTGCGCCGGACTCTACCAGAACCTCAAATCCTGCCTTACTAAGCTTAGGTATTGAATTTGGAACTATAGCGACTCTGTTTTCCCCTTCGGGCTCAGTAATGATTCCGAGTTTCATGCAAAAACCTCCGGATTGAGCCGTAGGCTCATTCTCTACAAGGCATTCCACCTTGAGGCACTTCTTGAAACCGTCGCCCAAGCAATCAGTCTGCTAGCGTGTGAGCACAAGCCACGAACACTAATGCTAAGTCTGAAGCCGCCGGCGAACAAGCGAGGATAACATGACGAGGGGAGCAGGTAAGGTTGCAGTGATTGGAGCTGGGAATGTAGGCGCGACATGTGCTTTCGTTCTAGCACAGAAGAACATCGGAGAAGTAGTCCTGTTGGACATCTACGAGGGCTTTGCTAAGGGGAAGGCACTTGATATGAGTCAAGGCGGCCAAATTCTCAATTACGATGGTAAGATCTCTGGAACCAAGGACTACGAGGATATCGAAGGCGCAGATGTTGTAGTAGTTACATCCGGATTTCCGCGTAAGCCAGGAATGACTCGTGAGGACTTGGTTGGAAAGAACGCCGACATAATCTCACAAGTCGGACAGGGGATTCGGGAACATGCTCCTGACTCAGTGATTGTGATGGTTACCAATCCGCTGGATTTAATGACCTATCATATGCAAAAGGTCACAGGCTTCCCTCCAGAGAGAGTGGTTGGTCAAGCAGGAATACTTGATTCGGCTAGAATGACTCACTTCATCTCTCAGACGCTCGGAGTCTCCAATGAGGATGTCCAAGCAATGGTTCTAGGCGGCCATGGCGACACGATGGTACCACTGCCTAGATACACAACAGTCGCTGGTGTTCCCATTACTCAGTTGATGGATGAAAAAACAATACAAGCAATATGTGAAAGAACGGCTGGAGGCGGTGGAGAGATTGTCAAGATGCTTGAGAAAGGCAGTGCATTCTACGCTCCGGGTTCGGCTGCGGCGATTATGGCAGAATCGATACTCAAGGATAGGAAGCGTAGCCTACCGTGTAGTGCATATCTAACGGGGCAGTATGGCCTAGAAGACATTTACATCGGAGTTCCTGTGATTCTAGGGAGCAACGGGGTTGAATGCATCATTGAGTTGGATTTAGAAGACCCTGAATTGGAGAGTCTACAAGGCTCCGCAGCCTTCTATAAGGAGCAATTGAGCTCTATTCTAGGGTACTAGTAATTTGATTCAGTGATTACATGTCCGCGGATAGGAATTGCGAACACATTCATCTTGAGCACGATGGTAAGTTGCTTCTAGTCGACATCAATGGGAACGGTCCTGCAATCCCTAAGAAGGGACGAGTTGACTGGGGGGGAGAAGGTTTCCTAATTCGGCTTCCAACGCCGTCCGAGGCGAGCGAGATGGGTCTGAAATGGAATGAAAAGCGAATTAACCGTTTCCGCCTCGGTAGGGACGAACATGTCATAATTGTAGCTACTCCTGATGTGCCTTGGCCAGAGCACTGGGCTTGGAAAGATGCGGTCATCTCTGACAGCGCAGTCGATCCCGTAGCCAGAGAATCGGTCTATCGCACCCTTCACCGTGTCGTTAGTAAAGTGGTAATAACTAACTCAGATGGTCAGATTTTGATGGCCAAGGTATCTCGAGGTTTCTTCACTGGGTGCTGGACTCTTCCCGGTGGTTTCGTAGACTACGCAGAGCACCCAAGAAGAGGTGCCGAAAGGGAAGCTCTCGAAGAATTAGGAATCGAGATAAGCATACCTGATCCGAAGGGTGAATCTGGTGATGTTTCTTTAGGCGATGATGGAGGCCTTATTCAACAGGCCATCTTCCAAAATGATGGCATAAACTGGCTGTCATTCACATACCAATGTAATACAGAAATTACTGCTGGAGAAATTGTCCCTAAGGACGATGAGATCGAAGAAGCTCGATGGTTCTCAAAGGATGAGGCGTTAGAAAATGCTGTTTCATTATTCGATATCGAAGCGATACGCCGTATGGAATAGTGGTGGGCCCGCCAGGATTTGAACCTGGGTCTATTGGTCCCAAACCAACAAGCATTGGCCAGACTAACCCACGGGCCCGGATTGCTTTCCACTAGAGATGCTGAGATGAAGGTTACTGGAGCCAAGCCCATGACTGTGTTCCCTTCCTGATGAGTATTCCCTCCAGTTCGGCACTGCCAATAACTTGCTCTGCAGTGGGCTCTTCGTAGCCCTCCTTGAGTAGTTCTATAGACAGCGATTCGACGGTAATAGTTCCATTCAAAGAAGTAGACTGGCGTAATATCCTACGAATTGCCTCTGGTCCACCTCTAGACATGGTCGCCTTGGTTTCGGCCTTGGCTTCTTGCATAGCCACCTTGGATTCGACCTCTTGTGCAATTCCATCAGGGAGATTGGCCCTAGCAACTGCCTCAGATAGCTCATCAGGATTTTCGAAAAAATTCGATTCTGAGCCTTGTGACGAGCCACAGTGGGGGCACGAACGTACAGCACCCCTTGGAGACCCATAGGTACTTCCACATCTGCATTTGACAAGTGCCCAAGGTCTCTCCACAGATTAACC
Organism: Gemmatimonadota bacterium; assembly: GCA_002724575.1. GTDB lineage: Bacteria > Gemmatimonadota > Gemmatimonadetes > Longimicrobiales > Gaopeijiaceae > UBA1142. Next base: position 5,369 of record PBPC01000068.1, on the reverse strand, counting down.
GAGATATGGGGGTACAATAGTTTGTCCTCTACAATTTTCGAAAATACAAAAAAGGTTTATGACCAAGTAGCCATACACACAACCATGTGCTTGAGTTGCGGAGTCATCATCAGTGCTGATCCAAGATCCCCGAGAGCTAGGATTCTGAACATTGGATGCATGGCATAGATTCCTTGAAAATCAATTGAATCCTACATAGGACCATTTGATGAATAACTCTCTTCTAGCCTGTTTATGCGCGCGCGCGTCCTAGCCGGATGGATATTATCAATAGCGTTCATCTTATTGTCTGGCAAGTCTTTCGCAGAGAATGGCCAGTTGACGACTGAATCATGGGGTTTTCTTCTGCTAACGCCACTAGCATTTGCTCTGGCTCTAAGTCCAAACATGCCTTGGGAATCTGAAGAAAGTGATGAATCAGAGTGGGAAGAGGATGAGGAAATGGAGTATGTAACTCAGGCACCGGACCCGGAAGAATTGGGCTTCGATGTCCCTGTTCTATGATTATGTCAACCTAAGAGTCTCAAGATTAGCAGGGGCATATGTCTGCACTCTGAACCTATCTCTAAGGCCTTGACGGAATGCATTGCATGTCTGAGGATCTCCGTGATGGCAGATAATCTTGCGAGGTGTAGGATTGAGTGCCGAGACATAGTCAAACAGCTGATTTCTGTCGGAATGCCCGCTGAATCCATCGATTGTGACAGTATTGCATCGGACATCAACCATCAGAGTCTGCCCGCCATCTGAAAGAGGGACTTGTGGATGGCCCTGCTGAAGGCGCCTACCAAGTGTTCCGGAGGCTTGGTATCCAACGAAACAGAGTGTGTTTCCTGGCTCAGGAGCCCAGTGCTTGAAGTACTCAACAATTGGGCCTCCAGTCATCATTCCGCTGGTTGCCAGCACTATGCATGGGCTTGGGTCTAGCAAGATGCTTTCTCTCTGCTCTCTCGAATCTACTTGCTTGAACCAAGGAGAGTTAAACGGATTCTCCACTCCACCCTTAAGCATCTTACTCCTAAGATCTCGATTGAGGAAATTTGGGTGGCTTGAGTGTATCGCTGTAGCTTCTGCAATCATTCCATCCAGCCATACAGTTACGGGTTTGATGTTACCCGATTTGAATAATTGATCTATTGCTATCATTACCTCTTGGGAACGCCCCACGGCGAATACAGGACAGAATATTTTGCTTCCTCTACCGAGGGAGTCTTGGATGAGATCCTGAAGTTCTTGGCTGGCCTGTTGTCTAGTTGGCTGGATGTCTTGTGGGCCGCCATATGTAGACTCGATAACAAGAGTCTCGACTTTGGGGAATCTAACAGTAGCCGCATCGAACAACCACGATTTTTCGTACTTTATGTCGCCAGAGAAAAGTAGTTTGTGTTCTCCTTTGCCCTCTCCAATCTGCATGTATACGCTGGAAGAGCCAAGGATGTGACCAGCATTTTCCATTGTCATCTTGATATCGGGAGAAATGTCAGTCTTATCTCCCCAGTTGACATCGACAATGTGCTTGATGCACTCTTGGATGTCAGCTTTTGAGTAAGGTGACTCATTACCCTCAGCCTGTGCGACCTTGATGTAGTCGATTTGTAGAAGAGTCATCAGGTCACGAGTAGGGGGTGTGCAGTAGACCGGTCCTCTATATCCATACTTGAACAGAACGGGCAACATTCCAATGTGATCTATGTGAGCGTGAGTAATGACAATGGCGTCAAGATTGTCTAGTGGAAGTAGTTCGGGTGCGGTGAAGAAAGGCTCGACTTCGTTCCGATTTGTTGTAGGCTTAGCCCCACAGTCAACAAGAACCTTGGACTCATTAGTTGTGACCAAATGCATAGCCCTGCCAACTTCGCGATAGGAACCTAGTGCGGTCACTCTTACCCATGGTTCGCCCGGCCTAGGAGGGCGGTAGATTCTAGTTCCAAACTTCCTCATTAGAGACTTCCTCTCTTCTGCCATCTCCTTGCGATAACGCCTGATGTCATGTTGAGTTCTGCTCTCTATGGCTGGAGCCCTGACTACATCGACGAGCCAACCGATCTCATCCCTAAGTGCCTTGATGTTCGAACCCTTCGGGCCGACTGCTGCAGAAGGGTCGTCACACTCAAGTGTTACTTGGCAGATGGCTGGGTCTAACCAGGTCTTGCGAAGTTTTGCATCATCAGGGATAAATTTCAGGATTGCGTCATGAACCAATTCCTCGTCAGCCAGCAAGTCTGGGTGAGGGCGGATTACTATGCGTCGTTTGATTGTCTTTGCGATTCTAACAGTCAGATTGTCGCCAGAGCCACCGAAAGCCGAAGGTTGGTCAGTTATGATGGATATTGATCCTGCTTCTAGATCAACTTCATAATTGATATCGCTAGGAACCAACTTGGATATCTTCTTCTTCAATTCACTCAGTGTTAGCCTCATTTCTTCACATCCATGGTGAACTCACGGTAGCGCTGTCACCCGAAAGGGCGCAATGGCACTAGGCCGGGAGTTTAGATTGTGGACAATAGGTTGGTGACCTCGTCCTCGGACAATTGTTCGAAACCGCCATCTGCAGTGATTACTGCCAAATCCATTCCGTTACCGCTAGCTGCATCCCTCTGGGCTGAAGCCAATAGGGCCTTGGCAGCCACCCTAAGGGCTTCATCTTGCGTCATGCCATCAGAAAACTGATCCTCAAGGACACCATACATGTATGGACTACCGGAACCAGTGGCGCAGTATGCATCAGGAATAGAACCACCAGCAGAATCTATGCTATAGACGCTGGAACCAGATTCATCAACCCCTACGATTAGGAGTTGCACATAGTGAGGGCGTCCAACCAATATATTTGCAGTTAGAGTGGCTGCACCTTTGACAGTCATCGGCTTTCCACGCTTGAGCTCATAGAGTCTTAGTTCTGCGGCGAGTGTACGTGAAAGAGATTGAGCATGTCCCACTAGCCCTGCAGTAGTCAGGGCCACGGAATCAGATATCTTGAACAACTTCTGGACGCTTTTGTTTGCGATGAAATGGCCCATGGTTGCTCTATGGTCAGCGCCAACTACAACTCCGCCATCGAAAGTGATCCCGATTGTGCTAGTTCCCGTCTTGACTACGTCGGCTGTCTCTTTCATGATTTCACCAACTGCTGAAGTCTCCAGCGAACATGTCTCGGTTCAGGACCCTTATCAATGCGACGGGTTTGTAGACTGCATAATGTCACAATGGTGTCAAATCGTGATTTGCGATGATGCTGGACCGTAGAAGTCAATAGAATGCGCATTAGCGCCCAGTCATGACTAGGGACGATGTAGGTGAGCCCCGTTGGATAGAGATGCCTAGTGTCAATGATGCTCCTGGTTTCGACTTGGAGCCAGGGCAGAACTACCACGATCTAGGTGAGCGGTATCCCGATGCACCTGTACCTAGGGGAATCAGGGATGCGATAGTTCATCGGGCCGTGCTCGACGACATCACAGGAGTATCGAAAGTTATGGATTGGGTTTCTGATGGAGATTTGGTGATTGTTGAGATGAGTAACCTTCTAACTCGTGAATTGGAGTTGCAGACATCAGTAGAGAGAATTCGTGACTTCGTCGAGGATGATATCTCCGGAGAAGTCGTTAGACTAGGTGATACGCGGCTGCTTCTACTACCCAACGATTTCGAGAGTATTAAGGGACCTGAAAGAGGTCCTTCTACGTACTACTGAGGCCAATATGGAGAGTAAGATTGAGCAGCCTTGTCCGGTGTGCCACTATACCAGTGGCCTCACGATGATTGCACACACTACAGAGATTCCCTATTTCGGCGAGCACACTCAGTTGACTATGGTTTGCGACGCTTGTGGATGGAAGCACACAGATTTCATTCCAGCTGAAGGAAAAAAGCCTGGATCATGGAGTTTGCAAATAGATTCAGCCGACCATATGTCAGCACGTATTGTCCGCTCGGGCTCTTGCACTGTGAGACTTGTAGAATTGGATTTGGAAGCGTCGCCTGGCGGGGCCTCTACGGGTTATGTCTCTAACATAGAAGGAGTGCTTTCAAGATTTGAAGAGGTCATCCAAAATCTACTGAGAGGTGGCGGAGATGGTGTTGTTGAGAAATGTACAGATCTACTTTCAGAGTTGGGACGCGTCAGAACAGGTGATTCGTCGCTTGAACTAGTGTTACTGGACCCATTAGGTCACAGCCAGATATTACATTCAGATGCGATCTCTAGAGAACTATCAGAAGTAGAGGTGTCATCTCTGGATTTGGGCCCTATCGTCCCAGTCTTCGATTCAAGCGAGCTCGCTTAGAGCGCATCTGGTGCAAGGAATTCATCCAATCTGTCCGACCACATGTCTCTGCGCTCAGCTAGGCCCTGTAGCCACTCCCATGCTTTGTCAATGCAAACCTGCTTCATCTCTCCAGCCAACATCCTACCGCTCTCATACTCTGATTTAATCTCAAGCAGAGCAGCGTCATCTCGCTCGAAGAAGAACTGTAGATACTGGAATGCTACATCCTTGGAGCAATCCCCACCCAATCTGCGGTGCTCCTCTATTGTTGGCTGTCCTCCACTAAATGACCTCTTGATCTTACGCTCAAGATCTGAAAAAGCCTCATCCATGAAGATAGTAGTCTCGGGCTGAGAAGAAGACATCTTGTCTCCTGTCAGACCTACTGCGAAACGGTGGTATGTTGAGCAGGGTGGCATCAGACCCATCCCTCCCATCTCTCGCTCTAATGCTAGTAGGCACATTCGTATTCTTGCAATATCGTCTGTGCTAGCTCCCGGAATCTCCAGTGTTCCATGCTTATGGTTTGCGATCTGATCGGCGTAGCCCAATGGAGAGAGAGCAGTTGAAATCCTTTGGAACAATGCCTGTCTAGAATCTGCATCAACCTTGCCTCCAACAATACCCAATGCACCCTGGTTGCTCTCCTGAACTGAAAGTGATACCGTGACCCCTCCCTTTCGACGAGGTTTGACATTGAACCAATGGGTCTTGCCGGCAATACCGCGAGTCAGCCTTAGATGAGGGTCCTGATCTATCCCTACTGGGACTACAATTGGTCGCAGCCCCCCGAATTCATCTAATTGAGGATGTATTATATCGCCTACTTGGACCAATGGAGCTTGTACATGTGCAAGATTGGTCTCTCCCTCAAATCCATAGATTGCTTCAAATTCTGACAAATTGGTTCTGCGGCCAAGAGTGAATGCTAGACGTTGTATATCGGGGCGAGAGCTCTGGAAGTAAACGTTAGTTTTCTCTGGTTCTAGTCCGAGTGCCGCATAGTTGAGGACATACTCCTCGATGGCCGTTTTCCTACCTGTCTTGAGAGAAGTGCCCCTAGTTGCAAGAGCTTCGAGGTCCGCAACTGTGACAGTG
>PBPC01000067.1 GCA_002724575.1 Gemmatimonadota bacterium | reverse complement strand
TTGGATCTCTGTCATGCCTCAAGGGACTGAAGAACTGGAATACGTTATTTATTTCTCACGAGAGCCGGCATGCTAACTTAGCGTGCTCAAGCTGGACTGATACAGTCCCGGGTGGAGATTTAGAGATCTGAAACGGAGAGAGAACATCGAACTTGACCCACTGCTGAGGACCGCGCGGGCCGCAGCTGATGCTGCTGCTGCTGTTCACCGCCAAGATGCAGGCAAAGTTCTCGTCGGTGAAGCTTCGATTAAATCTCGCGCCGACTACGTCTCCCAAACTGACTTGGCAGCTCAAGCTGCTGCTATATCGGTGATTGAAGAATATCACCCTGACCACCTTATCCTTGCTGAAGAGAGCGATGAGCCCCTCCAAGACCAATTGGCTCGGTGGGACGGGTGTCCTCTTTGGATCGTGGATCCTCTAGATGGGACTGCGAATTTCTTGCACAACCATCCGCTCTATTGCTCCTCAGTTGCTCTGGCTGTCGACGACCGACCAGTCGTAGGTGCAATAACAAGCGCTCCCAGCGGAGAACGATGGTGGGCTGCGGAAGGGATTGGCGCTTTCAAGAATGGCAGGGCCATCTCCGTATCAGAAGAGCATCAGCTTATTAACTCAATGGCTGGTACAGGTTTCCCTTTCAAGCTATTGGACGTCCTCCCTGAGTACCTAGAGGAATTTGACCGCATACTGAGGGCTACTTCTGGTATCCGCCGAGGGGGTTCAGCGGCACTTGACCTCTGCTATCTAGCCCAAGGCTCACTTGATGTATTCTGGGAAAAGATACTTATGCCCTGGGATTTTGCGGCCGGACTCGTCCTCCTTCGGGAAGCGGGTGGAGCTGCTGCCCGACCCGATGGAAGTGAGTTGGGACTTGGTCCAGGTCCGGTATGTTGTGCTAATAGTCCTGAGCTCTTGGCCGAACTCCTGAAGGTACTGGAGAGTTAGCCAGAAACCGGACCATCACAAATCACCAGTCCAGTTCTGGCAACCTCGGAGCATCACTTCTTACATATCTCGATCGTACGACCCTTGGCCTCCGCAACTTTTGGCATGTGAATCGTCAGGACACCATTCTCGAAAAGGGCGTTGATATCCTCAGTGCTAACGGTTCGTGGTAAGGTGAACGAACGCTTAAATGAACCATACCTTCGTTCCCACACGTGACTGCGCTGTTCTGTCTCATCTTCGTTACGGATCGCAGCCTTTTCTCCTGAGATGGAAAGCACACTATTCTCGAGATTGATCGTGACATCATTCTCAGATAGCCCCGGCAACTCGGCTGTGAGCCTGAGTTCATCATCCGTCTCAATCACATCGACTTGAGGTGTCCAACCCCAACCAACTGAGTCCGCCGAAAAGGGCACTCTGTCGAAAAACTGTGACATGCGGTTCGACATTGCTTCGAGATCTCTCCAGCCGCTTCGAATCGGCCTCCGACGGATGTATTTCGTGATCGCCATAATTTCTCCTGACAAAGTTTGGTTGCGCTGCCTAATGACCTATGCAACCCACGTGCCAAACCGGTAGCCCTAAAAACCTGCCAAAATGAACGGCTACAAGGACTTAGGCAGAGTAATTCTCTGTCAGTTTGACTCAGACGTAAAAATTTTACTGCCGATTCGACAAGCCTTGTTCTAGAGCCAATCGAGCAGCCCCGAGAGCCGGATCAGGGTCCCGGCCTAGGAGTTTCAGTCCGTGATCCCTCACGATGCTCAGAATCTCATCATGTAAAGGCCCGCTGCTGCTGAGGAGGCCACCCCAAAGCGCGACAGCTGGCTGATCAACCCATGGACCTGAAATCTCTAGTATGGCTTCCAGATGCCCTCGACAACCTTGTATTGCAAACTCGAGTATTCCCTTCGACACCGGGTCCTCTTGAGCAGCCGCTTCGGTAACAAGTGGCACTAGAGAGGCAACTTCACGCTTGGAAGCCATCCCAATCCATCCTACCAGCCCCTCGACATTCTCCAACCCAAGATGTCGCAAAATGGTATCACGTAGTGCTGTTGGTCCGGCTCGGCCATCTTCAGCCCTAGTGATACAGCGAAGGGCCTCCATACCAATTTGATAGCCGCTGCCCTCGTCACCGATATGTTGACCCCAACCACCGACACGAACTTCGGTACCGTCCGATCGACGCGCCCAAGCTATAGATCCGGTCCCAGCAACAAGCATGATTCCAGGTCCAAAACCGAATGCATCGTGAAATGCGACCTCAACATCAGTGCTTACAATAATTCTCTCTGCCAGCTGCGACTTAACCAATGCATCTTCGATAGCAGTATGGGCCACATCATTACCGGCACCCGACAGCCCGGCCAAAAGGATATCAGCCGGAGTGCTCAAGCTGGAATTCATAAGCGCTCGATCAACTGCACGTCTGACAGCTTCAACTGATGATGTTGAATCATGAGCTTCGACAACTGCGCCCTCGGTTTCACCTCTTCCCAATTCCTGGCCGTCTTGACCTACAACTACCGCTCGTGTCCACGTACCTCCACCATCTACACCAATCGCGAAGTTCACACTGAGCGCTTCTGGCTTTCAAAAAGTCCAGCAAACGAGCCAGCCACGAATGTCACAACAGATCCCACAAGCACGTACCAGGGCCAAGCCATCTCATTCCGTAAGATTGTCACCGTGCCGATCCCAACTACTACGCCAATTATCACAGCAACCTGACCCGGACGCTTAGTGAAAACACCGAGTGCGAAGGCACCCAAGAGTCCTCCATATACAAGTGATGCAATCCCCAGTGCTACTTCGACAGCCGTGGTACCCGTAGACAGTGGGATGAAGAGCACCGCACCAAGGGTCAGTAGGCCGGCCCACACAAGTGTGAAGACCTTGCCTGCCTTTAGGATTCTAGCTTCATCATTACGAGCACCTACAATCGGGGCCCAATAATCATATGCCGTAGCAGATGCGAGTGAGTTGATTGAGGAAGACAGAGAAGACATTGCTGCAGCAAAGACCCCGGCAATCAGTAAGCCGGTGATCCCTGGCGGGAGTTGTTCGACGATGAAGAGTGCAAAGATCTCATCCGTAGAATCAAATGAGCGTCCTTCGTAGAAAGCCCAGAGTCCGAGTCCCACCATCAGAAAGATAAAGAACTGAACAATGACCGCGATGCCACTACCGATGAGGGCCTTTTGTGCGGCGCGCTGATTACGGCATGTCAGGAGTCGCTGAACGATCAATTGATCAGTTCCGTGAGACGCCATCGTAAAAATGGCTCCTCCAAAAATACCAGCCCATAGCGTATAGGTCGTCATCCGGTCAAACGATAAGTCGAGCACGGCCAGTTTGCCTTCGGGGCGAGCACTGGCGAGCACTGATGACCAACCTCCAGGGACAAGGGCTTGAATGCCTAAGACTGCTACTAATGCACCAAATAGGTAGAGCATCATTTGGGCGGCATCTACCCACACAACAGCCTTGATACCTCCAAGATAGGTATAGATCAGTGTGAGAACTCCAATCACGATGATTGAGGTCGCGTAGGGCCACCCAGTGATCAGTGCCAGAGGAATCGCGGTCGCAAAAAGCCGAACCGAGTCAGCTAGGAGTCGGGTCACCATAAAGATGGCCGACGTGAAACGTCTTACCCCAAGCCCAAAGCGCTCTTCTAGCAGGGCGTAAGCAGTCGTCAATGATCCGGCGTAATAAGCCGGGAGCAGAACTGCTGATACAAACACTCGCCCTAGCAGATACCCGAAGGTCAACTGAAGGAATACGAGGCTTCCCGAGTAGGCGACACCGGGGATACTCAGAAATGTAAGAGTACTGGTTTCGGTAGCGACGACTGAAAGCATTACCGCTATCCACGGTAATGAGCGACTCCCAAGAAAGTAATCCGTTCCACCTTTATGTCCTCGCCCGAGCCAAGCACCCCAAATCGTGATTCCTCCGAGATAGATGATCAGGACTGCGAAATCGAGTGTGGTGAAGCCGGTCAAGAGATATCCTTAAGCACGATTCACGGCGTGGTAACCATGAGCCACGGATTGCTAGCTAAAACCCTATAGGTGGTCGGACCTGAGCCAAGAAAAGTCACGGAATCCGTCTTCTGATTGACTGGTCTGTGATCGCTAACGCGGCTGCATCATGAACCGCCCTGCGAAGTGGGATATGCTTCTGGTTGTCGCGGGTTGGATGCACTCGGTTCGTTAGAAGAATCACCCAGAGATCGAGCTCAGGATCGAGCCAGATGGAGGTTCCAGTGTAACCAGTATGTCCAAAAGCATTAAAGGTCAGGTAATCCCCACCGGAAGACCGCTCTGAAGGAGTATCCCACCCGAGTGCACGGGAGGATGTCTCGTCGTAGCGTCTTGTGAATAGATCAACCACGTCCTGCTCAACAACGCGGCGCTGTTCAGGGCGCGCTACGGGACATGGTTCTCCCTGACTCTGTCCAGGATTACAAGCTGGACTCATACCGCCATTGAGTAGCATGCGAGCGAATACAGAGAGGTCGACAACCGTACTGAAGAGACCAGCGTGCCCTGCTACACCCCCTGATGCATCAGCGTTCTCATCATGCACTCGACCCCATACCATTTCCTCGCGCCAAACCGTATCTAACTCCGTGGCTGCGATGCGTGGTCGTAGGAACGGCTCGGGACGGTACATTGTCTCGCGCATACCAAGTGCATTCCACAAGCGATCAGAGAGGAAGGCATCAAGAGACTGCTGAGTGACCTCCTCGATCACCCATGCCAGTGTCATGATCCCAATATCTGAGTAGATGGTCTCTACCCCAGGATTGATGTCGAGCATTTCGTCGGCAGCTGCCCGCTTATAGTCATCCGGTCCCTCATGGTCGAAGAACCAGCGCCGGAAAGGTGGCAGGCCAGAACGATGAAGTAGCAATTGACGCACGGTAATCTCATTCTTCCGTTCGTCTCCGCTGGACCACCACGGCAGATACGACACGACCATCGCGTCGAGGTCCAAGCGACCCTCTCCCACAAGGATCATCGCGGCAGTCGTTGTACCAACAACTTTTGAGACTGAAGCGAGATCCCAGAGAGATGTTGAAGTCACCGGACGCCCACTACCGTATGCTAGTTCACCAAAAGCACCTATGGATACCAAGCGTCCACGACGTCCAATCGCGAGTGCCGCACCTGAAGCAGCGGAGTCAGCCAGTGCAACCCTGATGATTGAATCAACCTTAGCAAGTCCTTCAGCTGACATTCCTACAGTCGACGGATCAACTAGTGTTTGCTCCTGCCCAAATGGGCCAAGACCCTGACCACGCTCAACAATACCAGCAGCTACCAGAGGGTCATCGACCGTCCTTGTGATGACTCGTGCCGTCACTTTTGGACGATCCAGACCTTCACCAATCCTGTGGGCTGGCGGGAGAGGAATAGGCAGTCGACCTGAGATCTTTTCTTCGCCGAAAAGGGCTGCCACAGCTGCGCGTTGTGACACCTCTCGGTCTCCCCATGCAATCAAGTAGCTTTCCACACTCGGCAATGCACGAAGAAGGTATGGGCTAGCGAAGGACAGCAAGATCGTGGGTCTTTGGGTGGTACTCCTTTCCACAAGCCCCCTAAAAGCTTCCGGAAGTGCTTCAGGCCCTGAGCCAACTGAAGGCGGGACGTATACACTTACAATGAGTTGGTCAGCGTCAGAGAGTATATTCTCAGCAGCAGCATAAGCTTCAGGGCTACTGCGCTCGTCCAATAGCACTTGGGTCACATCTGGCATGCGTGCCAGCAGTCCTCCAGAGAAAGAACGATTCGCCCACAGCCAACTCGACGGAGCATAGCGAATATGCACGGTCAACCCCGGCCCATCTGGGTTAAGAGGAATCAGTCCTTGGTTATCACTCACAAGGGTGATCGAGCGAGCAGCGACTGAGTCGGCGAACGCAAGATGGGGACCTGAGCCGACGACCTGGTCCACCGCATCAAGCGATACAGTTCGACCAAGATGCAGCCCGAGCTTCGCTTTCATTTCAAGGATTCTCCGGACTGACTCCTCGATGTTGAACCGAGTCAGACGTCCACTTTCAATCGCAGCCAGAACCGCATCGATCGCTGTCGAGACATCCTTTGGTGAAAGAAGCACATCTGCACCTGCCTCCAGCGCGCGGACAGAAGCTTCACCGATTCCGTAAGCCTCTGTAATCGCTCGCATTGTGAGTGCGTCAGTGAATAGCAATCCGTCGAATCCCAAGTCATCCCTGAGCAACCCTGTCATGATCTCAGGTGATAGCGTTGCCGGCACCGCCTCTGGACCCAACAGGCCTGGAAGAGAGACGTGTGCCGTCATGATGGCATCCACGCCTTCTCTGATGGCTTGAGCGAAGGGCAGAAGCTCAAGCGTGTCGAGCCGTGCTCGGTCTGCTTCTATAACCGGCAGACCTACATGAGAATCGACAGATGTGTCACCATGTCCTGGGAAATGTTTGCCTGTCGTAAAGGCCCCGCCATCTCTCGCACCCCGCACAAAGGCTGCACCCAAGCGAGCCACAAGGTCTGGATCTGCCCCGAAAGAACGGGAAGCAATGACCGGATTTTCGGGGTTGTTGTTGACATCTAAAACGGGTGCAAACAAGACATGTACGCCGGTTGCTCTCGCTTCCCTGGCAGTAATACGCCCGTACTCATAAGCGAAGCGCTCGTCTCCAACTGCACCAAACGCCATCGTAGGCGGAAATGCCGTACCACCTCCCTGAGGTAGCATTGAAGGGAGGGCATAGGATCCGTTGATCCGCATCCCCGGGCCACCATTCTCAAAATCAGCGGTAACCAGGAGGGGTATTTCTGCAAGCTCTTGTAGTGCATTAAGCTTCGCAACGTAGGCATGCGGAGTACCGATAGAAGGTGACACTCCCCCTATCTGATCTTCAACAATCCAACGCTCAAGTGCGTCAAAGTCAGGATTTGAAGGAGAGATATAGCCGCCGGGTATCCACTCAATGACGAGTTGGCTTACGAGTTCTTCGACCGTGAGATCGCGAACAGTTTCCTCAACCCACTGACGGGCAGTAGCGTCAAGGGCGCCTATAGCCTGAAATGGCATGGGGCTAGCGACGCTGTTAGGTCCGCAGCCTATGACTACCAGGATAAGAACGAGCGCAGTCAATAAGCGCCCTTTACCGAAAGTCCTAGTCTCGATCATTCCCAACCAGTTTCTTCGGAATCATAATTCCGTCCCCTATTTCATAGAGAGGTGGAATCCGTGTGGGCACCCGTCCAGAAATCTCAATTTCCCCGAAAAGAGCCTGGGCGGCAGCCGTCTGGCTAACCTCCGAACCACTCCAGGCTAGCATATATGCTCGGACATCAGGTAGTTCGGTAATGAGGTAAGGATTTCCAAATGAAATGACGATGTGCGGGACACCGATTTCAGTGAGCTGACCTGCAAAATCGACAACCTCTTCAGGTAACGCGAGCGAACCCGATTGAGAAAATGCCGTCACATAGGTACTCAAGATCACAAGTGCCTGCTGGCGTGCCTGCCTCAGAAGATCCTCATAGAGAGCAGGACCGGAATTAACATCTAAACCGGCTGTGGTAAGTCGAGGATACGTCTGCCTCAGTCGTGTATTGAAGTACCGTCCGGCAAGTACATCCGAGGTTCTGCGAAAAGATACGGACATGACC
>PBPC01000066.1 GCA_002724575.1 Gemmatimonadota bacterium | reverse complement strand
CCAAAAGCTCTGCGCCCGGCTTTAACCCTAGGTAACCCAGCGCTGTCGCTGCTCCACCCATGAATTGCCGCCGGGAGAAAGAACGCCTCAGGTCCATCTTTTACCTCCTGTAGTGGAACCACCCAGTTGCCTGCAGGCTGGTTCATGCCAACACGCTTAGATCAGTTTCGGTTTTCTTGGGGTTAGACGCAACACCCAACCGTGCAATTGACTTAGTCCTTGCCCCCTAGGAACCCAGTAGATAGCGTGTAAACAGGCTTATTTGGGGAGATGTATCCCATAATGAAAAATATCGTCTTTTCCACTGCTGCGTTGGGCATGATGCTCGTGCTCTCAGGGGCTCGGGTTGAAGTGGGACCGGTGTGGCAAAAAGCCAGTGTTTATAATACTTCCCAGGGGGTAGTGGGCGGTCATGAAGGCAGTAGAGATGTGTCACTAAATGATGTAATCCAGGACACTTGTGTACGGTGTCATAACGAGCGACGCCTAAGTGGCAACCTGTCTCTAGTTGGTTTCGACGCCGATGAAGCGGACCAAAACGCGGAAATTGCTGAACGAATGATCCGCAAGCTCCGCGCCGGGATGATGCCTCCGGTTGGTGCGAGGAGACCTGGAGGTGATACGCTCCAAACAGTTGTCGAAGAACTTGAGCGAGTGGTAGATGCTGCTGCGTCACGAAACCCGAACCCTGGTGGCCGAACGTTCCAGCGCCTTAATCGTGCTGAGTACGAACGGGCCATAAGAGACCTCCTGCTCCTCAAGGTCGATGCCAGCGAGTGGCTCCAGAACGATCAGATGAGTGCTAATTTCGATAATATCGCTGATGTACAGTCGCTTTCAGCCACTTTGCTCGAGTCTTATCTGAATGCGGCGAGTGAGATTAGCCGGTGGGCTGTAGGTAACCGGAGCGCTCCGGCTGTAGACCAAGTCTATAAGCTTCCGGAGTATATTTCCCAACACCCCTGGGACCACGTGGAAGGGGCTCCGTACGGCACCCGTGGCGGCATTGTAATTGACCACGTATTTCCGGCCGATGCGGAATATGTTTTCGCAATGACATTCAATGGCGGTCGTAATGCACGGCTTGAGGACGTGGATGTGTCAATCGACGGTGAACGCGTCGCACTTCTTCACTACACTCGTTCTGGAGCTGGCGCGGATGGTCGTGGTGGGTCGGGGGTCAGGACGGAGCCAATCATGCTACGGGCAGGGCAACACAAGGTTTCAGCCGCGTTTGTCCGCCGTGGAGATGGTCCGTACGAAGACCTCCTCCGTCCGCACGAGTGGTCATTGGCTGGTGGCGGTTCAGGCGGGAATGGGATCACATCACTACCGCATTTGCGAGATCTGATTGTTAGTGGACCCTATAACACAACTGGAGTGTCTGAGACTGCTACTCGCGCCAAGATTTTTTCGTGCCGACCGACCGTGCCGAGTGAGGAATTATCGTGCGCCAGGGAGATAGTGTCCCGGCTCGGTAGTGAAGCGTATAGGCGCCCTCTGTCAGACAATGACATATCAGGCCTCATGGATTTCTACTCAGATGGCTCTGCCCGTGGAGGTTTCGAGGGTGGAGTTAGAAGGGCACTTGAGGCGATACTCGCGAGTCCTCATTTCGTATTCCGGTTCGAGCGGGAGCCTGAAAACAAGGATCCTGGTGAAACGTATAGGCTCGCAGATGTGGATCTTGCCTCTCGGCTTTCTTTCTTCCTTTGGGGCATGCCCCCAGATGCTGAATTGCTTGAGATTGCAGCAGAAGGGAAGCTTTCGGCCAAAGAGCTTGAGAAGCAGTCACAAAGAATGCTTGCAGATCCCCGTTCTGAGGCGCTAGGAACGCGTTTCGCAGGGCTATGGCTGCGGCTTCAAGATCTCTACAAGGTTCGCCCGGACCCCAATTTCTATCCGAATTTCGATGAGAATCTTGCAGATGCAATGCGGCGAGAAACAGAGCTCTTCTTCTATAATCTCGTCAAAGAGGATAAGAGCTTTTTGGAGTTATTCAGTGCCGACTACACGTTCGTTAATGAACGCCTAGCCAGGCACTATGGAATTCCTGGTGTCTCAGGGAACCATTTCCGGCGGGTTGATTATTTGGAGGATCAGCGCCGAGGACTTTTGGGTCAGGGAAGTGTGTTGGTGCTAACCTCGATGGCGAATCGCACTTCTCCTGTGCTCCGTGGGAAGTGGGTGATGGAAGTCCTGCTAGGTACGCCGCCTCCGCCTCCGCCTCCTGGAGTACCTGACTTGGATGAGACTGGAACTGTCTCTGATGGAAAGTTCCTCACGACGCGTGAAAGAATGGAACTACACAGAGAGAGCCCAGCTTGTAGCTCTTGTCACAGTCTCATGGACCCCATCGGCCTTGCCCTGGATAACTACGATGTCACAGGCCGTTGGCGGCTGCGGGAAAATGGGAACCCGATAGACACTCGTGGGGACTTCTATGATGGAACACCAGTGTCTGAACCTGTTGAATTGATTAATGCACTTCTAAAAAGGCCAATTCCGCTGGTTAGAAACTTCACGGAAAACCTGATGGCATTCGCTCTCGGACGGCGTATTGAGCATTATGATCAACCCATGGTCCGAGAAATCTCGAAGAATGCAGAGAAAGATGATTATAGGCTGTCATCCTTCATTATGGGCATCATCCAGAGTGATGCATTCCAGATGAAGCGAGCAGCGTTAGGTAGCACAGCTGAAGGGGGGGAGCAGGTTAATTCCTCCAACTAAGAGAACGATGCAGTAAGACATAGGTCAGGAGACCAAAAGATGCATTTTATTACAGGTAAACACATCGAGCGACGGACGTTCCTACGCGGTATGGGTGCGAGTGTTGCCCTCCCGTTCCTTGATGCGATGGTCCCAGCCGGGAGGCTGGGCGATTCTAGGCGTGCTTTCCTTGCAGCTGATAAGATGCCCTTGATTTGTATTGAGGAGGTGCATGGCCTAGCTGGGTGTAATGACTGGGGTGCGACCCAGCTCCTTTATGCTCCTGCAACTGTAGGTCGTGACTTCGAGTTGATCGCTGATCACCCTGCAAAATCGCTCGAACCATGGCGAGACTACCTTACACTGATAAGTAATACCGATGTCAGGATGGCTGAGCCACTGTCCGCGCCGGAGGTTGGAGGAGATCACTTTCGGTCCAGCGCAGTGTTCCTGACGCAGTCGCATCCGAAACAGACACAGGGCTCAGATCTCTGGGTAGGAACCCCGTCTCTGGATCAGATTTACGCGAAGCGTTTTGGTCAGGATACACCGCTTCCTTCGATGCAATTCTGTATTGAAAATCTCGATCAATCTGGTGGTTGCACCTACAACTATTCATGTGCCTACACGGATACAATCAGCTGGTCCTCACCCAGTGAGCCGATGCCGATGATCCGTGATCCTAGGGTAGCCTTCGATATGCTATTCGGTGCTGGGTCCAGTCCTGAAGAACGTGCTGAGCGGCGAGCTGACCGGGCGAGTATTCTAGACTGGATTGCTGACGAGGTCGCGTCTTTGCGTCGGGATCTTGGTGCTGTCGATCGGCAGCGTATGGACCAGTATCTGGATAATGTTCGAGAGATCGAAAGACGTATCGAGATGGTTGAAATTAGGAACTCTAGCGGAGAAGAGCGGGCATTGCCTGAGGCACCGGCAGGGGTCCCTGACACCTTCAAAGAGCATATGGAAATGATGTTTGATCTCCAGGTGCTAGCGCTTGAAACAGAGATGACACGAGTGATCTCATTCAAGACTGGACGGGATGCGCAGAACCGTGTGTTCCCAGACAGTGACTCAGCGAGACCCTTCCATCCGGCTTCACATCATGGCGGGCGTGAGGAGGCGATTCTCGAATTCAATAAGATCAACCAATACCGTATGGCAACGCTGGGATACTTACTCGAAAAGATGCAGAATTCAGAGGTTGGGGACAGTAATCTGCTCGAGCAGTCGATGATTATATGGGGCTCTCCGATGGCAGACGCCAATATCCATAACCATCGCCGTTGTCCATTGATCTTGATGGGTCATGCGAGCGGGCAGTTAGCTGGCAATGTCCACCTTCAGGCGGCGGACGACACACCAATGGCTAACGTGATGCTCACGCTACTCCACATGCTTGGTCATGATGAGATGGAGAGCTTCGGAGACAGTGACGGGGTATTCTCACTTGCCACACCACCTGTATCTGCGACGTCTTTCTAGCTCACAGAGTAAATGAGAGACTGAACACGAATGCTGAATGAAGCTGGAGGAGGAGAATGAATCAGGGTCTGCCCTTTAGGGTTCTTGGGGTGCTGGGTGTGGTCATGGCGCTTACTGCGGCCACACCTCCTGAGGCACCGGTAGCTGATGCTGCGATGAAAGGTGATCTAGAAACTGTGCGTGGTCTCCTGAGGCAGGGGGCGGATGTAAATGGAGCACAGGGCGATGGAATGACGGCACTGCATTGGGCTGCTGAGCGTGCCCAACTAGAGATGGTTGAGGTGCTTCTTTATGCTGGGGGCCGAGTTGATGCAGTTACACGTATCGGTCAGTACACTCCTCTACATCTGGCAAGCAAAGCAGGAAATGAATCCGTCACACGTCGTCTGCTGGAAGAAGGTGCCAACGTTCAGGCCAAGACTGTCCCGGCTGGTACGACACCCATCCATCTGGCTGCGGCTTCTGGGCAGACCGATGTGCTAGAGGTGTTAATAGAACATGGTGCGGACGTGAATGCCTTGGAGTCATCTTCGGGTCAAACGCCGTTAATCTTCGCTTCGGCTCTCAATAGAGCTGCTGCCGCAGTCTTCCTACTGGAACACGGTGCAGAACCCGGACTCTCGACGACAGTAATTGATCTCCAGGAACAAGGAGAGCTGGACCGTGCTGCTAGCCAACGACAAAACGAAATCCTTGACGCTATTCGAGAGGCCAGTGGCTCTGTTACGCCAACTCAGATGCAGGCAGCGCTGCGTGCTGGCCGTGAAGTTCTAGAGAATGGACTTCCTGAAGAAGAAGAGGAAGAAGAGGAAGAAGATGGAAGAGGCGGGTCGCCTAGCATTACAGCGACTGGTGGAATGACAGCACTTCTACATGCAGCTCGTCAGGGGCATTTGGAAGTAGCGCGGGTACTCCTTGATGGTGGAGCTAATGTTGACCAAATAGGCCTTAGTGATGGTACGAGCCCGCTCCTTATGGCTACAATCAATGGCCAGTTCGATATGGCCATGCTGTTACTTGAAGCTGGGGCAAATCCCAACCTGGCATCTGACATCAATGGTATTGCACCATTGTGGAGTGCGGTTAACAGTGAGTGGCAGCCTCGGACCCGGTTCCCTCAACCTCAGGAACACCACCTGCAGAATGCTACGTATATGGAAGTTATCGAAGCACTACTACAGAGTGGAGCTGAGCCTGACGCACGTACGACAATGCATCCTTGGTACATGGTTTACGGAGGATGCGGAAATCGAAATTGTGGCTTGGTAGATACAAAAGGTTCTACGGCGTTCTGGCGGGCAGCCTACGCGGCAGATGTGGAGGCGATGCGCCTGCTAGTTAAGTATGGTGCTGATCCAAACATCCCAACGATCGCTCCAGAACAAAGGCGAAGGAGACCCCGAGACACGGGAGCTCGTTCGGCACGCAATCAGATCTCCGACGATTCCAACTTCAATCCACTATCTGCAGAAGAGCGGATAGAGGTTCTTACTTCAGTGCGCAACGAGCTGCCAGAAGCTGAAAGAGCAGAATTCACGGATGAGGAGTTAGCGGAAATCTCAGATGACAGGCGACAGGAACTCGTTGATCGCGTAGAGCGAGCAGATTCGGTCCGTGAGGCAAACGCTGACCCGTCAGGCTTACCACCGTATGTAGACGGGGGCCCAGGAATATTCCCTATCAATGCTGCTGCGGGTGCTGGATATGGTGAAGGGTTTGCAGGCAATGCACATCGGGCGATGCCCGGTGGTTGGATTCCATCAGTGAGATACCTTATAGAGGAACTTGGTGCTGACGTTAACCAGCCAGACCACAACGGATACCGTCCGCTACACAATGCAGCGGGGCGTGGTGATAATGAGATGATTCTATATCTCATCAGCCAAGGGGGCGATGTTAGTGTGGTAAATCGGCGTGGACAGACCACCGCTGACTTGGCGAATGGTCCTGTATCAAGAATCCCACCGCATTTGAATGCCGTGACTTTGCTTATGGGTCTCGGTTCCAAGAACAACAACAACTGCGTTTCGTGTTAAAAAGTTCTATGACTAAAAGACTTTGGGGCTGCCTGACGTTGTAGCAGAGGTCCTGAAGAGAAAAAAGAACGCTCCACGAGCCGTATAGGTCCGTGGGGCGTTTTCTTAGGTCTCAAGGTGATTCGATTTGTCCGGCAGCCTTAAGGAATCTTCGTGCTAGCTGAGCTATCCGGTCTTCACCAGTAGTTTCAGCTTCCTTAAGGATCGAAAGGACACACTGGACCAGTGCTGGATCACCCCAGCTGTAGCTTGTGGCCACTTCAGCACTTCGAGAATCTCCCTGATCCGCTCCTTGGATGAGCGCCCAAGCCGCTGCCTCGTTGTAATAGGGTGACTCAGGATCCGGAAGCTGATATTTCGGGGTTGGCTCATCAGGATCTTCCTTGATAAATGCCCGGGACATTTGCTTAACCCTGATTTGGCTCAGGAAGCTGTATTTCGGGGTCCTCCGGATGTGGACGATATAGAACTGCGATGCGCCCGATCGTCTGAACGACGTGCACTCCTGAGACTTGAGAGGCTATATCATTTGCGATACTCGTGATGGATTCAGGTGCTCCTTCCTGAGCTCTAATCTTAATTAGCTCTCGCTTATTGAATGCTTCTGACGCTGACGTGAGCAGTTTTTCACTGACTCCTTCAGTGCCCACATGTACGACTGGCTTGAGTCGGTTTGCAAGACTTCGGAGGTGCGCGCGTTGTTTAGATGTCAGTTGAATCATACAAGGAGCATGATACATATCTGGCTAGCGGTAAACCGGAATGGAATTGCTTGTTCTCCTTGTTATAGACCTCATTGTGTTTAGCTCAGATCGGAGAGTACCTAGACTCTCGCGGGACGACCGGAACCAGCTCATTTTGGACTGAGACTGATTAGTTCCATAGGAGAGCCTTAAATGTTTTCATCCAAGTATCGGTTTGTGATTGCAACGGTATCGGTTTTAGTGGCCGCGCTTGCAATGCCGAGCGGATCCATCGCCCAAATCCAAATAGGTCAGTTGGCTAGCTGGAAGAGCGAGCTTGCTGAGGCGATCGACGAGAGAAGGAGATTCACAGCGAATATCGTTGATCAGATTTTCAGCTTTGCTGAACTAGGCTTTCAAGAGTTCGAGACCTCAGGCTACCTGGTAGAACTTCTTCGGGAACATGGCTTCACCGTGGAAGAGGGAGTGGCTGGTATCCCCACTGCTTGGGTTGCTACTTGGGGATCCGGGCGACCCAAGATCTCTCTTGGGACAGATATCGATAACATTCCAAAGGCATCTCAAATGCCTGGAGTGGCTTGTCATCTTCCTCTTGTTGAGGGAGCTCCTGGGCATGGAGAAGGACATAATTCGGGTATGGCTGTCCAGATCACAGCTGCTCTTGCAGTGAAAGAACTTATGCAGCGAGAAGGGCTAGAGGGGACCATTCAGATTTGGCCTGGAGTAGCAGAGGAGCTTGTCGCTACCAAGGCATATTACGTCAGGGAGGGCATGTTTGAAGACGTAGATATCGTCCTTTATGCTCACGTGGGGAATAATCTATCGACTAGCTGGGGTATGACTCCTGGAACAGGTCTTATTTCAGCAATGTTTACTTTTGAAGGGTCTGCCGCCCACGCTGGAGGGGCTCCTTGGAGGGGGCGAAGCGCTGCTGATGCAGTGAATCTGATGGAGGTTGGTTGGAACTTCCGCCGTGAACACCTGCGCACTCAGCATCGGTCCCATTCTGTAGTGTATGACGGGGGAGATCAGCCCAATGTGGTGCCATCTAAGGCTTCAATATGGTTTTATTTCCGAGAGAAAAACTATCCTCAGATCAGAGATCTTTTCGTGATCGGAGATTCGATTGCAAAAGGCGCGGCAATGATGAGCGGTACTGTTCTCGATGATGTACGCATCATTGGTAGTGCGTGGCCTGGTCACTTTAACCAGGTGATTGCTGAGGCTATGTATGAAAATATCCAGCAGGTTGGGCTCCCGCAGTGGACTGAGGATGACCAACGTTTTGCTCAAGCAACACAAAAAGAAGTCGGCACCTTCGAGTCTGGGTTAGCTACAGAGCTTTCAATTCTGAGGCCTGCACTTACCGAGGCACAGAGGACTGCAGGGTTTGCAGACGATATTGGGGATATTTCTTGGAATGTACCAACAGCGACGCTTTCTTTCCCATCCAATATTCCCGGTCTTCCTGGCCATCACTGGGCAAATGCAATTGCGATGGCAACCCCTATCGCTCATAAAGGAGCCACGCAGGGAGCGATGGCTCAAGCCATGACTCTTCTCGACTTCATGGTTCGACCTGAACTAGTTGATCAGGCTTGGGACTATTTTGAGAACATCCAAAACCGTGAAATCCAGTACACGCCATTTATCCGGCCATCAGACCAGCCAGCCACTGAAATGAATGCTGAGATCATGGAGGATTTCCGAGAGGAAATGGAGAAATATTACTACGATTCTGATCGCTACGATTCGTATCTCGACCAGCTCGGTGTTTCATATCCTACACTTCGACAACCCGATGGGCGTTGCACCATCGGCTCAGTCAGTGAGCAGAGCAATTGAACTAGTGGTCGTTTAGCGGGATTGCCGGGGTTGGGTTCACGACTGACTTCGAGCTTAATCTAGTGGAGGTGCCTTCTCGCTCAGGAGATCTAATGCCGCGTCAGCTGTCTTAATATCGGGTTGATCTACGAGGAGTGCGGCGAGTACACCTGTGGTATTGGCTACGGCAAAACTAATCCCGTTGAGGTTCCGGGAGTTTGGGACTCCTGGAATCGGTCGAGGATAACCAGACGCGCTGACAACACGGACCGAAGAGGCTTTAGGAGATTCTGCGGCCTCGATCACGGAGACGCTCTCCCGGGGATGGTCCCAGTTGAGGACTACCCCTAAAACACCTTCCATGCATCCGGGATACCAGAATTCTTCCTCATTGGCTCTAGCTGACACTATGATCGTTCCTCTTTCGACCGCACGTGCCACAGCTGGAGCTAGATCGTAAGCACGAATCTCGTTGGGTGTACCAAGGCTCAAGTTGACGAGACGCATATGATGCTCTGAGGCCCAGTCTAAGGCTTTTACAAGTATTGGCACGCTTGTCGCAAGCTGCTGATCAAAGACTTTCACTACAAAGATTTGCGTGTCCGGGGCTTTTTCATAGATCGCTGACGTTACTGCGGTTCCGTGCCCTAATACATCTGTAAAATCTTCTTGTTCGTTCCCCTCGGGATCAAGAGAGATACCGCTTTGTACTGCAGGTAAGTGAGGGTGTGGAATATTTACTCCGCTATCTACAACTGCGAGGGTAATGGGTTTGTCCTTCATGGTAGGATTTGTCTCATTCAAGTATTGGCAGGAACTAGCCGGTCTTGACGTCTAGAAAAATATCGCTGAAGGCACTCCCCTGAGTCTCTAAGTCACTCAGCCGTCCGTCTTCCGCCACTCTTCCATTCTTGAGTACCACGACTCGGTCAGCTTGTCGGGCAAGGTCAATCCGGTGCGTGATGAGCACAGTCGTTCGGCCGCGCATCAGAGAATCATAACCCGAAAGGACAGCAGCTTCTGACATGGGATCAAGTGCGCCAGTTGCCTCATCGAAAATGAGCACTGAAGGTTCCGCAAGGTAAGCGCGCGCAATCGCAACACGCTGGCGTTCACCAGCGGACAGTTGGCTTCCTCGTTCACCAACGATCGTATTGATGTCTTCCGGCATCGAGTCCATAAGATCTGAGAGTCCCGCTGCCTGTATTGCTTGCTGCACATCTGCTTCTGTCGCTTCCGGTCTTGCATAGCGGACATTTTCAGCAACCGTAGCATGGAAAATAAATGGTGACTGATCAACAACGGCGATGTGCCTTCTTACTTGTGAAAGGAATAGCTCCCGCAGATTCATTCCATCCAACAGGATGTGTCCTTCATCTGGATCGAGCTGACGAGAAAGAAGATCTGCGATTGTTGATTTACCGCTTCCGCTGGCCCCGACAATCGCTAATACCTGTCCGGCGGGGATGGCTAGATTGATGCCCGCGAGCACCTCGCCTCCACGTCCGAAGCCATAATGAACCCCCTTAAGCGTTAGTTCACCCTTACATTCGGGTAGTGATTTGGCCGGGTTAGCCTCGACAACCTCAGGAGGGCTATCAAGGAGTTCGTGCACTCGGACCAAAGATGCTCGTGCGGTAGCAAGATTAGAGTACAGGCCCATTAATCCTTGGATAGGTGCCATCAGACGCATTTGGTAGGCCATGAATGCTACGAAGGTACCGAGAGTCGTTGATCCATAGATCACACGATATCCGCCGTATAGAAAGACGATGCCCGTCCCGGTAGTGAGCAAGAGGCCCGGGAGTCCACCAGCTAAATAGGTAAAAAGCCGCATAGAAAGTAGTGCATCGACGAAGGAGTCGTTCTTGTGACGAAAGCGATCAACCTCACGCTCCTGTGCGTTGGCTCCGACTACTGCTCGCATGCCTTGAAGCGTCTCGATCAAGAAGGTGCCTATATCTGCACTGCGTTCGCGTAGGTCACGAACTCGGGCCTCTAGCTGACGCCGATAGCGTAAGAGGGCAAAGAGGGCAGGGGGTAAGGTGATAAGCCCAACAAAAAAAAGGCGTACGTCAAGATAAATCAGCATCCCTACCGTTCCGACTAATGCGATGAGTTGGCCCAGCCACGCAAGAGTCGCCTCGGCCGTAACACGCTGAATCTCTCCGATGTCTCCATTGATCCTGGATACAACATCTCCTAGTGGGGTTTTCGCGTAATATCTCGGAGATAACCGCTGCAGGTGGCGGTAAAGATCCAATCTCATGTCGAATAGGATGTCAGCTGACACCTTCGTATAGCGCATCCCACTCAGGATGTTCATTAGGAAAGAAGCTGCTGTGATACCGACAAAGAGGCCTACGATGTTCAGAAGTGCGTTGAAATCCTGGGCTACTAGGGCATCGTCAACCAGAAGTTTTGATAGATATGGGAGTACTAAACTTAGCCCAGTACCTACGAGCGAGAGCACGACCACTGGCAGGAGGGCCCAGCCGTATGGGCGCACAAACACTAGTGCCCGCTTGAAGTGGGGATCTAGGATTTTGGGCACAGTTTTTCTGGATTCAGGCGCTTAAAGCCCGGCTGGACGAAGTTAGAGGAGAGGTCTAGCGCTTGGTACCCGTGATATCAAATGCTCCCATATCAGACATAAGGCTGCCCTCAAATCCATCATCCTCAAAATTGAGTGTAATATCGACAGTAGCTCCCTCTACTCCGATTCTGCACTTCATCACATTGCCTTCGACCGTGATATCAAATAGGTCGGCGGGTCCCTGAGATGGCATCTCGGGAGGTAGCTCAAGCTCCATAGATCCCGTCAATCCATTATCAGAATCCTCGATCGTCATCGTGCCGGGAAGCTGGAAACCCATTTCAGGAATATTGATTGTGATACCATAGACGCCGACGGGATCAACGTTTTGGGCTTCGAGTGTGGTCCCTAGGGATATAAACCCTATTGCGCTGAGGGCTAGAAGCTTTCCGAGTCGGTTCATCTTGGCACACTCCTTCTTGGTGTAACTCATGGTGTAAAGCTCCCCATCTGGGGAATCATAACTTCAAACGTTAAATCCTTATCGAACGAACGATGCTTTGCTCAAGTGGAATCTAGCGTTTTGTTCCGGATATCGTCCCTCCACCAAAACCGTCTAGATCGAATTCTCCACTAAATCCATCATCTTCAAAATTCACTTCGAACGCGACCAACATCCCCTCCGCATCTACGTTGAATTTCATCTCCGAGCCTTCAACCACGATACCGGAT
>PBPC01000065.1 GCA_002724575.1 Gemmatimonadota bacterium | reverse complement strand
CCCTTCAGGGTAAAGGGGTCGTAAACTCTATCTCCCTCAAAGATGGTGAGGAAGCGTTTAGAGAACGTGCACAAAAAGTACGCAAGTTAGGTGCTGCTGCTGTTGTTATGGCATTCGATGAAGAGGGGCAAGCTGACACCCCAGAACGACGTCTCGAGGTATGCCAGAGGGCATATAAAATTCTTGTAGACGAAGAGGGTTTCCCTCCTGAGGATATCATCTTCGACTGTAATGTTTTTGCAGTTGCAACGGGCATCGAAGAGCACGAGCGCTACGCGATCTGGTTCATTGAAGCAGTTAGGAAAATCAAGGAAACCTGTCCATACGCACTCACAAGCGGTGGCATAAGCAACGTCTCATTTTCATTCCGTGGAAGCCCTGAGGTACGGGAAGCAATGCATACAGCATTCCTTTATCACGCGATTGATGCGGGACTAGATATGGGGATTGTTAATGCTGGTGCACTTCCGATTTATGATGAGATCGAGAAAAGCCTCCTGACCCCTGTAGAGGATGTGCTATTCGCACGCACGCCAAATGCTACAGACGTATTAACTCAGATCGCTGGCGAACGAACTGGAACCTCGGAGCGCAGCCGCCAAGAAGATTTATCCTGGCGAGAACTTGGTGTTGAAGAGCGGCTTGTGCATGCGCTAGTACAAGGTATTGATCAGTTCGTCGAAGAAGACGCGGAGGTGGCAAGACAAAAGTTTTCCAGCGCCCTCAATGTGATCGAGGGACCGTTAATGGACGGCATGAATGTGGTAGGCGACCTCTTTGGAAGCGGACGTATGTTCCTTCCTCAGGTCGTGAAAAGTGCTCGCGTGATGAAGAAAGCAGTAGCCTATCTAGTCCCATTCCTTGAAGAAGAAAAAGCTGGAAAAACCCAACAACACAAAATCCTGCTCGCTACGGTCAAGGGGGACGTCCACGATATTGGAAAGAATATCGTTGGAGTTGTTCTACAATGTAATGGATTCGATGTGATCGACCTGGGCGTCATGGTCCCCGCTGAAGAAATCCTAGAAACTGCCCGGAAGGAGTCAGTCGATGTGATCGGACTATCGGGTCTGATCACACCGTCTCTGGAACACATGGTCCACATTGCTAGCGAGATGGAGCGCACTGGATTTGAAACCCCCCTCCTCATCGGAGGAGCGACAACCTCTAAAGCTCATACAGCACTTAAAATTGACGGCCGTTATGATGGACCGACTGTTCATGTGCTTGATGCTTCACGGGCAGTTGGGGTCGTTTCAAAACTCTTGGATAAAGAGAGCAAAGAGAGCTTTCTGAGTGAGGTTCAGACTGAATATCAGACCGAGCGCGAACGACGCTCCCAGGATCGTCCCCGAGCACGTCTGTTGTCCCTCGCGGAGACACGTGACAAAGCCGAGAGGAAAGTCCTTGAGGCTTATCAGATAACCAAGCCGGCTGAGCCAGGAATTCAAGTCACTGAAGTGCCCATTTCTGAACTCCGCAACTACATCGACTGGACTCCCTTCTTTCACGCATGGGAGTTGTCAGGCAAGCACCCGAATATTCTGAATGATCCTACTGTGGGTAATCAAGCAAGAAGTCTCTTATCTGATGCTGAGGACCTTTTAGGCCGGATGGAAGTCGAAGGTAGAATCCAGGCGAAAGCCACCTTGGGCATCTTCCCAGCTAATGCTCGTGGGGATGACGTCGAAATCTACACGGATGACTCACGCACCCAGGTACGTGCAGTCATGCACGGCTTGAGACAGCAGTTCGCTAAAGATGGACGACCTAGTCAATGCCTAGCCGACTACGTAGCCACTGCAGATTCAAAACAGGCTGACTGGATCGGAGCATTCGTGGTTACGGCCGGGCTGGGTGTTAGCAAAGTTGTTCGTGAGCTAGAGGAAGCTAATGATGATTACACAGCGATCCTTACCAAGGCAGTAGCTGATCGGCTAGCTGAGGCCCTGGCAGAACTCATGCACGAACAGGTACGTAGGAATATTTGGGGATACGCTCGCAACGAAACATTCACAAACGAGGAGCTAATCCGTGAGGCGTATCTTGGTATTCGTCCGGCGCCGGGTTATCCAGCCTGCCCCGATCATACTGAAAAAGGGACCATCTTTGAGCTCCTGGATGCTGAGAACTCCCTGGGCGTCCAACTCACTGAAAGCTATGCAATGACACCTGCAGCTTCAGTGAGCGGATGGTATTTAGCACATCCATCAGCCAAGTATTTCGGTATTGGAAGGATAGGACGAGACCAAGTAGAGGACTATGCTCGACGGAAGGACTGGTCAATCGAGGAAGCAGAACGTTGGCTGGCTCCCAATCTTGGCTACACTCCGGACGAAGTACGATGAAATCGATGATCGAGGACGGCCTTGTCCATATCTTCGATGGTGCAATGGGATCGGTCCTTTACACTCAGGGTGTATTCGTCAACATCTGCTTTGATGAACTCAATCTTAGCAACCCCAAGATTGTTAGACGCATTCATCAAGAGTACGTCTCTGCTGGAGCAGAGATCCTAGAGACCAATACTTTCGGCGCGAACCCTGTAAAGCTTTCCTCTCACAGCCTTGAAGATCAGACCGAAGAAATCAACGAGAAGGCAGCTCATTTGGCACGTGACGCAAGTGCGGGACAAGCACTAGTAGTTGGCGCGATCGGTCCTCTAGGAATTCGTATTGAACCATGGGGACCAACTGGACGTGCAGAGGCCACAGCTTTTTTCGAACGTCAGGTCAACGGACTACTCGCTGGAGGTGTTGATGGTTTTATCCTAGAAACCTTCGCTGATCTGAATGAGATCGACTGCGCATTCACAGCAATCCGGAAGTTGAGCGATTTAGCAGTTATTGCCCAAATGACACTAGGGCAAAATGGGAAAACGATATACGGCCATACAGCTTCGCAAATCGCTCAAGAACTCACGAGTATTGGTGTGGATGTCATAGGGTTGAATTGCTCAGTGGGACCCGCGGTCATGCTGGACGCAATAGAGGATATGGCTGATACAACATCTCTGCCTCTTTCGGCTCAACCCAACGCCGGCCTTCCACGGACCGTGCGAGACCGAAAGATCTACATGGCAACTCCTGAGTACATGGCACAATATGCCCGCCGCATGGTCGATGCCGGAGTTCGGTTCGTCGGCGGGTGCTGTGGAACAACACCTGACCATATAAGACACATAAGAGATTCGGTGAGGTCAGATCAGCCTAAGCCCGTCATGGTCAGGGTTACGGGCGTCGACCAAGAGGGGTTGGCGACCCTAGATCCTGTGCCGTTAGAAGCGTGCTCAGCATGGGGACAGAAGCTCTCTCGAGGAGAACCTGTTGTGTCGGTAGAGGTCTTACCTCCTCGCGGTTGGGATCGAAATGCGATAGTTGAACCTGCCCGTGAACTCAAAGAAGCTGGTGTTGATTCTCTGGCTATCGTTGATGGTCCTCGCTCCCGAAGCCGTATGGGAGCGCTCTCTGCAGCAGTAATCGTCGAACAGGAAGTCGGGATCGAAGCGATCGTGCACTACACGTGCCGTGACCGCAACATGCTCGGGATGATTTCTGACCTACTCGGAGCTTCCGCTCTTGGAATTCGCAATCTACTCGTCGTGAGTGGTGACCCATCAGTTCATGGACCATATCCAGATATGACGGAAGTATTTGACATTGATTCAATTGGGCTTACCAACGTGGTAAGAGGGCTTAACCAGGGCATTGACCCAGCTGGAAACTCAATAGGAGACCAAACGAAGTTCGTCCAAGGGGTAGTGGCCAATCCTAGTGCTTTAGATCTGGAACGTGAGGTCACTAGATTCCGTTACAAGGTCGAAGCTGGTGCAAGTTTTGCGGTGACCCAACCCATCTTCAATCCCGAAAGCTTGGAGAACTTCCTCGACAAAATTCACCAATGGAAAATCCCGGTGGTCGCAGGGATTTGGCCATTTTTAAATCAGAGAAATGCAGAATTTCTTGCAAATGAGGTGCCCGAAGCTACAGTGCCTGAAAAAATTGTGGATCGGATGCGGAAAGCTCAGATCTCTGGTGACGAAGAGGCATTGAATGAGGGCGTGGAGATTGCCGCAGAGGTGATTGATGCTATCCGCCCACTGGTGCAGGGACTACATCTTAGCGCACCCAGTCGTCGGGCCGACGTGGCACTTAGAGTCCTACAAGAAGCTGGGGTTAGCACAAATACCTAACTCTTCTCTTTTTGGAGTATAGTGAGGTGCAACCGCTAAACTAGTTCGAGAATCCGTCGCAAACGCCGGGCTGCTCCTCTGTTACCGAGGTTACTCACATACACCTTCTCTGCACCAATACGACGAAGTTCTCTGATCGATTCCGCACAAATCTCCTCAGGCGAAGCCCCCGCTTGAAAATCACGAGTCAATTCTTCCCCTGGAACGCGAAAGAATTTATTCAACTCCTCTAGAGTGGAGGGATTCGCACTGCGGTAGAAGAAAACACCAAAAACAACAGGCACGAGAGTTGTGTCTACAACATTCAGAAAACGCTCAACCTCAGGCAGCGAGTGATGTGAGACTATCTGTGTCAAAGCAAAATCAGAGTGGGCATCAGCCGCGTGGAGGAAACCCGCTTGCTCTATAGCGTCCTGATGTGGATTTACCCAGCCTCCAAGGATAAGCTCAGGTAGACTCGCACCTATGAGCTCCCGCAAATCTCTCCCGTGCGGTACACAGCGCTTAGGTCCTACAGATTGATCTCCACCAAGCACAGTTAGTGCATCGAATCCACCTGAGATCGCGCGCGAGGCAAACATGAGACAGTACTCTAGCGAGTGTTTCGCTGTAAGGATCGGGATAATGCGACGAAGATCGGCCTCGTCACCTAAGTTCGCTGCCACATGCGCGAGGCTCTCTTCCTCTGCTTCGCCTACCGCATTATCAGTCAAGAATACGAAAAGTTCTTCAGAAGTGAGACGACTTAGCGAGTGATGGAGATCAATCCAGGCCTCCATGCTTTTCCCGGCCTGGAGGTTAGAGCGAGGAGGACGAAGTTCCACAGCAACCATCGGTCCAGGCTCTAAAAGCTTTTCAAGTAAGAGAGCTTGGCGGTCTGGGGCTGACTCTGTCATCTGTATACCCCCACCAATTCCTCGATTTCCGATGCACTTGTCGGCAACCCGCCACTGAGGATCTCGCAACCATCTTCGGTGACCAGCACATCATCCTCAATCCTTATGGCTATTCCTGATAAGTGTTCAGCTATGCCTTTGGTTATCTCAGGACGAAAATAGAGACCTGGCTCAATAGTAAATACCATACCAGGCTCAAGCACTCGTGCATTTCCAGCGCTTGAATAGTCTCCAGGATCATGGACATCAAGACCTAACCAATGGGATGTTTGATGTGGGTAGTAGGGCAGGTATGCCTTTTTCTCAAGTAACCTGTCAATCGATCCTCTTAGCACTCCCAAGTCTATTAACCCCTCCACAATCACCCTAGTAACAGCATCATGCAGCGCAGTAATGGGCTCACCCGGCCTTACCCTGTGAATAGCGGACTCAAGCGAAGCTAGAACTACCTCATATACATCTCTCTGGGCGGGTGTAAAACGCCCACTGACTGGATACGTGCGAGTCACGTCCCCGTTGTAGAATCCAACCTCAGCTCCAGCATCAATGAGTACCAGATCGTCTTGGCCGATAATCTTGTCGTTGGCTGTATAGTGCAGAATACATCCATTGTTCCCGGATCCAACGATTGTTGGAAATGCCACTGTACTTTTAGCAGAACTTCGAAACGCCTGCTCAATCATGGCCTCAATGGTCCATTCACCAACGCCCGGAGAGATGATAGAAGCACCTGCTCGGTGTCCTGAGGCGGTTACCTGAGCCGCCATCCTAAGACACTCGATTTCGCAGTCTTCTTTCTTTACGCGTAGCTCGTCAAGAATTCCTCCAGGGTCCACTACCCCTCTCGGCCCAGACCCGCTTCGAGCACCTTTTGAGCGGGCATCTTCGAGAGCATGCTTCACATAAAACTCGAATTCATCGTCTACACGAGCACGGTAATGGATACAGTCCGCTCGCTCGAGTAGACCAGGAAGTAAATCAGGTAACTCACTCATCATGTAACATTCATCGGCCCCAAACCGATCTTTGGCGATCTCTGCTCCAATCATCGGGCCAGTCCAAAGTTCGTTGCTCTTATTGGGATCAGCCACAAAGAGCACAAAGTGAGGATCTTTATTACCACCAATTAGGGCTAACGCACCCGGTTCAGTGATTCCGGTCGAGTAATAAAGCTCGTTGTCGGGACGATAACGGTGTTGTGTGTCCCGTGACCGGTAAAGTGTAGGTGCAGACGGCAGTAACATGACACCGCCGTTCAGTAGAGATCGGATCGACTCCCGACGCTGTCTGAACACCTCTGGGGCAACATCACCCGGAAAATATGATAGAGTCATTCGGGCAAGCTAGCTTTGGTTGAGTTAGCAGGGCACCCCACGATAGGTTCACAAACAGCCCAAAGAGAGTAACATATGGGTTACATAGGTACCGCTTTAGACCTCGTGATTTCAAATACTAATAGTAAAAGAGGCAGGCGCATCGTGCTCCGAACACCTAGTGTTCTATCGGTCATTTTCACTTCGACACTCGTATTTACGGCTCCAGCCTGGGCACAAGATCCCGATTCAACAGTCACTATAGATCCAGTACTAGTCAGAGTTCTAAGAAGTAGCGTGGGAACTGGAACCCCACATTCTGTCTCAGTTATCACTGGCTCTGAATTGACTCGGGGGACTGCTGGTGCCTTCCTAGAGGACGCACTTCGGGCAATGCCTGGGGTGCAGATCCACAATCGTTTCAACCTAGCGATGGGTGAGCGCCTTTCGGTCCGAGGTTTTGGCTCGAGAGCACAGTTTGGGGTGCGGGGCGTGCGCGTACTGGTTGATGGAATTCCCGCGACACTCCCTGATGGCCAGGCCACACTCGATCACCTGGACCTTGCGGGTCTGGGTCGGATCGAAGCGTTAAGGGGACCCTCCTCCTCACTCTATGGCAACGCCGCTGGCGGTGTACTGCACTTCCGCTCCCTAGACCCAGCCACCGAGCCCGCGCTGCTTTCATTTCGGAGCACGTCTGGTTCTCACGGGTTACTCACCCTACAGGGCGTTGTCTCAGGCCAGTCTGGTAACACTGGCTACCGTGTTGGCGTTTCACGGCTGAGTTATGACGGGTTCCGGAGAGATCCCATCGCTGATGATGGTAGCATTTATGCTGGCGGCAAACGATCAGTTGTGAATGCATCACTGACCTTACCAGCTGGTGCTGGCCGGTTGAGGATTGTAGCTAATGGCGTCCTTCTGGATGCAAAAAACCCTGGATCTCTCTCTCAGTCGCTACTCGATGAGGGGAATCGCCAGGCATACCGTTTCAACGTCATCAGTCGCACTAGCAAGGATGTAAAGCAAGGCCAAGCTGGAGCAACTTGGACAGGACCGCTCGGTGGGGGTGAGGCGGAAATTTCCTCATGGGTGATCAAACGAGAACTTGATAATCCGATTCCAGGCAAAGTCGTCGATCTCGACCGAAGAGCAGGTGGAATGCGCGCGCTGTTTCAAGACCAAACCGAAATCTCAAGTGGCAGATTTGGGATCGGGGCGGGATTCGAGCTTGAACTTCAAAGCGATGAGCGCTTTAACTGGAAAAATAGCCAAGGTGAAAGAGGCGATCTTCTTCTCGAGCAGTTAGAACGCGTTCGGAGCACCGGTCTTTTCATGCAGGGAAGACTCGATCTGGATGCAGGGCCATCATTGTTGGCAGGACTCCGCTACGATCGACTCCGGTTTTCTGCTACGGACCGCTTCATAAGCGCTGAAAACCCAGATGACTCCGGCGAACGAGTCATGGACGCTCTGAGCCCATCAGCTGGCTTGTTGATCAATGCTGGAACTGACGTGGAAGTATTCGCCTCGGTGGCAGGATCGTTTGAAACACCCACTACGACAGAAATAGTAAACCGCCCAAGTGGTGCGGGCGGATTCAACCCTGACCTAGAGCCTCAAAAAGGATTCACACTCGAAGGCGGAATCAGAGGCGGAATTGGGGATCAAGGGACATTCGAGTTCGCACTATTCCAAACGAAACTCACGGGCGAACTCGTTCCATTTGAAGTACCGACAAATCCCGGGCTTACGTACTACCAGAATGCGGGCCGGTCGCTTTATCGAGGATGGGAAGCTTCACTAGATACGCGTCTCGGTGAAAATACTTCTACACGAATCGCGTACACTCGTGTTGATGGCAGCTTCAAGGAGTTTATCACTGATGATGCTGACTATTCTGGCAACCAAATCCCCGGACTAGCTCCACATCGGGTTGATGGGCTGTTTCAGGTGGACCTAGATGAATTTTATGTGGCCATTAGGGGTCTCTTCCAGGCTGACATACCCGTAGACAACGGCGGCCAGTTCAGTTCGGAGTCATTCTTCGTAGCAGATGCCCGACTCGGAGTCGAGAATCTGGTTTTGGGTAGCCTGGAGGCCTCACCATTTGTGGCAGTCCAGAACGTGTTCGATGCGTGGTACAATAGCTCAGTGATTGTGAACGCATTTGGAAAAAGATTCTATGAACCGGGACCTGGGCGCACTTTCTTGCTCGGACTTGGAATTACCTGGGGTAATTAACCCAAGCACCGGCCGGATCAACTTGGAAGAAACGTAAAGGATGAAGTTATCGCGCTCGCAGGGATATGCCGTGAAACTTATCCCCGGTGGATCTTTGATTTTGGCGCTTTTCATAGCGCTCTCCGGAGTTTCACCACAGCTGACTTCAGCTCAAGATGGTCTACGCATTGGTTTGACCGTGGGTGGAGCAAGCAAGTTCGGCCTGGTACTAGAGAGCTTCCTCAACGGCAACCAAAGTTTGGAGCTAACGGTTGGAACATGGTCCTTCAAAGAGATCAGCACTTCTTTGGTGATTAAGCGATACTTCCGATCGAATGACCTAGACAGTGGCTGGTACAAAGCTATACACCCTTTTATAGGTGCAGGCCTTTGGGTGGTTGGGGCTAAGCCTCCAGCAGAACGCCTGGGGCTTGCCCTCAGTGCAATCGTTCCAATCGGCATCGATTGGAGCTTTCCTTTTGATGCAGACCCATCATGCAATAACCGGTCTTGCCCGGTGGGACATCATGCCCTCGGAATAAGCGTAAACGTAAACCGGGCCTTACTTGTTCGCCGCAGTAATCCGGAGGATCAACTTCCACTAAATGGTCGATTGGTGCCCCTGCCCGGAGCCTATTATCGCTTTATGGCGAGACACTGATTAAGCAATTACACTCGATGTGAATTTACCATTCGTCAGGTTCGTCCCATGTCTGGGACCAAAACTTACGCTCCTCGCCATCGATTTGCTCGATATCGAGGGGAGAATCCTCATCCGTAGTAAGCGCACCCGTCGCGAGAATTTCTTCTATCGCCGCATCATCAACACTTGGGCCACTCTTCCCAACCCGATCGCGTAACCGAATCCGTAGACTAACCCCAGCGGTAACTACGAGGACGGTGAGTCCAGCCCAGAATACTAACCAGAATAGTGTTAACATCAGCGTTCTTACTAGCAGCTCAAGTCTAATCCAATGGTTGCATTCCTACGTATTTGAGCCCACTGCCTGTATTGAAGAGGACGACCTCCTCGTCCTGATTTATCATACCTTTCTCCAAGAGGATAGGGAGCGAAGCAGCTGTCGCACCACCCTCCGGAGCAGCAAAAATTCCTGTGTCGACACCGAGCTTATCTACCCACTCAGCCATTGAATGGTCAGGAACGGCCACAGCTCCACCCCCGGACTCCCTTAGGGCTCGAAGAATGAGGAAGTCACCAACTGCTCCTGGAACCCTAAGCCCTGATGCGTATGTAGAAGCTCCACTCCACATTTCAGCTGCATCATGGCCAGCTTCCCAAGCACGTACCATCGGAGCGCAACCGGCAGCCTGAACAGTGAACATCTTCGGCCGCTCGCTGCCAATCCATCCAAGTTGTTCCATTTCGTCGAAAGCCTTCCACATCCCAATCAAACCGGTGCCTCCTCCCGTGGGATAGACAATCGCATCAGGCAACCTCCATCCTAATTGCTCACAGAGTTCATACCCCATGGTTTTCTTGCCCTCGACTCTGTAGGGCTCCTTCAGTGTGGAAAGATCAAACCATCCATTCTCCTCTACACCCTGTCGTACGACGAGACCGCAGTCACCGATGAGGCCATCCAAGAGCTGAAGATCTGCGCCCAAAGCAGAAATTTCTTCAAGGATGGCTGCTGGTGTATCGGTTGGGACTACAACGTGTGCCCGAAGCCCAGCAGCTGCGGCATAAGCAGCGGCTGCACTGGCCGCGTTTCCAGCGGATGGTATCGCAACTTCCTCTGCTCCTAATTCGAGTGCGCGTGATACCGCAAGACAGAGACCTCGGTCTTTGAAGCTGCCCGTTGGATTTTGGCCTTCGTCTTTCACCCAAATACGTTGAATGCCCATCCGGTCGGCAGTTCGGTGTGCATCGATAAGTGGAGTCCACCCCTCCCCGAGACGGATCTGGGATCCCTTATTTCGAACAGGGAGAACTTCCTGATAACGCCAGAGATCTGCGCTACGACACGCCACGGACTCTTTCGTAAAGTTTGGACTGATTAGATCCAGATCATATCGAGCAAAAAGCGGTTTGCCAGCTTCAGAAAGTCCAATAAGCTGCTCGCTTTCAACTTTTTCGCCGGTTCCGGTGCATTCCAGGTGCGTTGCTCCATACAGGCGGTCTTGGTCAGTCATGGGGGCGTGCTTTCCTCATGTTAGAAATTGATACGGTAACGAAACGGTGACGCGAACTACGGAAGGGATCACTTACTCTGGACAGAGGACATCTTATTGCTTTACTCGATCCACCAACCGCCCAAGCAGCTAACCCGGCAATAGGAAATTTCTATTCGTACCGAAGTGCATCAATAGGGTCGAGTATCGCCGCCCTACGAGCAGGCCAGATGCCAAAGAAAAGTCCTATGAAGGCACTGATAGCCAGCGACAGAGCAACAATCTGTGGAGATACCACTGTGTCCAAACCAGCAATACGCGTTGTCATCTCTGCGGCTCCGTAACCCATTCCAACTCCCAAGAGCCCTCCCAACACGCAGAGCGTCGAAGCTTCAACAACAAACTGTGTCATGATCGCCCCACGGGTAGCTCCAAGGGCCTTACGAACCCCTATCTCTCGGGTTCGCTCGGTTACAGATACAAGCATGATATTCATGATACCAATGCCACCGACAAGAAGACTGATTCCTGCGATCCCAGCCAATAATAAGGTGAAAGTCTGAGCTGTCGAGTTGAAGGTTTCCAGTAGATCCGTGGAGTTGCGTATGCTGAAGTCTGCTTCCTCACCTGGTAGGATACGATGCTCCCTCCGCATAATCCGGTCGATTTCGGCAATCGCCTGATTCATTTCCTCGGGCGTTTCTGTGGAAGCGTAAATCGAGCCAAGCCTATCGCGGCCACCCATCACACGATACTGGGCAGTCGATTGAGGAATGAAAACCTGGTCATCCGGGCGAAGCCACATCGCATCACCCTTCTCTGCAAGCACACCAATTACCTCAAACGGGATACCACGTATCTGGATTGTCTTTCCGACGAGGAGCTCCGCTGCGATCGAGTACTGGGAAGAATCTGCAGGAATTTCGCCGAGCTGCTCTGGAATCGTATACCCGAGTACCGCTACTCGCCTACGTCCGCTGACTTCCCCTTCGGTGAAATAGCGACCTGCGATTAGTTCGTGATCGTACATATCAAAATAATCGGGCCAAACACCCATGACCTGATTGTTCGAATTCCAGCGGAGGTATGTAATCTGCATCCGTGACTGAAGCTCAGGAGAGATCTTGAGGAATCCACGGGTCTCATTCCTCAGCGCTTCAGCATCCTCAATCGACATCTGAGTATCGCCTCGAGACACTCCATGACTGAATTCCTGACCGGGCCGTATGGTAAGCACCGAGGTTCCCATGTTGTTGATTTGTTGCTCAACCCGTACTTGGGCACCCTCTCCTAATGAGACCATCGTAATCACTGCTCCGACACCGATTACGATACCAAGTGTCGTCAACACAGAACGCATAGCATTTGTGCTGATAGCGCTCATCGCCACCTTAATAATTTCAAAGATCAGCATCAGGCTTTCTCCTACCTACGGGGTCCGGGGTCGGAAGCCGCCACTTCGTCCCATCCCCCCACCGAAGAGATTTCCGCCCATTCGACTCATCATTCGGGCTTGGTATTCCTGCTGTTGGGCCATGAGTTGAGCAGCTCCCACGACAACGAGCACATCCCCTTCTTGGACTCCGGTCACCACCTGAGTGTGATCCCAATCGTTGAGGCCCATTTGGACAAGTCTTGGCTCTGGCACGCTGTCCACGCTCATCACGAAGACGACTGCAGGTCGCGTATCACGTGTGGAGGCACCTGGACTGTCTCCACCACCGGACCGTTGGCCGGCCCCGGATCGACCACGACCACCTCGGCCGCCACCCAGGTCCTGCATCGCAGCACGCATCTCATCCTGACTAATTTCTCCACTCTCTACTTGCGCACGAAGCTCCTGAAGCCGAGCCATAACGTCGCCTTGATCATCCTGACCATCTTCCGAGGGGCTATCACCATTACCCTCCTCTACAGCACCTTCAGATTGAGGCCCGCCGCCCTGCCTTCCGCCCCTCTCACGTCCACCAGCAAATCCCTGTCCGCCTCCGCTACCACCACGGCTTCCCCGCATGAACTGCATCAAATCCATCTCATCTATGTTGAGACCTAACGCCATCGCCGCAGGACCGACGTCAGAGGTTTGTACAATTGCATTATTTGGAACCAACACCACATCCAATGCCTCGTCTATCAGTACCTCAACCTCTGCATTCATCCCCGGCTTCAAGAGCCCTGAACTATTGTCCAAACTCACAATCACCGGAAACATCGTCACATTCTGAACCACTGTTGCCTGAGGCTCTATCTTGTCAACCATGCCCCGGAACGACTGATCCGGGAATGCTTCAACGCTCACAATAGCCTCCAAGCCAGAGGCTAACTGTCCCATATCAGTCTCATCCACCAATGTCCTGACCTGCATTTCTGCAAGGTTTGCCATCATGAACAGCGCCGTGCCACCCGACACGTTTTGTGACGCTGATTGGATGACCACACCCTCTTCGACACTTTTTTGGATGATGGTCCCAGCAGCTGGCGCTCGGATACGAACGTCGTTCAGTTGAAGTATAGCGAGGTCATGATTGGTCTCAGCCTTCACAAGACTTGCCTGCGAGTTCGCAAACTCAAGACGGGAACTCTCATGCTCCTGTGGCGTGATTACCCCAGCCTCTAGAAGCTGATCCGATCGCTCTAGCTGAGCTTCGGAGATCTCGAGTCTCGCCTGAGCAACAGCTAGGTCAGCTTCAGTCTGGTTGAATCTGTTTTGAACGTCGCGCGGATCGATGTCAGCTAGGAGCGAGCCCGGCCCAACCTGATCCCCGACATCCGCGTGAAGTCGCAAGATTTCGCCCGAAGCTTTCGATTTGACTTCGACCGTGCGAATCGGCTCAACGGTACCGGTAGCTTCCGCGCGGATGGACAAGTTACCGCGAGTCACTTCTACGGTTGTGAGCGACGATACTTCATCTACTGACTCGTCATTGCTACATGCTGCGGTAACAACGGCAATCACGCCGGTCAAAGCCAGTGTTAGGGTTCTCCTTGTCATACCATCGTCTCCACTGGGTCATTCAAGAAGTCTTTCTCAATCATTCCATCATTGAGGTGCACCTGCCGTTTCGCATATTCTGCAATGTCTCGCTCATGAGTCACCAAAACAATCGTTTGTCCTTGTCCATTAAGCTCGCTGAGTTGGCGCATGATATCCCCACTTGTAACAGAGTCCAAGTTACCCGTTGGTTCATCAGCTAATAGAATCGCGGGATCATTTACAAGTGCTCGTGCCATAGCTACTCGCTGGCGTTGACCCCCAGACATCTCGGGTGGACGATGATCCATCCGGTCAGCCAATCCGACTAACTCTAGTTTTTCAGCAGCCAGGCGGCGGCGATCTCTGCCCCCAACTCCAGCATAGATTAATGGCAATTCGACGTTATGCAGAGCCGTCGCTCGTGGAAGTAGGTTGAACGTTTGAAACACAAAACCAATCTCTTTATTTCTCACACGAGCTAATTGATCCTCAGACAGCTCACTCACAGGCTGACCATTGAGCCAATACTCTCCGGCGGTAGGCGTATCAAGACAGCCAATCATGTTCATGAGTGTAGATTTTCCACTCCCGGAAGGACCCATGACCGCTACGAACTCTGCTGCCCTGATTTCGAGGTCCACACTGCGAACAGCATGTACAGTTTCTGCGCCAAGCACATAGTCTTTGACTAAACCCTCTGTGCGAATCATTACCTCACTCACAATCCTCTCCCTAGAATCGCTTCAAGTTCCGCCCGGGCTATCACGTAGTCATAACGCGATGTGATGACCGTAGCGTCTGCTTGGCTGGCTGCCGATTGGCTTATTAACACATCTAGGATCGTCGCGACTCCAACTGCGTATCTTTCCCGAACAACCCTAAGGTCCTCAGCTGCAACGCGCGCGGCTTCTTCTGCAATGTCAATGGCACGCTCAGCAGTACGGAGGCTATACAAGGCATTATCGGCTTGCTGACGTGCAGCAAGCCGAGCGTCATCCTCTTGCAGACGAGAGACACGATAACTGAACTGTGCCCTGTCAACCGATGACTGTCGCTGGAAGTTATTAAAAATCGGATAGGACATCGAAAATCCAAGACTCCAACTTGTCTTACCACCTGTGAAAGACC
This sequence comes from Gemmatimonadota bacterium, assembly GCA_002724575.1. Classification (GTDB taxonomy): domain Bacteria; phylum Gemmatimonadota; class Gemmatimonadetes; order Longimicrobiales; family Gaopeijiaceae; genus UBA1142. The sequence goes on along the minus strand of PBPC01000065.1, from coordinate 78,974 downwards.
GATCCTGATTATTCCAGTTGTAGCCAGTGTTCATCGAGATAGTAGGCAAGAAACTAGCTTTTGCTGCTCGGACGTTGGCCGATGCCACATTAGCTGCTTGGGTCGCAGCAATAACCGTCGGCGATCCCGATTCTGCTAACTGCATGATCTCTATTTCAGCCAATGGCAACATGGTTGGCTCTAGGCTCGAAGGACGGAGCGGTACCACAGCTGCAGATGCCCCTATTTGCCTACCCAATGCAAACTCTGCAGCACGAAGTGTAGTCTCTCCCTGCAACACTGCTTGCTCAGCGTTTACAAGATCCAGTCGTGCACGCAGGGAATCTGAGATGGTTGCTCGGCCAACCTGCGAACGAGCACGCACAATTTCTAGATTTTGCTGTGCCTGCTCTACTCTCTGCCGCGCAACCTCAAGAAGATCCGTTTGTCTGAGAGCATTGAAGAAAAAATTCTTTGTCTGCAGTGTCACATTAAAACGTTGGTTCTCTCTTCGTGCTATCGCAGCCTGCATGTCTGCATCTGTGCGATTCATCTCCACAAAGCGAGTCCCACCCTGAAAAATGGTCACTCGGCTCGACACGCCTGCGCCATATGAGTCCGAACTTCCACCCACGATCTGGCCCGTGTTGGGATCAAGAACATTTGCACTTCTGAGGGATCCACTCGTACTGGCACTTAGGCTAGGTAGGAAAGATGCCCACGCGGATCGTCTTGCAAGCTCAGCATTATCTACAGCTTGATCCTGTTGGAGCATCTGTGGGCTACGAACTAGAGCAAGCTCAATCGCCTCATCAAGGCTCACTGACTGCTGCCCCCGAATAGAAACTGGCCAAAGGATAATGAGACCCGCCATCAGACAGGGAGCAGTCCGGACTAACGCCCGGCATGTATTTTTCATCGGTCTAGTCCCGGTTGCTCCTCTGATCACCCCTGGTCCGACTTTCGTCGAACTCTTGCAGAAGCGCCCTGTAGTCAGAGGCCTGCTCTTCGGTGAATACTTCGAGGATAGCTTCCCGCGTCTGTTGGATCAGCGCTTGGTACCGGGGAACATATGTGGTACGGAATTCTTCGTGCAGCGATCTCATATGCTGCAGTTGGCCCTCCAATATAGAATCGATCAGGAGCGATTGATCTTCAGTGAGCCCAACTTGCTCATACATGGGCGAACGCCGATTACGCTCTGACATACCATCTGGATGAGCCTCACGCACCATGCCTTCTTCAACCGGCATCGCCGCTAAATCACTATTGAGATTGATCACGCATCGGGTACGACCATCTCCTATTTCACAGACACTCACTAGTCCAAGCATAACGCCTGTTCCAAGAACCACTGCAAGTATCACTGCAGTCATGAGTTTTGTTCGAGATCCGTGTTCCATTTAAAAAATCTCCGATGCAAAGGCCACTGGATCGCTGGTCTCCGAAGGAGCGAGTGCCGAAGGAATTGTCTGTCCTTGAACACCACTCACCAGTAGTTCCTCGATCCCGACCGGCCTAACAGGAACAACTGACTGGTCTCTCATAAGGAGTAGTCCAGCCAGAATGGCAGCCAGGAGAGCCACCGGGACAACGGTCCTAGCCCAGGAAGTCATCACATCACCTACTGTCAACTCGTGGATTAACCGCCGCCGAGCTAACTCGCCCGCTGCATTTTCCAGGACCCATTGGCGAAAACGATACCAATAACTCGGATCCTGATGCTCTGGATCAAAGTGAGCGAGTGCCTCGGCTAACTCTAGGTCAAGTCCGAGGTCATCATTCGAGTCTAAGTCGTGCGGCATCCTTGTAATCATTGAACTTTCCTAATCAAATCTGACCTATCTGGTATCCATGCTAGGGCCTGCTTCAAGGCTTTCCTCGCAAAGTGCAGGTGCGACCGTACTGTCCCAGATGGAATCCCCAATCTCTCGGCGATCTCTCGATGTTTCCATCCTTCTAGGTCATGTAGCAGCACCACCTCTTGTTGAATCTCCGGTAGCACAGCTATTGCCTGTTGAAGAATTTCTCTCAGTTGTGAGATCTCTGCAATTTTATCTGGTGTGGGAATCCGAGACCGCGTCCCCTGTGGCACATCACTAGTCCGTCTTAAAGATTCTCGACGAATCAAGTTCTTCGAACGGTTCCTTACGATCGTCATGAACCAGCCTCCGAACCTTTCCGGATCCTTGCATTCATCAAGCTGATCCAACGCCACCAAGAATGATTCTTGAGCAACATCTTCAGCATCCTCATGGCGTCCGGTCACAGAAAATGCCAAAGCATAGGCAGATTTCTGGTACCTCTCTATGAGCATGCTCAAAGCAAGTTCTTCCCCCTTGCGAGCTCGTAAAACCAGCTCGCTATCATCTGGGCAATCAGTTGCTCTTAAAGACACGGAAGCACAACTCCGTGTTGAGGTTGGTTCATGATCCTAATGCAAGTTGGTGGTAGAAGTCAGTATTGAGAGATACTGGCAATATCGTCTGTTATAATCTAACTAGATACCTGGCTAAGCAGTTTCGTTAAGCTCACTAAATCACATAATCCTCTGCTTCAAAAAAACGACATCCAATTTGAACCTTCAATTACGGCCTCGGTTACGGATATCTGAAAAGAAATCTCTAGACTGATCGGTCCAGGGCGGCTTACTCTGTTTGAAAGCTAACTGAAGCTGGTCCAGGTTTAGCTCAGAAAGTACGCGACCTTCAATCAACGTCTCTCGATCTGGCGCACCGGCATCCTCAGGGGACATCCAGAACCCTAGCATCAGTAGGGCGGCAGTTTGTGTTTGAGATCGACCAATTACGCGAACAGTCCATTCCTTGTCATCAACCTCAAGCATGACTTCTTCGAGATCAGGCTCCAAGCGAGAAATACCGGTCCTACCCTTCGCCTCTTGAGCCTTCTTATGAGTCGTACTCCCCTTTCGCTTATTTCGACCCTTCCGCCGATTGCGGTGACGCTTCTTAGTGCGATGCAAACGCTTACTGGTGGGCTCAGTCGAAGCGTTAGCACTAGGCAAGAGGTCATTGGAGGAATCAGTGGGCGGATTATCCTGTTTCTCCGAAAAACTGTCTTTACTATCAGACATTAATCCACAATGACTTAGCTGATAATCTCAAGAGGGTCGTCTGCGCCTCTGCCTGACACTCTTCGAAGGGTACGATCCCCATAGAACATTCGAATGTACTTAGCCTGAGTTTGAGTAACCTTACGAACAACCCACACTAAGTGTACATAATTGGGCTCACGCGGCTCAGTCCGAAGCATAAGGCCCACCTCCCAAGGCAATCGGTCACCCTTACGATTATTACAGGACGAGCAGCTGGTTACAACATTCTCCCAACTATTGTCCCCGCCTCGAGACAGTGGTTTGATGTGGTCTCGGGTCAGAAATTGCCTGCCCTTGAGGTCAGATTTTCGTCTTCCACAGTACTGACATGAATAGCCATCACGGGCAAAGAGAAAAGTATTCGTGACTTGCCTCTTAAGTTTCTGTGGCACATGGACATAGCGGATGAGACGGATCACTGTAGGATAAGGGATCACCCGCCGTTCAGAACGGAAATCCTTACCCAAGTCCTTCTCAAGGATTTCAGCTTTACCATCTAGGACTAATCGCACAGCTCTTCGGGCTGGCACAATGGTCAGTGGCTCGAAAGACGCATTTAAGGCTAAGCAGCTCACCACATCTCCAGATATCGGGACCGATTCGCCCAAGAAGCCGTTCAGTTCGAAGGTACGCCGCGATTGCCTGCCACTGCAATATTACAGATCCGCCCATCAGATGTGGGGCTCGATAACCCTCGGAATTCCAGTGTTAGCACATTGGTGAACCTTCCAGAGAACCGTCTAAAGTAAGGCGACAGGGTCCCGGTCCACCGCCAACCGTACATCGCTACCAGGGACCTTGAATCCATCAATCAAAGCGCGCACGACTCCTCCAATTGCACCGGGTGAGGTGCTGCGTAAGAAGAAATGCCAACGCCACCGGCCGTGGAGTCGTTCAATCGGTGCCGGTGCCGGCCCAACCAATTCAACACCTCTAGATTCTTCTGCATTTTTCCTTCGAAGCCACCGACGTACCCATTCGGCTCCAGCTTCCGCGCTCTTAGCAGCCGCCCTTTGATCCGGACTACTGAGTATCACGTTGACCATTCTCAAATGCGGTGGATACCGCGGTGTCTTACGCGTGGATGACTCTCGTTCGGCAAAAGCTCTAAAGTCATGAGCGACTGCAGCCTGAATTGCGTAGTGATCAGGAAGTGAAGTCTGAATCAGAACCTCACCCCCTAGCTTACCCCTCCCTGCCCTCCCAGCCACCTGACTAAGAAGTTGGAAGGTCCGCTCACTAGCTCGGAAATCGGGTAAGTGGATCCCTACATCTGCGTTCACTACACCTACTAAAGTTACACGCGGAAAATCGAGACCCTTTGCGATCATCTGAGTGCCTAGCAAGATATCAACATCTCCCTTAGCCACCCGGTCGAGTATCCGTTGATGGGCCCACTTTCCAGAAGTCGTGTCTACATCCATCCGCGCAATTCTGGCAGATGGGAAAGTTTCAACAGTGACCCGTTCGACTTGTTCGGTACCCAACCCGCGATAGGAAAGGTCTACAGACCCACATCGGGGGCACCGGTCCGGGGCTGGGGCGTCATAGCGACAGTGATGACAAACCATTCGTCGCGCAGCTCGGTGATACGTTAGTGAGATTGAGCAGTTCAGACATTGTTCAACCTCACCACATTCCCTGCACTGAATGAACGAAGAGTAGCCACGACGATTTAGTAGCAAGATCACTTGCTCTGCTCGTTCTAGTCGTGCATCTACTGCGGATACCAATTCCGAGGAAAGCACTCCACTACCACGTTCATTGATACGAGACACCTCATCGGATCCTCTTTTTTTGATCCGTAGGTCAACCACTCGTACCTCAGGAAGTCTTGCTCCACCCACACGTTTCATAAGTTGCAGGTGTCGGAACTTACCGGTACGGGCATTGTTCCAGCTTTCTAACGATGGTGTGGCGCTGCCAAGCACACATACAGCTCCAGTTTGACGTGCGCGTACAACAGCAAGGTCTCTTGCTAGGTAACGGGGTGCCTCCGACTGCTTGTAGCTTCCATCGTGTTCTTCGTCCACAACGATCACACCAAGATTAGATAGAGGCGCGAAGAGTGCAGAACGTGCTCCCACCGCGATCCGACGCTGGCCGGTATTCAAGCTCCGCCAGGCATCGTAGCGTTCTCCGTCAGAGAGACCGGAATGCAGAACAGCAACCTGGTCATCAAAGTGTGCACGAAATCTTGAAACAGTCTGCGGTGTAAGCGCAATCTCGGGAACAAGAACGATCGCACTCTGACCACGATCGAGAGCCTCACGGAGAAGCTCAATGTATACGAGCGTTTTACCAGAACCGGTGATACCCTGCAAAAGAAACGGTATAGGTACATCTTCATCGAGCGCACTAATCAGAGCGTCGATCACATTCCGCTGATCCTTCGTAGGAATAAGAACTGGTGGCTTAGTTACTGGAGTATTAGCGAATGGGTCGCGAAGCTGTTCTTCATCGAAGATTCCAACTAATTGCTTTGACTCAAGACCTTTGATTACCCCACGACTGAACCCTTCTCCTTTAACCATATGTGTTAACTCAGAGGCACCTCCCGAGCGTTCTAATGACTCATACGCCTCTCGCTGCCGCGGAGTCCTGGCAAAAATGTTGTCGCGTACTTGTAGTGAACTGAGGCGGTTGATTATCCGGACTACCCTTCTTGTTTTCACTGGCGGCTTTGATGGCGATACCATTTCGTGACCGAGGACACCCTGTGCTAAAAGAGATCGAATCTCAGGCCATATTGAACCCATCCCTAGCTGCCGCCGGAGTGTCCGAACCCGAAGTGGCTTCCCATGATGTTCTAGGGCGGTTACCACACGCTCCTCTCTAGATCGACGTTTGTTGAGAGGCGGATCTTCCAGCAACCTGACGTAGTTTCGCGAAGCATCCGAAAGTACAGCTGGCAAAGCAGTACGGAGCGCAATGCCTAGGGGGGCTACGTAATACTCAGCAATCCACCGGCAAAGTTCGAGAAGTTCTACAGGTAATTGTGGTGAGTCATCCAGGATAGAGAGCACTGGACGTATCTGCTTGATTCTTGTTGCAGAACCTGGGCCAACCACCCAACCGATATGTTCCTGCCGTCGAAACGGAACCAGGACCCGTGTTCCTAGGGGTGGCTGAGATTCTGTATTGATCCGGTACGTAAAAGTGCGATGTATAGGGAGCGGAAGGGCCACATCCACCCTGAGTTCCGGGTTAGTCAACCTGACAGCCCTTTTAAAAAGATCCTGAAGTTAAACATCCATTAGCAAAAAGATTTCTTGCTGGATATCCCCGGGGGTAACCTCCGGACCATCCGGCCCCCAATAGACATTGATCTCACTTCGAATTCCGATCTCGTCAGGGATGTAAATACCGGGTTCAACAGAGAATCCTATTCCTGGAACAAGCAACCTGTCATCTCTCGTCTCCAGATTATCAAGGTTCGGACCGCTTCCGTGGAGGTCTATATCCATCGAGTGCCCAGTCCTATGCACGAAGTACTCACCATAACCACGATCTGCAATTAGGGCCCGGGCAACTTGATCAACCTCATAGCCACGTACTTCTCCTCCTGACTCAAACTGTTCTCTCAGAAATGTGACGGCTGCGTCCCGAGCATCTCTCACAGCACTCCAAATCTCCTGGGTGCGTGAATCAACCGCACCACTCATAAGGCCCATCCAAGTCTGGTCGGCAAAAACTGCTCCATCAAACGCTCCCCAAAGATCAATCAACAGCAAATCTCCTGCTGCGATCATCTCTCCTTCTCCCTCTGGAGAGTAGTGGGGATCTGCCGCAGTTCGACCGATCGCAACAATGCAATCAGGACTTACTGTGAGCCCACGACCATTAAGCTGCGAGCGGATCCAGTCTGAAAGATCACCCTCATTAGTCGGTGACCCTGACTCCACAGCTGCTGCTGCACGTGCAAACGCTTGCCTTGCAACATCAGCCACGATCTCTGCTGCCTGACGATGCATCTGCAGTTGCTCAGAGGTCCAAACTGAATGAAAACGTGATACCAAATCTCCAGAGCTCACCGCCTCTACACCGAGACTGAGTATCAATCCTGCCATCCCAGCTGGGAGATAATCCAAGGTTGGCACGGCTGCACCCGGAGAGACCTCCATGGCTAATCGACTGGATCCATCTACAAGCTCTCTGAGTTCGGTTTCCATTTGCTGCCAACTGGAATAGGTACGAACCTCGAATGGCCAATGGCGCCAAGAAGAAGCTTCTATAGCATGGATTAGCGCTACGGGATTGTCTTTTGCTGGAATTAGCACGAACCCACGACGAGTCGTCTTACCCATACCTAGCAATTGGACAGCTATCGGGTTGACTCCATGGAACTCATACAAGAGCCAGCCGTCGAGACCTTGATCGCGTAGTGCATGCTGAACTCGCTCAATCCCGTCGGGTCTACATAGTAAAGCAGTACTCATACCGGGTTCGCCTCGCAGTAATGGAGTGGAAGCGGAAAGATTGTCTTACCCTTGTTCTTCTTCAGGTCGAAAGAGCGGGAGTCCACTGGTATCAGGCCTCACGTCATCAGTTTCGACATGATCAGGATCCCCTTCTTCCTCTGGTCTTGAAGTTGGGGCATCCGATACGACTTTCAATGTACTCGAATCCAGCTCTTCACTCTCAGTAGTCAGATCAAAAGCCAAACCAAGTTCAGCTGCGGCCACACTCTTTGGTTCCACACTGACCGGCACTCCAGCCTCAGCCTTGCACCCCTTGAGCAATTCTAGCCCCAGGACACGTTCTCTCGTGAGTAAGCGATGGATTTCTCGCCCTTTCAAAATGCCCGTTCTCACTCCCTTCCATCCCCACCTTTGCCAAGTCCTACGGAGGATCTCCACTTTTTCACGGAATGAAAATGTTTTCATCAAATCAGGAAATGGCTCGCTCGCTCCTGACCGTAACATCATCTGTTCATTAGACCAATCTTCGACATGTAGATTTTCGATCCCCGATTCTCGGAAAAGCTTTTTCCACTCAACTGACATCAGTGGTGTCGCTCCCAAGTAATCTGCCAAGACCGATCTTCTGGGCTCATGTACTGGGCCCTTCCAAACGAGTTGGACCAGCACTATAAACCCGTTTGGCTTGGTCACTCGAACCAACTCAGCGATTGCCTCACCTGGCTCACAATGATTTGCGAGCCCGATTTCACCGATTGTCACATCGAAAATCTCATCTCGATATGGAAGGGCTGATGAAGGTCCGGGTTGGAACTGAATCTTGTCTGCAATCCCTTCACCCAAGCTGTGCTTTGCAGCCTGGTCGACGAGATCCGAAGTGATATCAACTCCAAAGCCTTGGACGCTAAACTCTCTAACGAGGTACTCAAGTGAGACGCCCGAGCCGCAGGCTACGTTCAGTACTTCGATACCTTCGGACATGCCCGTAAGGACACCTATGTGATGGTAGAGTTCAGCACCTCCTGAGAGGAAAAGTCTACGGGGACTGATCCGCAGGAGGTCGAGCATTGCGGGAACGTTGGGCAAGCTATCCATCGTTCCATATTCAGTTGGAGGCATCGTGAAGAAAAGTAGCTAGCGGGTCAAGACAGGCAACGAAACACTTATCAAGGCTTTTCTAGCCCGGCCAACCCACGGATGACTGCCACCACTCCCTGCCCTACACGCGGCGGGTTATATCCACCCTCCAAGAGAGCGACAACTTTACCGTCACAGTCAGCCGCAGCATCCTCCACAATACGTCTGGTCATCACATATAAATCATCGGGTTCGAGGAGCATGCCCCCAAGCGGGTCTTCAGCCATAACATCGAAACCGGCTGAGACTAACACAAATTCCGGAGAAAACTTTTTCAGAACTTGTCCAATTGCTTGCTCAAATGCGTCTAAGTAGTCCGCTCGGGGAGTTGCAATTGGGAGTGGAATGTTGAGCGTGTAACCTTCCCCATCCCCCTGTCCCCTCTCATCCGCGCTACCAGTGCCCGGATAGTGTGGAGACTGGTGCAACGATAAAAAGTATACTGTTGCATCTCCATAAAACGCATCCTGTGTGCCATTTCCGTGGTGTACATCCCAGTCGATAATGAGGATTCGGTCCGCGTAACCCTCTGCCTGAAGCCATCGCGCAGTAACTGCGATATTATTGAAGAGACAGAAGCCCATTGCTTGTCCTGGAGTCGCGTGATGACCTGGCGGCCTCGTGGCAACAAATGCATTACGAATATCACCTCGAGCGACTGCTTTGGTTGCAGCAATTGCTGAACCAACGCTTCCCAATGCAGCATCCCAGGACCGAGAGGACACCTTGGTATCCGGATCGATTGCTATAATGGAATCTTCGTTCTCAGCACGCTGACAAGCCGCCTGCACTTGCTCAACATGATCCTCTGTATGGACAAGGAGTAAATCGTGTGCAGAACCATCCGCTGCTCCCATCTGCTCTACATGACCATGAAGCAACAAAAGGTCGTTTCCCACACTCGATGCGAGCGCCCTAAGACGACCCTGATGTTCAGGATGACCCCAACCCGTGTCGTGGAGGGAAGAAGAAGGGTGAAGAAAGAAACCCGTCCTCTCACTCATCGGCTTCGCTGAAGCATAATTTCAATACAGAAGCAATAATGAACTGAAGACTTCAGGAAACAGCCTGCTAAGTGCTCTGGATAGAAGAATTGAGGGATGCGATCCTCTCCTGCACAGAACGAACCGCTCTTTGTTCTGACTTCAGAGCAATAACCGCATCACAGGCTGCGGAAGTCGCTGACATTGTTGTCAAATAAGGCAATTTGTGAGTTATAGCGGCTCGCCGTATGGCGTAATCGTCGAACTGGGACTTCTTCCCGAGTGGCGTATTAATGAGAAGGACGATATCACCGTTAATAATATGGTCCACAATGTTCGGATCTCCTTCATTGACCTTGTAGACTCCTTTTGCCGGGACACCCAATCGTTCTAAGTACTCTCTTGTTCCCTGAGTCGCCATAATCTCAAAGCCCAAGTCACGGAATTGTCGTAAAATCGGTGTTACCGTCTCTTTATCGCTGTCGTTCACTGTCACAATGATGGCACCATCTTCTGGTAGAGTGTTTCCTGCTGAAATTTGGGCCTTGGCGAACGCCATCCCGAATGAATCATCGAACCCCATCACCTCTCCAGTCGATCTCATTTCAGGCCCAAGCAGTACGTCAACGTCAAACCGGTTAAACGGGAATGCAGCTTCTTTGACTGCAACACCTGGAACTGGCGGCTCTTCTTGAACACCCAGTTCAGCAAGTTTCTCACCTGCCATTACACGAGCTGCGAGGCGAGCCAAAGGTACCCCTGTTGCCTTACTCACGAACGGGACGGTCCTAGAGGCCCTTGGGTTCACTTCAAGCACGTAGACAACCTCGTCCTTGATCGCATACTGCACATTCATTAGTCCGACTACACCTAGTTCAAGCGCAAATTTGCTGGTTAATTCACGAATCTCGTCTAAGACTGTTTCGGAAAGTAAATATGGAGGCAGCACACATGCCGAGTCCCCTGAGTGGACCCCCGCATCTTCAATATGCTGCATGATTCCACCAATCACGACATGAGTCCCGTCGCAGAGTGCATCTACGTCTGCCTCAAAAGCGTCTTCAAGGAACGAGTCGATCAGGACCGGGCGATCCGAAGAAGCCTGAATTGCTTCGTCAAAGAATCCCCGTAGGGACATTTCATCGTATACAATTCGCATCCCGCGCCCACCAAGTACATAACTTGGTCGGACTAAGACCGGAAATCCTATCCGACCTGCTACGCTTACCGCTTCTTCCTCACTAGTTGCTAAACCATTATCAGGCGTGCGCGCACCAATCTTCTTACATACCTCATCAAAACGGTCTCGATCTTCTGCTCGATCGATTGCATCCACCGGAGTCCCAAGCACACAGGCACCCAACTCCTCTAGTCCATGAGCAAGCTTGAGGGGTGTCTGCCCTCCAAGTTGAAGCACGACACCTCTTGGTTTTTCAAGCTGAATAATCTCGGCTACATCTTCGAGTGTTAGAGCTTCGAAATAGAGCTTGTCACTCACATCAAAGTCTGTAGATACCGTCTCAGGGTTAGAGTTGATCATGATCGTCTCATAGCCAGCCTCTCTTAGAGCGAGCACTGCCTGTACACAGCAGTAGTCGAACTCAATGCCCTGCCCAATTCGGTTCGGACCACTCCCGAGTATCACTACTTTTTCACGATCTGAGGGTTCGCTTTCAGTCTCATCCTCGTAGGATGAGTAGTAGTAAGGGGTTTCAGCTGGAAATTCTCCTGCACAGGTATCAACCACATTGTAGGTCGGCCGGATTCCTCTGTCCCATCGCCTTTCACGGACTTTGGATTCCTCTTCTCCTCTCAACTCTGCTAGTTGAAGGTCACTGAATCCTTCACGCTTCATGTCTCTGAGAAGTTCTGTCGTTACTTCCTCCGCTTCAGCATATCGTTTTTCCCATTCAACACACTGGACAAGTTGATCCAAGAACCAAGGATCAATCTTGGTTGCTGAAAAAATCTCTTGTACACCCAACCCGGCTTCGAGGGCTCGCTTGATCTGGAATGGTCTGTGTGGCGTAGGACGCCTCAGGGCTGCCAAGAGTGACTCTTGATTTTCTGCAGTTAGCCCATCGTCCTTGAGGCGTTGTGAAGTAACCCAACCGTGTCGTCCAGTTTCGAGACCTCGGAAACCCTTTTGCCACGCACTCCGGAATGTGCGTCCAATCGCCATGGTCTCACCGACCGACTTCATCTGGACACCTAGTGTATCGTCGACCTCGGGGAATTTCTCAAAAGCGAACCTTGGGATCTTGACGACCACATAATCGAGAACCGGTTCAAACGATGCCGGCGTTGTCTTCGTTATGTCGTTCGGCAATTCATGTAGATGATACCCGACGGCGAGCTTCGCACCTATCCGTGCAATCGGAAAACCAGTTGCCTTGGATGCAAGAGCTGATGAGCGAGATACTCTCGGGTTCATCTCAACCACAAGCATTTCCCCATCATCCGGGTTCACCGCGAATTGGATGTTACAGCCACCCGCCTCGACACCAATTTCTCGGATGATGGTAATTGCAGCATCGCGCATTCTCTGGTACTCGACATCAGTCAGTGTCTGCGCTGGAGCTACTGTGATTGAATCCCCGGTATGGACCCCCATCGGATCAAAGTTCTCGATCGAACAAACCATGATGACGTTGTCGATACCATCCCTGACAACTTCGAGCTCATATTCCTTCCATCCAATCACGGATTGATCAATAAGCACCTCAGTGATCGGAGAGGCATCAAGTCCTTTCTTCACTTGATGTTCGAAGTCTTTCTGATTGTGGGCTATCCCACCACCAGTTCCTCCGAGAGTGAAGGATGGTCTTACAATCGCAGGATACCCTGTGTCCTCAACAATGTTAATCGCTTCCTCAACTGTCCCTGCAAAACCACCACGGGGCACCTCAAGCCCAATACGCTCCATCGCCTCGGTGAACTGCTCGCGATCTTCAGCCATCTCAATGGAGCGATCGTTTGCACCGATCAGCTCTACACCATGTTTCTGAAGGATACCTGAGCGGTGCAAATCCATCGCGACATTGAGCGCGGTCTGGCCACCCATGGTAGGGAGGAGTGCGTCAGGGTGCTCTCGCTCAATTATCTTCTCGACCCAGTCGGCGGTAATCGGCTCAATGTACGTTTGATCCGCTAGGTCCGGATCAGTCATTATCGTTGCCGGATTAGAGTTCACGAGGACAACCCGGTATCCCTCTTCCTTCAAGGCGCGAACGGCTTGGGTACCCGAATAGTCAAACTCGCAGGCTTGACCGATAACAATCGGGCCAGAGCCCAAGATCAGTATGGTTTCTAGATCGTCGCGTCGTGGCACGTAATCGCTACTAAATTGGGTTGCGCAACACAGAAGGCCCGGGAGTTATACCTCACCGCTTTTTCCTGCCTCCCTTCGTATAGCGGTAAAGAGAACCCATGAAAAGCCACCCCAGACAAAACTTAGGATCAGGACCATTGTGATCCATGTAGCTATCGTCATAGGTGGCTCCCAGCCCTTCTGCAGGCGGTCTCAGATATCTGTTTTTATAAGAGATTTGGCGGGGCTTCAACACTCATAAGTTTGAAGCCGGCGTAAGGTGGCAGAAGCGCGTTAGAGCTGCAAGCCACCTGCTAATTCTTTATCAGTATCAGAGTATCCGCGGTACCCAAGATTGAGCCAGCAGAACCGTGGTTGTCGACACCCACTTTCAAGGAGCGGATTGGCTAACGCCCCCCATTTAAGTTCAAATCAAATCGGATCCAGGTAATTCAGATTCTATGTCAGCCATGAAGATCCTCTCCCCTGATTTGAAGCTGATCGGCAACAGTCCGAAGAGCGTTAATGATATTCTGAATGTGTTCTGCACGCTCGAGTCCAATCAAATCAACACCCTTTTGGACCTCATCTCTACTTACGCCCGCTGCGAATGTCTTATCCTTTAACTTCTTGGTCACCGACTTGGGCTTCATATCGTCTATGCCATTAGGCCTAACAAGACACGTAGCATACACAAGGCCAGAAAGCTCATCACAGGCGATGAGCACTTTATCAAGCTCGCTTTCAGGTTTAACACCCGTGAAATCAGCGCGATGTGCGAGGATCGCATGGAGAACTTCTTCTGGATAACCCTCTTCCCTCAGCCGAGCGACAGCTCTAAGTGGGTGCTCCTCAGGGTGTTTCTCCCAGTCTAAGTCGTGTAGGAGGCCTGCAAGGCCCCAGATGTCTTCATCGCCACCACGGAGTTGCGCGTAGTATCGCACAGCAGCCTCAACAGCATACATGTGTCTGCGTAGGCCCTCGTTTCCGACCCATTCCTCAAGTAGAGCAACAGCTTCTTGGCGACCAGGCATCTTAACCTTTAGATAAAATTTGGGTTTCGACCGAACCTGTATGCGCAATGTTCAGGGCAGTCAACCCACTCTCTGCTGATCACTCGTGTCTTTCGTTACTCCCCAACCGACTGATTTAGCACCTATACGCGAGAAGAGGGGCACAGGTGGCTCACTGCACATGCTTCACAACTAGGCTTACGCGCATCGCAGACTCGACGACCATGCCAAATCAAGAGGTGCGATAGCATTGTCCAGTATTCGTTTGGAAAGATTGATATCAGGTCACGTTCGATCCTCTCTGGAGTCTTCTCTTTCGTGAACCTTAGCCGAGTTGAGAGGCGTTTTACATGTGTATCCACTACGACTCCTTCATCAATCCCGAAGGCATTCCCAAGTATCACATTTGCCGTTTTGCGTCCAACGCCAGGTAAGGCCGAGAGTTCAGCCATGGTGCTTGGCACCTCCCCTTGATGTTCCACCTCAACTCCTTGGGCAAACCCGATGATATTCTTGGCTTTATTCCGAAAGAAACCAGTGGAGTGGATAATGTTCTCCACATCGTTCTGGGTGCTTGAAGCCAGTGATTTCGAGTCAGGATAACGGCCGAACAATTCGGGGGTCACCATATTCACGCGCTCATCCGTAGTCTGAGCTGACAGTATCGTCGATACTGCTAGCTGAAACGGATCAGCAAACTCTAGCTCACAGTGAGCATCAGGGTACTCCTCTAGTAACAGGTCGTAGACCTCCTGTGCCCGAGCAATACGAGCCTGCTTAGACTCTCTAGGCATTCTGAGTAACTCGGAAAAAAGGGAGAGCCGAAGGGACCGGATCCGCTTGATCACTGGCCCTAGCACTCACCATTTCAACTGCGCCCTGCTCAGATGAAACATACGCAAAAAATCGAGCTAAAAGCTTGAGCACCTCTCCGGACGTTTCCAGCATATGAAGTTGGTCCAACTCACTACCGGGTAACTGACTCGAAAAGTCATCCGTGCCATTCCGTACGACGGCCTTAACCCATTTACTAGTCTCCGATACCGGCGCATCAGGAAGCGGTGCGATAACAAAACCCGGACGATCGGGTCGAAGACCTGCAATCAAGAGCGAGTGGAAGGTTCCGCGACTTGAAAGTATCCAAAACACACCGTCAATCGACTCAGGAGCATCTGAATTTGCACCAGACATCCAAAGGAGGTGCTGTGGAAGTTGCATATACCCTGAAGATTCCGGTGGTATTGGTTGTCCGCCCTGATAATTGTCAACCAGATCGCGGGTCACCTTTTCGCTGAGCAAATAGGTGGGACATCCAGCCTGATTAAAATGCACAGCATGGAAGACCAGCATGACGTATTGATGGATGCTCTCCGGTAGCGCATCAGGACCTTGAATCTCTCTTACAAACGCGTTCACCCGCCCCATCGTGAAGAAAGCGTTCGGGTCTGAGAGGTCCATATCTCGGCTCTTCGCTTCTTCATCAATTCCGACAATCAATTCATCAAGAAGATCTTGGTCGGGAAACGCAATTTCGTATGGAGTAAATCGGGCGTATGAGTCGTGGAGGGTCATAGGAGGAAAGTTAGAGACGGCATAGGCCCTACCAAGAAATTGACAACCAATACTTATCTGCTACCCACCTACCTCTCTCTTGTACTTAACTCAAGCATGGCGGCATCGTCATGCCATCTGGCTTGGACGGTCTTAGCTAACCAGTTGTTTGCTAACCGGAGTATGACCACAACGATCACAAACTGGATCAGCACTGTACCAATATTATAGGGACTAAACAGTGTCCACGTTGCAGCAACATCGTCCGAACGAGCTTCCCACAGCCACCAGAGGGCAAGAACAATCGCTTCGACTGCAACAAGTCGCATTGCCCAGTCCCACCACGCACCAATACGGATATCCGAACCTTCCTGGTTAATGAATTTCTCTCTCCACTTTGTAACCCCATAACGGAGCACGGCAAAAGCGAAGAAGAAACCAGAAACCATTAGACCCACACCCCAAACCCAATCTTGGTTCTGGAAGATCCCCAACTTCAAGGCACTTGGGATTCCAAAGAGAATTCCCGCTAGACCGACAACCATAATCGCTCGACTCCGCGCCATCCCAAGATCTATGAGAATCCTGCTCGCAAGCTCAATCATCGCGACCAAACTGGTCCAGGCCGCAAATACAAGAGCCAGGAAGAAGAGCCCTTGGAATAACCGCCCACCCGGGATCTGTTGGAATAGTTGAGGAACCCATATGAAGGTTAGTCCCTCATTACCTGCTCCCACGATTTCACTGGCAGCTTCTGGCATAACCGAGAACACCGTACATAAAACCATGATGCCGGCCAGAAGAGACATCGAGTTATTCCCAAAACCAATCACGAATGCGTTCAGTGCAGTGTCCTCATCCGCTCTCATATACAGGGCGTAGGTGAGTACCAAGCCCCAACCCGCTCCGGTATCCCAAGCATTTTGCGTGAGGGCCTCGATCCAGATCTCGTAATTTCCTAATGCAGCCCAGTCAGGCGTGAACAGAAACTCAAGGCCTGCGCTGGCACCCGGCAGCGTGACAGCCCGAACTGCGAGTACCATAACAAGAATGATGAGGCTAGGGATTAGAAATTTTGCAGCAGCTTCAATCCCCTTCACTCCCCTTGAGACTACGAAGAGCCCCAGTGCCATGGCGACTACATGGGTAATGAGAGCCCCGCTTGTAGAATGAAAAGAGTCCCAAAACGCACTCGGTGTTGCCCCCGGAACTTCACCCGTCAGGGTTCCGACAAAAAAACGAATCGTCCACCCCATTACCACGCTGTAGTAGAACATGATCGCCGTCGCTACAAAGGCGATCCATGCGCCCATCCAAGCAAATTTTGGTCCGAGTGTCTTAACGAAGGCCCCGATCGAACCACTGCGAGTTCCCTTCCCCATACCAAACTCGAGGATCAGGAGCGGCACCGACCAAGCGAGGAGAAAAACCACCCAGGCCACAAGGAAAGATCCTCCACCATTGCTTGCTGCAATCCGGGGAAAACGCCAAATATTTCCAGTGCCAACAGCCATGCCGAGCATAGCAAGCAGCATGCCCCAACGGGAACTGAAGACTTCAGATTTCGACGCCACAGACATCTCCGGATCTTAGCAGAACAAAGCGCGGTCGCATGGCTAAGCTACTTGACCGCAAGTGAGTATAGGGTCGAGGCGACCCCTTGGGTACTTAACTATTATCTAACCGGAACTCGTTCCGCTTGAGGGGATCAGTCAAGAAAGCTGGTTGGTGATCCAGGTTACAACCTTATCTACCCCTACTCGTTCCTGTCCTAGGCTATCCCGATCTCGGACTGTCACCGTGCCATCCTCTGTGCTTTGTCCGTCGACTGTGATGCACCATGGCGTTCCAATCTCATCCTGGCGACGATATCGTCGACCGATCGCACCCGATTGATCATAGAATGATGGGATTCCTGACGACCGCAGATCACCCATCAGCTTCATCGCGATCTCCGGCATCCCGTCCTTTTTCACCAGAGGGAATACCGCAGCTTTAAGAGGTGCTAACTGTGGCTGTAGTGACAGTAAAACCCTTTTTTCGCCCTCGACTTCTTCCTCCCGGTACGCATCCGCCAATAGAACAAGCACTGTGCGGTCTACCCCCATTGATGTCTCTACTACGTAAGGGATATAGCGTTCATTCGAAGTCGGATCGATGTATTCAAGACGTTTTCCAGAGTACTCCTGATGGCGAGCGAGATCGTAATCTGTGCGGTTGTGGATGCCTTCGAATTCCTTCCACCCAAAGGGAAATTCGTACTCTATATCAAACGCTTTCTTACAATAATGTGCTAGTTCATCTGCCCCGTGCTCGTGAAACCTCAACTTCTCTGGACGAATCCCGAGCCCGAGGTGCCATTGCATACGAAGGTCCTTCCATTCTTCAAAAACAACCTCATCATCTCCAGGCTTCACAAAAAACTGCATTTCAGCCTGTTCAAACTCACGCGTGCGGAAAATGAAGTTCCCAGGCGTAATCTCGTTCCGAAAGGCCTTCCCGATCTGGGCGATCCCGAAGGGGACTTTCTGTCTTGTCGTACCCTGAACGTTCAAGAAATTGACAAAAATCCCCTGAGCTGTCTCAGGTCGTAAATACACAGTCGCGGACGAATCTTCAACTGGTCCCATGAATGTCTTAAACATCAGGTTGAAGAGCCGAGGTTCAGTAAAAGCCTCTTTTGTGCCACATACTGGACATTGCCCATCCTTTACCTTAGGCAAGTCCGTCCGAAAGCGACGATGACAGTTAGTACACTCAACTAGCGGGTCAGTGAAACTTTCTACGTGACCAGAAGCTTCCCAGACGCGGGGATGCATTAGGATCGACGCATCCACACCCTCGACGTCTTCACGCTGATGTACCATCGAGGACCACCACAACTCCTTGACGTTGCGCTTGAGTTCAACTCCTAGAGATCCATAGTCCCAGACTGATCCTGTCCCACCATAGATCTCGGATGATTGGAAGACATACCCTCGCCGCTTGGCAAGTGATACAAGCTTCTCCATCAGGTCCGCAGTCACCATTAATCCCTTTATTTTCAAGGACTTATGACAGGAGTGGGTCGGTCGGAAAAGGTACCGGAGGCACCTAGCCTGATCAACGTCATCCGTGTAGCAAATCCAGATATCTCTAATCAAGCATTAATTGCAACCAGAATTATAAGTGATTAAAATTGGGGTATGATCACTTTTACAGACCGTGCTCGAGAGGTTGTCCTCTCACTGCTTGATGAGAGTGGGGGGGAATTAGAAGCATTGCGAATCGCTATGCGAGATGTCGGTGGCGGCTTGAAGCCACACTTTGACCTTACGCTGGTTGGAGCTAATGAGCGTTCACCGGATGACCAAGAGGAAGATGTAGGCGGATTCTCAATCTTGGTTGAGCAATCTCTAGTGAACCAACTCGACGGTGCGACCGTCGACTACGTGCAGCGTATTAACGAGAGCGGTTTTGAAGTTCGCACCCTAGAGCCGGATGAACCCAAGAAATCTCAAGATCCACCACAGGGTGAGATTGCGGAGCGAGTTCGTGAAGTCCTTGAGGTTCAGGTGAACCCCGCAATCGCAGCACATGGGGGGATGATCTCTCTGGTGAACGTTGAAGAGACAGACATCTATGTTGAGATGAGTGGTGGTTGCCAAGGTTGTGCGCTTTCCACTGCGACTCTCCGGCAGGGTGTGGAACGCATGCTGCGAGAAGCTATCCCAGAGCTCACAGGCGTCCATGATATTACCGATCACTCATCAGGGGAAAACCCCTATCTCTAGTTCAGTTTTGAGTAGCTGGTTGTAGACAAATCTGACTAGCCACGTCAAGGACGGTATTTCATTGTTCCTAAGTTGTACGCTTGTATACACACGGGCCCCTAACCCTTGAGGGCTAGGAGCCCGTTAGGACTCAGGCAGCAAAGTAAGAGAGGGCTGTTCAGCGCCTTCTAGCTCAC
Organism: Gemmatimonadota bacterium; assembly: GCA_002724575.1. Taxonomy (GTDB): domain Bacteria; phylum Gemmatimonadota; class Gemmatimonadetes; order Longimicrobiales; family Gaopeijiaceae; genus UBA1142. The sequence continues at coordinate 59,516 of PBPC01000065.1, read as the reverse complement.
CACCCGCCTGTTTTGCCTCACCTTCTCCATGTACTTCTCGAAGAAATGCTTTTGAATGTCATTCATGTCGATCTCACGACCCTGGATGTAGGACTGCTCTATATCACTAGTCATGTCCAGTGGGGTTCCGGTGGTGATAAGGAATGTCGCCTGCTTTCCTGGCTCCAGAGAACCCACCTGATCACCGATCCCCATGAACTCCGCAGCGTTGATCGTCACGGCTTTCAGGGCTTCTTCTTCCGGAAGCCCAAAGGCAACAGCCACACCTGCCTCCCAGGGTAGTCGGTTCGTGTAAAGAGCTCCCGAGCCACCTGAAATGGCGAACCTTACTCCTGCTGCATGAAGACGGGCGGGCATGGTGTAGGCTCCGTCGTACCCTTCATAAGCCCGACCAGGTGCAGCCATAGTCGAGGTAAGGATCACAGGGATATTGTTCGCCGCTAACCGATCAGCGACATGAATAGCGTCGCCCCCTCCGCGGATTACTAGCCGCACTCCCTCTTCCTGGGCCCAAGTGATCGCATCGTTTATCTGAGCGGCGCCGTCCGCCGAGACAACTACCGGAATATCCCCATCAAGCGCTGGAATCATCGCAGCATAACGAGAATCGGACCGCACTTCTGCACCCGCGTTGGTAGCATCACGATATGCCCGAGCCTCAGCAAAAAAGTCCTTGAGCTGCTGGACTTGCTCAGCGTAAGTGGGGGGGGACTCCTGTGGTCCAGGCCCGAAGCCTCGGCCTCGACCGCCCCTACCGCCCCTACCACCCCTCGAATTGGGGTTGGGCCAATTCACGTTTAATGCAGCTGCCGACTCAATTGACATCTCCTCCCAATCCCAACCCTCGAGGCTCATTGCTGACGACATACCCGAGATGAGGCCACCCCCCGGTGTTGTAAGGGTCACAAGTACGCCAGCGGAGCGTGTGGTACCGATATGGCGGCTCTCCGCATTGACCGCCACATCAGCTCGTACGTTGGGGTTAAAGTCGCCCAGTTCATTGACGTCACTCGAGACATCCACAGAGCCGATCTCACTGATCCCCACCGTGCTGTATGCGTCAATGAGGCCCGGGTAGATGTACTTGCCAGAGACGTCTACAACTCGAGTCCCCATAGGAATCTCTACGTCTGTGCCAATGTCCCTGATTACCCCATTCTCAAACAAGATCGTACCGTTTTCAATCACGCCGTTTGTCACGGTGTGGATGGTGGCCCCTATTAACGCAACTGCTTCCGATTGAGGCGGAACAGTCATCCGAACCTGCGCCTTCACCGCTATTGGTGATAGCAGAGGGCCAACCGCTGTCACCACAGCTACCATTGCTAGAATAAGGGTTACTGTGGCCAGACCAGCAGTCCTAGAAAGATAGCCCATCTTGGCTCCTCGCTTCTTTATCGTCGTGGTCATGATCAGTTACTCCCGCGCTGGTCGCGCATGTTTCCGTTCCCCGCGATAGAAAGAATGGCTTGTATGAGCTGAGTGCGCTCGCGATCTATCTGCTGCCGTATAGCAGCATCCTCCTCGAGAGAGAAGTACCGTCGGCCGTCTACCCAGGTCTGCTCAGCCCTTGTGAACTGAGATAGGGGGTTACCACTCCAGATAACAAAATCAGCATCCTTCTCTGCCTCGAGTGAGCCCACGCGGGCATCGATAGCTACAGCCTTCGCAGCCTGATTGGTCACCGTTGAAAGCGCCTGCTCCTGCGTGAGACCGGTGCGCAGCAGTTTCCCCGCCTCCCAATTCATGCGGCTGGCGATTTCATTATTGTCGGAGTGGAGTGACGTCACTACACCTGCTTCAATCAGGATACGGGCATTGTACACGGAAGCATCGTACGCCTCCATTTTAAACCCGCCCCAGTCACTCCATACGACTGCTGCCACACCAGAGGCAGCCAGTTCAGGAGCAATCTTGTAGGCCTCAATCCCGTGCTGTAAGGTCTGAACCCGAAAGCCAAACTCTTCGGCCAGACGGACTAGAGCCAAAAATTCGTCAGCACGGTAACCGTGCGACGAGATAAGCAGTTCCTGGTTTAGGATATCGAGGATTGACTCCATTCGCAGGTCGCGGCGTGGGGGTATCCCCTCCCCGCTGGCCTCCCAGCGTTGCCACTCCCGCTCGTAGTCACGAGCAGCAAGAAAGTGGTCGCGGATGATCTCCTGCGTTCCCATTCGGGTGTCCGGATAACGACCCTGACGCCGCTTAGGGTTCTCCCCCAACGCAAACTTCACCGTCCGGGGGGCGCCCTCTAGCTTGAGGTCATCCGGTAAAGAACCCCACCGGAGCTTCACAAAGACATTTTCTCCTCCGATCGGATTCGCGGAGCCATGCTTGATATGAGCAGTTGTGAGGCCACCGGCTAACTGGCGATACATCCAGATGTTGTTGTGTGTCACCACATCACCCATACGCACCTCAGGAACGATGGCAAAACCGCTTTCGTTGACTGCGCTGACGCCGGCATGGATATGGGGGTCGATTAGCCCAGGCGTCACATGCTTTCCGGTAGCGTCGATTTCCATCGCGCCCCCAGGGGCGTCGAGATCAGGACCCACTGCCACCACCTTCCCTGCCTGGACCAAGAGATCAGCGTTTTCCATCTGTCCCAGTGGACCCTGGCTCCAGACGGTGGCATTACGCACCACCACAGCAGCTGGCTGCTCAGGAATCGAACTCCGCCCGAACTCCATCATGGGTCGGATAAACGGCAGGTCTATCTCGGGGACATTCATAGCCACAGTTCCGCGTGTGGCTCCCTCATATGCCTCTGTGCGAGCCCCTCGGAAAGACGGATCTGCCCCGTTAGGGAGGGAGGTCCATCCGTAAAATTCCTCCCCCAGCACCGAACCTGCCAGGAGTGCAACTCCCTCATACCCGAGGTCCTCCCCGTCAAAGCGCACCTCGATACGGCCGGTCTCGGCCACGACCTCTGCCGAGGCCAGATTTATACTGGCACCATCAGGGCCTGCGATATCAATGGATCCACGCAGGCGGTTCAGGGGGCCCTCAAGACGGAGCGCCGCTTCAAAGCCCCACTCGTCGTCAGATGAGATGCGCCAAGTACCTCTCGGATCGATCTGGGGTGAGCGAGTAACCCCGTAGACCTGCCCGTGTACCCAGACGTCTCGGACGGTGGCCTCTTCCGTGAAAAGGTCTCCTTCACTTACAACGAGGTTCGCGACCTTGCCCTCTTCAATGGTGCCGTGGGTGTTATCGAGTCCCAGCCAAGCTGCCGGAGTAGTGGTCAGTGCGGCCAGGGCGTCAGTAGTAGAGAGACCCCGTGCCACCGCAATCCTAAGATTGGGCAGGAATTCGTTCAGTGACGAAAGCCCGTCGGAGGTAATGGCAAAGCGGATGCCGGCCCCGGCCAATTGGGATGGGCTCGTGGGTGCTAGATACCAATCTCGCAGGTCCGCTAAACTGGCATTCAACGCTGACTCAGGGTCATCGACATTAGGCGCGTCAGGAAAACTCAGAGGTATGATGAGCGGATCGTTGCGTCCCCTGAGCACATCGAGAATCCGATATTCCTGACCACTTCCCCGATACCAGGCATCCACACCGTACTCCGCGGCAAGCTTGTACGCCCGAAGGTACTCCTCCTCACTACCAGTCTCGAACACGATCGGCTGATCTCCCTGTACCGCGTCCTCAAGAGCTGCCAAAGCTTCGCTGGTCTCAGGCGGCAGAAATGCACGACCACTGGCCTCGTAGGCACCCCAAGCCCTCACATACCAGTCAGCATCCATGAACGTCTGCTTCATGAGAGCGATGGTCCCCATGGCCGAGTTGGGGTACGCTCCACCTAATTGAAAGGACCGCTGGAAGCCTACAGCTTGGGCTAGGTCGGGTCTGAGCACACGATCTCGGACCCCGGTATCACCCAGGTTCACGACCGAAGCTGTACCTCGAAAGATACCCTGCTTGGGCACGACCAAGGCGGTTCCAAACCCCTGTGAGCGGAGTGCCGCTCGCCGATCAGTATCATCTTGAAGGTTCATTGTGGTGCTAAACCAAGCTCGAACCTGCGGGTTCCAATGGGTCGGTCCCACATCGCCACCTTCAGGAACTGCGTCCATCCCCAGGTCCGCATGGGCATCAATAAACCCCGGATAGACCGTTAGACCGTCCAGGTCCCAAACGCGTGCGCCCGCCGGGGGCTGCATGTTGCCACCAACCCCTTTGATGAGTCCGTTCCGGATTACTATCGTGGCGCCATCCAGGACCTGCCCCGGAGCCGTCACAACCCGAGCGCCCACTAGCGCATGGAATCCGGTGCCGTTGTCTCGGATACCAGCCACTGGCTCGGTCCGGGTCGCCTGTTGGGCTTCAACTCCGCCTGTCAGCAGGAGGGTAATCCCAAGTAAGGAGAGGATTGCTCTCACGACAGCCTCCGTAAGAATGTAGGGTGAATCGCTGCAGATCCCCGTTTCGGGGGGCAGTAGAATAGACTGGCACTCCGAGCCCTGCCAGAAGCTGGCTCTCGGCTGCTTCACAGCCCCAGTGATAGTCCTTACGGCTACTCTGGTGTGAGCAACCCTGTTTTGATCCCAACTACGTTCACTAAAGCCATCAAGTCTGGGACTTCAAGATCAGGAATCGCGCTGGACGGCTTTGTCGCACCTCCGCCGTCTTTTCCTGCCCGTCTATTTACCCAAACAGACTTGAGTCCGAGTTCTGCAGCCGGACCGATATCATGATACAGGCTTTGAGCAACGTGCAGAACTCGCTCTGGAGGAAGGTTGAGACGCCTGAAAACTTCATGGAAATGAGTAAGGTTAGGTTTATAGCTTCGGACTTGCTCTGCTGTGACGACTTGCTCAAATACTACACCAATCTTTTGAGCTGACTTAGCGAAGAGGTCGTCGTCAACATTCGATACGATAGCCAAGCGGTATCTTGATGATAGCAATTGAAGAGCTGTGACGCTGTCGGAGAACGGAGGCCAGCAAGAAACCGATTCCGCAAAGTTTCTTGCCTCTTCCCTACTGGTAGCGAATCCGAATACCTCTCCAAAGCCAAATGCTACCTCTTCCAAAACAGATCGGTAGGGACGGAAAGCTCCGGTCTCTGCAACTGCCTCTAGGAGTCCGAATTGTTCAAGAACCCGATTGTCGTCCTGGTCATCCGCATCGTGGGCTTCAAGAATAATGCGGACGCCCGCAAGAATACCAGATTCCCAATCAATGATTGTTCCATAGCAATCGAAGGTAAGCGCTTCGAATTGTTCAAAGTTCAGGGACTCAGATTTCATAAATTACTTGATAAGAAGGATGCGATTATTAACAGGGTACAGCCACTCGATCCCTCGTTCGGTCACCACTGCGTCATCCTCAAGTGGAATGCGAACCTTCGCCCCACCCCACTCTGGATTAGATGTGTACGCAAACAGTTCGACAGATATCAACGTTCCTGGCCTTAACTCATAGGTCAATCTGGTGGGATTGAAAAAAGCGAGTGACGGACCAAGGCCATGTCCCCAGTTACCTACTGAGTGAGGTCCAAGCACAACGTCCGTTATCGCCGAGTCAGTAGAAGGTTGATTGAATTCAATTCGATTAAAACCGGCAGCTTCAATAACATCCCACGTTATGTCGAGTGCCTGTTGAGCAGTATTAGCAGGTTTGATGGTTGATTTCATTAGATCACGCACTTTGAGTGCTTGGTCAAAAGCATTTTGGATTCCTGCTGGCACCTCTGTCTCACCTTCATGCAATACATAGGCAATGCGCTTCATATCTGTGTAAAAGTCGAGGAACCCTACACCCCAATCGATCATGAGAAGGTCGCCTCTCTGGATAATTCGGTCAGACGATGTTGCTACTATCCCTTCTGGACCCGTGATGTAAACAGAGGGCATATCAAATGAGGACTCTAGACCTTTTTCTAAGAGTTGGTCCCAAATCCACCATGCAACATCCTCAAGTGTCGTCACACTCGGAGTTATGACCTGGTTCGATAGGGCGCGCTCGGCAATCTCTCGCGAGATCTCTCCTGCTTCAGCAAAAGCTGCGATCTCGCTAGCTACCCTATTAGAACGAAAGTCGGAAACGAAACGCTCTGCAGAAACAAGACGATCACCGTAGGGGCCCAACCTTTCTTTCAAGTGGAGATAAGATGTGTGAGAAAGCCCATCTGCTCCGCCGATTGATTCAGCAATATTCACACCAATACGGTCAGGGTTTCTCTCAGTAACAAAGTCTGTTAGCTCCTCTGCACTGCCGAAATAGTCGTAGACCCCGCACTGTTCTAGCATGTACCCGCCAACCCCAAGAGCTGAACGTTCAACTCGTGCTTCTTGAGCTGTAAACACGTAATAAGCCCAATCACCGACATATCCCCTACCGAGCGCATCCCACATTGGGTCAAGCAATCCTTCTCTCATTACCACGATCCACATATCGAGCTCGTTATCGCGCATCGCCTTTGGGAGTATGAGATCAAACTTTTCAGCTCGGATCTGACACATCCTCTCCCAACGTGCCCGAGACTCCTGCCCTTCTCTGGGCTCAACTACGAATAGGGTGAGCAATAGCGCAATCAATACACGGGTGTTCCAGCGGCTCATGGTTTCTCCAAATTCTGTTTGGGATCGAGTCTGTAATCTGGTTTTAGGTCAGGACATGGGAAACCAGTCACAAGCTCGACACCTTATGGTCTTTCCAGAAAGGTGTCCTTGGTGAACAAGGCTACGAACCTCAGGTTGAATCTGCACTTGACCCGAGCCGCACAACGGCTCTATTTGTCGCCTCTAGTAAAAAGGTTGGAACGAAAACAGGAGTAAGAATGTCGGAGAAGATTCGAATCGTCCTGCGCTGGATTCAAATTAAGGACAATAAAGAGGCGGCATGGGATGATGAGGGGGAATTCCGCTTTCAATCTAAAGTCACGACTCAAGGGGTAAGTCACGAGCTAGCATTCCCTGAGGAGGGCTATTGGTCGATTTCTGATCATCCGAAAAGGAATAAGGTCGATAAAATCGACAAAGTACTTTTTGAGGGTCACGCAGGAGATTCACTTACGGTCGAGTTATCTGGGGTTGAACTGGATAAAATGACTGCTAATGATCATTTGGAGCACTATTCTAAATCATTCAGTGGAGATTCCTCTGGGTGGCTTGGCCGTCATCAGCCAACGGATGAGGGCGTAGGTGATCCTGAAAACATGAGTGACTGGCGTATCTGTTACGACATTGAATCTGCCTGATTATCCTAGGTAGCCCTTCAATCACCTTCTTAACCCCCGCGCCAAATAATTGGCGCGGGGGTTTTCTTTCACTCAGAGATATGCCAGTACGTTAGATGGAGAAGTTTCATATTCGGTGAGACATCTGAAGAGTTCAGAAGTGCCCAGGGTTGTTACAACTACTGAACACTCTAAGGTACTCGCGTATGAACATGCTCGTCTTCATCTTTCTACAATGATTAACCCGCAATCGCTAGACTCTGAAGACAGTAGAGTACTGAATCACGATACAAGCGGGTCATCATACGAGGACCTGAGCCACGAAGGAGTCCATCATGATTTTGAGCCTGAGGCAACTCACGATAATCACAAGTGTGGCAATGGCCACGAGTCTCTATGGAACTGCTGCAGCCCAGTCCCTTCCACCAGACGAAGAAGGCGCACTTGCGAGGCTGGACTCATCACCAAGGCATGGTGAATGGGTCACTTATGATGCGGGAGAAGGGGACATGGTGAGGGCTTGGGTTACCTATCCCGAGCGCAGCGACGAAGCTCCAGTGGTCATTGTGATTCATGAAATCTATGGCCTAACAGATTGGATAAGGGCCGTTGCTGACCAACTTGCAGCTGATGGCTTTATAGCTGTTGCGCCAGATTTACTATCTGGATCAGGGCCGAACGGTGGAGGCTCAGAGTCAATGGACAGACAGGCTTCGGTGGCAGCGATTCGTACACTTGATCCGATTGACGTCAACCGACGACTCCGAGCAATGGCAGCCTACGCGACCGCTCTCCCTTCTGCCAGAGATCAAGTGGGTGCGGTGGGATACTGCTGGGGTGGAAGCACAAGCTTCGGCTTTGCAGTCGACTACGCTGACCTGGATGCCGCTGTTGTGTACTACGGTACTTCGCCTGAAAGAGGCTTTGACCAGATCCAGGCACCAGTGCTTGGCCTTTATGGAGGCAATGATAATCGTGTGAATTCCACTATACCACGAGCGGAACAAGCGATGTCAAGCGGAGAACGAAACTTCAAAGCTCATATTTTCGATGGAGCAGGACACGGATTCCTTCGTGCACAATCTGGACAACAAGGAGCGAACATGAGCGCTACTGAGCAGGCTTGGCCATTAACAGTCGACTTTTTTAAAAAACAGCTCGGCTCATGACCTTGCCACTTGTGGTGCTCGCTGCAGGGCTCTCAACTCGCTACGGAGGACTAAAGCAGCTGGACCCGCTGGGTCCTGATGGGGAAGCTATCATGGATTACAATATCTATGACGCTGCCCAAGCCGGATTCAACCGCATTATTATGGTTACGCGCTCTGAGATCGAGGACGAAATCAGGGCTCACCTGTCCACAATCATTGGCGGAGTTCTGCCGATAGACTATGTACAACAAAGCCTAGACCAACTTCCTGAAGGATTTCACCCCCCTCCTGACAGATCTCGGCCTTGGGGAACCGGTCACGCCGTGCTCTGCGCAGCTGACTTTATTGAGGGACCCTTTGCAGTTTGCAATGCCGATGACCTTTATGGACCGGGCGCCTTCTCGATACTTCACTCTCATATGTATTCCAATCAGCGAACCTCAGATGGAGCTCTGGTTGGATATACTCTCTCAGATACCCTGTCAGGGAGTGGATCGGTCTCAAGAGGTATTTGTGTACTGAGTAAAGACGGCCTTTTATCTCATATTGAGGAAACTCAGGATGTTCGCCTTGCTGATGGGTGTATCACTGGGAAACACCTGGAGGGAATCCATGGTTTACATCCAGGGGAAAACCATGTGGAGCTTTCAGGAGATTCCATCGTATCTATGAATTTGTGGGGATTCACCCAATCAACAATGAACCAAATGCGTTCACAGTTCAGTAATTTCCTTGAATACAATGCCTCGAGCACATCGCAAGAGTTCCTACTGTCCACTGCTCTGAATGGCCAGATTCAAGCTGGTTCGACTTCTATGCAAGTACTTCATACAAAGGATCGGTGGTTTGGAGTAACGCACGCCTCGGATAAAGACCAAGCCCAAACCATGCTTCTGAATCAAATTGATCAAGGCATCTACCCCCGGTCGCTTACCGATGGCTTTGCAGAGCTAGTTTCATAGTGCACTCAAGAAGACATGGGGGCGTCTAGTACATGCAGTTGACCCAGTTGGATTGGATCGTCGTCTGCCTGTACATCACTGTAACGCTTGTAACCGGTCTATACTTTGCACGTCGTGCAAGCCGCCAGACTGATGAATTTTTCCTTGGTGGACGCTCTATGCCCTGGTGGCTTCTCGGTACCTCCATGGTCGCAACCACTTTTTCTACTGACACCCCAAACTTGGTAACAGATCTAGTACGAACAGGAGGTGTTAGTGAAAACTGGATCTGGTGGGCGATGGGAATCAGTGGGATGTGTACAGTGTTCTTTTATGCACAACTCTGGCGCCGATCAAATATCCTTACGGATGTCGGTTTTTACGAACTTCGTTACTCCGGACGTCCGGCAGCCTTTCTGCGTGGCTTCCGTGCTCTGTACCTGGGCATCTTCTTCAATGTGATGATCATGGCTACGGTGACTCTGGCCGCGATCAAGATCGGTGGCATCCTTTTGGGTGTATCCAAGTATGAAGTCATACTAATCGCAGGGACTGTAACAGCCCTATACTCAGCTACATCTGGGCTTTGGGGAGTTGTAGTCACGGACCTACTGTTATTCATCGTCGCAATGACTGGATCTCTTGCGGCTGCGTACTATGCGGTGCAACAACCTGCGGTGGGTGGACTAAATGGTCTATTCACGAACCCGGAACTAGCAGGAAAACTTGCACTACTTCCTGACTTCACAGACCTGCATAGCGCGGCTGCGATCTTTATTATCCCAATCGCAGTTCAATGGTGGAGTACTTGGTACCCAGGTGCCGAGCCGGGAGGGGGCGGCTATGTAGCACAGCGGATGCTTGCGGCGAAAGATGAGTCCCATGCCCTCAAGGCTACCCTTTGGTTTAACCTAGCCCACTACGCCCTGAGACCATGGCCGTGGATCATTGTGGCGCTTGCTTCTTTGATCGTTTATCCGACACTCGATTCTATCCAAGCAGCTTTCCCGACAGTCGACCCTTCTATCGTGCGACATGATTTAGCATATCCGGCGATGCTGGTCTTCTTGCCCTCTGGACTTCTAGGGCTGGTCGTGGCTTCTCTGGCAGCAGCATATATGTCCACAATCAGCACCCACCTCAACTGGGGAGCATCCTATATTATCGATGACTGGTATCGTCGTTTCGTATCACCTGATCGTGAGGATCGCCACTATCTCCGGCTAGCTCGGCTAGCAACAATCGGGCTGATTATACTCGCCGGAATCGTTTCACTTTGGCTCGAAAATGCGTTGCAGGCGTTCCAGATTCTTCTCCAAATTGGAGCTGGGACGGGCTTGGTATTCCTTCTTCGATGGTTCTGGTGGCGCATTAATGCCTGGAGTGAAATCTCCGCGATGATCATATCATTTCTCATCGCTGTGTACTTCGAGTTCATTCACACAAACACGCTGGGGCGAGAGGCCTTAGAGCCCTCATTTCAGCTCGTCTTTGGGGTGCTCTTAACGTCCATCGGATGGGTCACCGTAACACTACTGACGCCTCCAGCGAGTCCGGAAACTTTAAAGAGCTTTCACCAACTCATACGACCCATGGGTGGAGGATGGAGAGGGGCTGGGCTTGGCCTAGAACCTGATCCAAACGGCTCGAGTCCAACTGCAGCATTTCTGGCATGGTTCCTGGGTTGTATAGCAATCTATGGTGCACTGTTCGGGACTGGTTATGCCCTCTACGGACGGCACACTTTATCGCTTCTCTGCATTACAACAGCAGCCTTAGCAATTCTTTGGCTTTTCCGGCTACTCCCGAAAATTGAGCTTCGTTAGTCAAACCACTTTGCATATCGACTAAGCACGTTTTTCACTGACCCACCAATAACGGAAAGCGATCGGACAGAGGCGCCATAAAAGAGCACCGAAAAACACTGCGGCAACAACGCCAGTGCCTGCGAAAAGGACTCCATTCGAGCCTGCTAACCATGCCGGAGGTACATAGGTTTCACCCGGACTAAGGATCGCTCGCGTTACCCCTGTTACGGTCCCTGAGACATGTAGCCATAGAACCAACGCGGCCACACTTAAGTTCAGCCAAACCACAATCCTGCGCATTCCCACTGTGTTAAGACTCTCTGCAGCGGAATCCCCCTCTCTCACACGAAGGTGTTCTCCCAGAATCCAGATAATTGCGCCTATCAGAATCATGGTATCGATACCGATAGTAGCACCCATCGCGTGTCCGGTGACCGCATATGTCCCGTGTATTATCGCGTTAAGTGGAGGAATCGAAATCAGGATTGCTGAAAAAAGAACGAAGACTGTCCAGTATTTTGATGCTGTGAAGCTTTCTCGGGTCGCACAAAACTCCCCACGTTCAGTTACGCTCACCAACCCCCAGACGTCGTAGATGGCTCTGCACAAAACCGTAATCTCAGCCATCGAAACCACAAACGATATCCACTTCACCAAGTGATCCTGCGGCAAATGGTATGTATGGTGTGCAAAATTTGTGAACGAATTGAGTAGACCAACTGCAAATAGAGCATATGCGATCTTCGAGTGGCCATAGCTAGGATTGCGGCTGATGCGTTCCCCGATGTAAATAACCGAGCCGTAGACAAAGAGATTAAAGCTTCCCACGAGTGTGCCTGTTGCCTTCCACTGCACCTGGAGATCTTGCACGGGATTCGCGAAAAAACTCGGAATCAGATACAAGTGCTGCTCTATGAACGTGACAACAAAAAACAACATTCCCACGCCCCACATTGTTATGTATACCGGCCGCTGAAAGAAGTTTGGCCCGGCGATACGAAAGAAATTCCATAGGTAACAGAGCCAACCAACCAGTATCAGTACACTAAACATTGGATGGAACCCAACGTATTCCCGTCCTGATCCCACACCCAGGCTAAGGGTGAAGAGAATTCCAATTCCAGCGGCTGCCCATGACACCACCTGTACTCTCAGCCGCCAACGATCTCCCCGAGTCACGTCACCACCATGATCCTGCAGCCACCGATGAACGACTGCGACTCCCCCAAGAAAAATCCAGGCAGATGCGAAAGCTGTGTGAATAGGCCGTAACTGGCGAAGGTCGAGACCGACTGATTGAAAGCTGGGAGCTAGAGCAGGCACTGAATACAGCGCAGCGAGTATTCCTCCAATTAGCGTAACCGCAATTGCAATTAGACCACCCCGGATAAACATGATCGTTGCGAACTGCCGGACTGGATGACCCTGCGCGAAGGAAAGCAAGCGACTGCTGGCTTCATTAGGCACTAACTCGCGCTCCAGATTGGTATGATTCATGACTGCAACGCGAGGAGCGAATAGGTGATGAACAGTGTCATAGCTCTCACTTACCTGTACTCCCACCAAGGCAGCAATCTCCAATTCACATTTCGATCCACCTGTCTGGTTCGCGTATCATCTTCTAACTCCCCTCTATGCTCATTTAGCCAGAAGAAATAAGAGATCAGATCACTAATCTGTGAGGGTGAGAGTTCAGGGACTGGCGGTGGCATGCCAGTCTCTGGCTTGCCACTGGTAAGTATGTCGACTAGGTCAGGTTCACTAAGCCTCTCGACAGTGGTCGAAAGATCAGGTGCTCCCACAATTGAGGTCTGAAAGGGGAAATGACACGCTTTGCACAGCCCAGTTCGAAATGTTTCAAATCCTGCAGCAGTATTAGTTGGAAGTACAAAATCGCTGATCGCGGACTCAAATGCTTCCTGTAAACTTGTACCCGTACTGGGGTCACCCATCCTCAGTTCACCTCTGCCGAGATCCGGACGATCAATTTCATTCATAAAGGTCTTTAATTGATCAATCTGTCTTGAGCTAAAATTGAAGGCTGGCATCTGACCACTCCCAACAGTCAGAAGCGAGACAAGCCGGGTCTCGTCAACGCGGCTTGCGGCATTCGTTAGATCAGGGCCAAGGAACCCTCCCTGGCCCCAGAGTTGATGACAGACTTGGCAAGCCGACTCATGGTAGATTTGACGACCTTCAATCGCTTCCGAAGAGAGTTCTAGATCCACGCCATCCCTGTAGACGAAGATCGACTGGGCCAAGAAACAAAGGACCAAGACCGCTAGTAGTCTCTTTTTTGACGATGGGTTAAGCATCTACTCTTGAGTTGATATTACTCATCATCTAAGGAACAATCCGGACAAACCAAAGGTCATGCCAAAGTTCGGTGCATTATCCGTAAGCCCGAAGGAGACCGCTGAATCAATTTGCCACCAATCATTCAACAAGAATGTGCCCCCGGTTTGTATTAAACCGATATCACCTCCGTATTCATCTTTTGTGATTTGTTTAAAAGCCATCTCAGAAAACACTCTGAACCGAGGGGAAAAAAGGCCGCGGCTTATCACTAACCCTAACACACCTGATGGGTACCGACTGAACTCGTCCCGATCTAACTGAAACCCAGGCATTATAGCGATCCCCCAGTCACCTCTGAAATCACCTTGATCGAGGTAGTCCCCGTCAATCCAAGGTATGTGAAAACTCCATTCCGCTACTACGCGAAAGGATGGGCGTATCCCAAATCCCCGTAACTCAGCAGACCCGATTGGCAGATCTGCGTGAACCAAGGCGGCCATCGCAGGTCTGCTGGATTCATCCGAAGGAAGAAAAGACCACTTAACACCAACCGAGAAGTCCGAAATTCCGTTAGTAGTGATCTGTCTTGAATTGAGTTCGGATGTCGAATTCGAGAGAGTCTGCTCAGTAACTCGATACTGAGTAAACCAGTCCGACTCTAACCTTAGCTCCCAAGAGTTGGCTATCCCAACTCGGAAGAGAAAAGGGGTAGCCCAAGTATCAATGTTACCGACACCTGTTGTTTCCGTATCAAATGCGAAAGAGCCTTCAACCTGAATAGCACCCGCACCTACTGTTGAACTCGATTCAACAAAGTCAGGACGATCCGTACCAATGGGTACTTGAGCGATCGCTAATCCGGGTAAAGTGATTGCTAAAGCAATGGAGGAAACCACAGGACAAAAAGTAGATAGGGCCCACATTCTGTTTTTCTTGACATTCATAAGAGAACGGCCATTTCTTACTAGAATTGGTAAATATGTATTCAAGAAGGTGCCTTGGTAGAATGCGGAAAGGTGAAGAAGGCCAGGTCATCGAGTAGAGTCAACCCAATACTCAAGACTACAGGGTGATTATCGAAGCCCCCGCAGAAGGTTTGGCTACAAAATGGCTTTGATCGGTATCTGTCCTTATACCCCGAGGCCCATAATACCCTTGCGACAAGCCTTCTAGAACCTCATCTACCTTCTCCTGCTCAGTAATCATGATGACGGATCCACCAAAACCAGCCCCAGTGAGTCGCGCACCTGCTGCTCCAGCTTCACGACAAGCTACAACGAGTTCATCGAGTTCTACTGAACTGACTTCGTAGTCCACACGAAGACTCCTATGTGAAGCATCCATCAACGAACCAAATGCTTGAATGTCCTCGCTAACCATAAGGCCAATAGCTTTTCCTACTCGAACAGCTTCCGTAACCACATGTCGAAAACGCCGTAAGAGAGTTCCTTCGAGCTCAGCCTCTGCGATTTCGATCGCTATGTCTTCTCCAAGAATCTCAAGAACGTCCCTATACCCAGTGACTTGAGAGTGAATTAGACCACGTTCTGATGCAGTCTTCGTGATAATCCTCAAAGCATGTTCAGATTCATCGCGACGCGCATTATATGCGCTCATCGCATAGCCTGATTTCTCAACTCGCACCCCAGAATTAGCGATTACGAACCGCCATTTCTCTGGAACCAGAATATGTCTGATCTTTAGGGGACCAAACTCGATCTGCGCCGCATAGCGGGCTTGGCCACCAATGGATACTGCCTGATCCATCCCACCTCCACGGGTCCCTGTATAGCGTTCTGCATCAGCCATCATGTCCGCAAAGGGCAGTGTTTCCAGCTCAAGTCCATTGACTTCGGCAAGAGCCAGCCCAACTACGTTAACAAGCGCAGAGGACGATGAAAGCCCTGCTGCGATAGGGATATCAGAGACAAGAACACCATCAAAGCCGTGTGAGACAGCAAATCGCCTCGCTAACTCATTGGCCGGAGCCTTCAGGTAGTTTCCCCAATGACCTTGCAGATTGGCAGTTATCTCTCGACCGATCTCGAACTCGACTTCTTCAAAGTCCTCACTAACACTACGAATCCGGACAAATCCATCATCCCGACACCGGAAAGCCAAATATACTTGGCGCTGAATAGCCATCGGGAATACTGGCAGGTCATGATAGTCAATGTGCTCACCAATTAGGTTCACACGCCCCGGAGCCCGGGCAAAATGAGTCGGCTGCACCCCGAACTCTTTGAAAAACGCATCTCCGGATATGAGTTCCAGAGGTGACCGGTCCACTTGACGCGGATTGGGCCAATTCACTTACCGCACTCGTACGTAACCGACTCCTTCTCTAATGTCGATATCCGTTCCGAAAGGTTTCGAGCGCTCGACAAGGTCATTCAGAATTTTTTCCGCAAGAACGCCATGTGCCAACATAGGCCGTCCCCGAACCCAAGCTGGCTCCCCATAACCCAAGGTTATCGGGTGAAGTGCTAGTTCGGTCAACTCACCCCCAGTGAACGTCGGCATAGCAACGACGGCCTCCCAAATCTCGGGATTTGCTGGGAATCCGACTGTCTCATTCTGATAGCGCCTGGCATTGAAGTCCGCTACATGGTCATTCACACCGAGATCGTACGCCTGGTAATTCTCTTCGGGTAGTCGGAGTAGGGTCTCATTCTGAAATACAAAGTCACCCAAAGAGTAGAAGATCGGCTTGCCTTTATAGATCTCTATACCACGAAGTACGTGAGGTCCGTGTCCCACGAACATCGTAGCGCCCGCATCCACCATTGCCCTCGCGAACTCTACCAGAAAACCGGCTGGAACGGAGCGAGCTCCGCCACTTTCGTGTGCGTGAATGGTAACAATTACTTGGTCAGCGAGTCGGCTGGCACTTTGCACTACTGCCGCAATTTCAGCCACATCTTCCGGATTCGGTCGAGTCACCACACCTATTTCTGAACCTTCGATGAAATTGGTCGAGAGTGTACGTGCCCCCCGATCACTGCGATTGAAGTTCAACCCCATTTCTTCTGCTAGCACTTGGAAACGATCAAGCTGTTCTGCGGTTGCGACACGTTCGGTTGTGTAACGAAGCGGACTTAAACCGGGCCGAGATTTCATGCTCCCACGTGCATTTCCAGCGCGAGAATGATCAGGGAAGGTCGACGCCATAGAGATTAGAGCTACTCGACCACGTGCGGTCTCCAAGAAGCGGGCCTCTCGGGCTTCGGCAAGACTCTCACCTGCTCCTGCGTGCACTAACCCTGCTTCATCTACGTATTTGGTGGTCAAGCGAAGACCCTCAACCCCGTAATCACCTGTATGGTTATTTGCACGCGATACCATATCAATACCTGCCCAGACAAGCTCCTTAGCAAGTATTGGTTCAGCGCGCATCCAAGTTCCTCCGCTCTGGTGAGCTGGATACGGCTCATAATCATGAAATAGGACTTCGAGATTCGTAAAAGCGGCATCTGCCCCACGAATCAAATCAATCAGCTCGAGAAAATCTGGTTCCTCGTAGACAGATAATCTCCTGGTGATGATCGCGTCTCCCGTCAAAGCAAGTGTAATCTCTTGGGCCGGCGCCGAGACCACCAACCAACCTATCGCGAAGCTGGTTAGCCCGGTGACACGAAATCGTTTCATCACAATCCTCCTCTTTCTACGCTCTAAGAATTTCCAGTTTCGGCCACTGCGCCCACCGACCTCGTGTAAAATCTGGCACATCGATTGGGCGACTACGATTAGCGACTGACCACTCTGACAATGGGGTGATCACTGACATTGCGGCTGCATCGTAGACATTCATATCGGTGGGGTTACCCTCCCGTAGGCATTTCACCAACCGGTAATCCTCTATGAAATCCATACCTCCATGCCCGGCTCCTGCTGACTGCTCCTCCAGATCTTTCCACAATGGGTGATCATACTCGTCTCGTAAATCCATCCAATCCTGCCACTCATGTCCGGGACTCAGGCCTTCGATATGCACTCGGTGAGGATATCCCTGAAATAACCCCTTAGTCCCTTGGACCATGTGAATCCGCGAATATGGCCGGGGAAGGTTTGTGTCATGACTGAGATAAATCGTTCGTCCCCGTACTGTTTTGATCATTGTCGTGTTCACATCACCAAGGACATAACGCTCTGTGCGCTTCAGGTGATTCTCCGGGTAGTTAGCCTTCGCCCATTCCTGTAATCCCTGTGATGGCGAGCTCATCGATACGAGATATTCGAACTGATCTCCACGATTGATATCCATCACATTGGCTACTGGACCCAGGCCATGAGTTGGGTAGAGGTTGCCATCTCGTACCATGGAGTGAGCACGCCGCCAGAGGCCTTCCCCAACGTCAGAGAACTTGATCTCTCTAAGGTCGTGCAGGTATCCGCATTCGGCGTGAAGTATATCTCCCAATAGGCCCAAGCGAGCCATATGGAAAACCATCATTTCAGGACGGTCATAGTTACAATTTTCCATCATAACGCAGTGCTTGCGGTACTTTTCAGCATACTCGACAAGTTTCCAACAGTCATCGGTCGTGTATGCGGCCGGGACCTCGGTAGCAGCATGCTTTTCGTTTTCCATCGCTGATAGGCACACTGGCACATGCCATTCCCACGGTGTAGCAGTGAACACAAGATCTAGGTCTTCAGTCTCGCACATGCGAACAAAATCTGTCTCGTGACGCCCGTACATCGTCGGCGGTGCTCGACCATCGTCAGTCACCCAACTCGAGACTTCCTCATTGCGTGCCGAGTCAATATCACAAAGAGCTACAATCTCAATACCTTCAAGCCCTAGAAAATTCCTAACATGAGCTCCCCCCATTCCCCCCACACCTACAAAGCCAACGCGCACTATATCAATAGGATCTGCGGCGAATGGCTTAGCGGGAGCCGGACCCATATCAGGGCGCTGTTGTTGGTGATCAAGATCTGCTGAAGCCGGTGTAGGAGAAAGTCCGGAAGTCGCGCCAATTCCAAGACCAGCGGCACCAAGCTTGAGGAGTTCGCGTCGACCGAGAAAATCTAAATTATGGGGATTACTCATTATCAACCTGACTTTTGGGACTTGCTAAGTAGTACTCAGCAAATTGGATGGTGCTCTGGCACAGCTCAAGGCCAGCCAGCCTATAACTGACAGTAGCGCAATACCCTCTCAGGCCGCCAATTAAATTACCTGAGTACTCCCCCAGACTAAAGAATCCTTCATGAACCAATGCAGAATCCGATGCCTAACTATCGCCATATCCCTTTTTCTGGCGACTGGCCTACTATCGGCCCAAGAGTTTTCAAGGGCGATACCCGAAGAGGTTGGAATGTCGTCAGAGGGGCTGGGAGATCTGACGACAGCGCTGGAAGAGTATGTGGCTGAAGGACGGCTAGCAGGAGCTGTTGCCACTGTCATACGTCGAGGGCAGGTCGTCTATAATGAGGCCGTAGGATATAGAGATCGTGAAGCAAGCGATGCAATGCAGTCTAATGCGATTTTCCGGATCGCGTCTCAGACTAAGGCACTGGTCAGCGTAGGTATCATAATGCTCCAGGAGGACGGGTTGCTCCATATTTCTGATCCCGTGGCAAGCTATCTGCCTGCGTTCGCGGAAACCAAAGTCGCTGTCGCGCGTGAAGGAACAGGATATGACATCGTTGGGTCCAATCGACCGATCACTATTCAAGATCTACTCACTCACACCGCAGGCGTCTCCTATGGAACAGGACCGGCTGGTAGCGCTTGGGCTGCAGCAGAAATCACTGGCTGGTACTTCGCACATCGTGCAGAACCGATCCGCATCACTATTGACCGGATGGCTGATCTTCCATTCACGACACACCCCGGACAGGCTTGGGTTTACGGGTACAGCACTGATATCCTAGGTGCACTTATCGAAGAAGTTTCCGGTACGCCACTTGACCAGTTCATTAAGGATCGAATCACAGATCCACTGGGGATGCACGATACACATTTCTATCTTCCACCATCAAAGACTCACCGTCTGGCAGCCGTCTACAATCTCCGCCGTGGAGAAACGCTGATGAGGGCACCCGAAGGCCCTGGTATGGAGACTCAAGGTCAGTACGTCGAAGGTCCTCGTCAGAGCTTCTCAGGTGGAGCGGGCCTCCTCTCAACCACTCGAGACTATACTCGCTTCCTCCAGATGCTGCTCAATGGAGGCTCACTTAACGGAACCCAGTTGTTATCGGCAGTTTCAGTCAACCTTATGACGGTGAATCATGTGGGAGACTTATATCGAGCACCCGGCATGGGATTCGGGCTGGGATTTTCAGTTCGGGAAGACGTGGCCGCCTCTGGGGCCCCTGGCTCCATCGGGGAATTTGGTTGGGGTGGCGCATACCACTCCACATACTGGGTGGACCCCTTAGAACAACTCGTCGTAGTGTATTTGACCCAAGTAATCCCAGCGTCGGGACTCGACGACCACTCTAATATACGAAGGTTGATTTATTCAGCGATCACGGATCGCGCACGATCTCTTCCAGCCTCGTGAATCCAGAAGCTGTGCGCTCATCAGTAGGTGAGCCAACGTTTGCCCGTAATCTTGGGCTATTTGACGCTACAATGATCGGTGTTGGTGCGATGATTGGAGCCGGGATATTCGTACTTACTGGGATTGCCGCGGGCGAGTCCGGACCAGCTTCTATTCTCGCGTTCGCACTGAATGGTCTAGTAACACTTCTCACGGCCTTTGCTTATGCCGAACTGGCTGCTGCAATTCCAGAGGCTGGAGGAGGCTATGCTTTCGTACGGAGAGCATTCCCTGGCGCAGTTGGATTCACTGCCGGTTGGATGTTGTGGTTTGCTTATACGGTCGCGTGTTCACTATACGCTCTGGGATTCGCCGGATACTTCTGGGAATTCTTCCTTAAGTATATACCCGGCTTCGCCGATGCATCGTTTGCCCTCATGGGAGAACATGCCGCAGGTCTATTTGTAACCCTTGTCATTGGGGGATTTTTCATCCGCCTTAACGTGCGAGGCGCTGAAGTCACCGGGATGGCAGAAAATGTCCTGACCGTTACCAAGCTCCTCATACTCTCGGTGTTCATTGCATACGGTCTCGGAGCTGTGTTCGATGCACCACCGCAACAGGTAACAAACTCTTTCAATCCATTCTTCCCTGAGGGTATGGGCGGAGTAATTGTCGCGATGGGTCTCACTTTTATCGCATTTGAGGGCTATGACCTTATCGCTACGGTCGCCGAAGAGATCAAGGAACCTGAAAAGAACATCCCCCGGGCTACGTTCATCTCTCTAGGAATCACAGTGGTCATGTACTTGCTGATTCTCTTCGTGGCACTCACGGCAGTGACTCCAGAGAGCGGTGAGCCTTCATGGCGTTTCCTCGGAGACTATGGTGAAACAGCTATCGTGCGCGCTGCCGAAGGCTTTATGCCCGCGTTTGGTGTGGGAGTAATCGTTTTTGGCGGTCTACTGAGCACGATGTCAGCCCTCAATGCTACAATCTTGGCATCGTCCCGAGTTGCATTCTCGATGGGCCGGGACCGTTGGCTACCAAAAGCCGTAGGGACAATCCACCCAGTTCGGCGCACACCTCATATTGCGATTCTCTTAAGCGGTGCAGTTCTGCTCTTAATGGCACTGACTCTTCCCATTGAGGCAGTTGGCTCCGCCGCAAGTCTGATTTTCTTGCTGACTTTTGCTATGGTGAACCTCTCGGTCATAGTGCTACGCCGAAAGGCACCAGACCTGCCAAGGCGATACAAGGTTCCCCTCTATCCGGTTGTACCTCTCCTCGGCATCGTTCTCAATGTTTTTCTAGCGGTATACCAATTCAATTTCCAACCGCTCGCTTGGTATGTGACCATTGGCTGGGTTCTCATAGGTCTGGTGCTTTACTATGCCTATTCCGAGAAACAAGCTGCAATGGACAAACCTCAGGTCCTAGAAACATCTTTGCCACCTGTTGCAGCTGTACAGGACACGGTGGTTGTACCACTCCATAATCCAGACCACATCGGCATTCTACTTGACTATGCGGAAGTAATCGCTGACGCGAGAGAGAAAGCCTTAGTAGGATTTTCAGTTGTTGAAGTACCGCGTCAACTACCAATTCACCAAGGCCTGCGCTTCACACATCATCGGGAAGGCCTTTTGAGAGCGGCACGTCAAGAGGCCAGAGATCGAAATATCGAGATCGAGACTGATCTAATGGTGGCCCATCAAGCGTCAGATGGGATTCTATCGGGGGCAAGCCGATACGGAGCTGACTTCATGGTTATGGGGTGGAAAGGTTACACGGATACCCGAGATCGAATTTTTGGAGAGGTTGCAGATCAGGTCATCAGGAACTCCCCCTGTGACCTCGCTATGTTGAAGGTTGAGAATCACGAACGTCCGAAGCGGTGTCTCTTTCCCACCACAGGGGGTCCACACAATCGACTGGCAGCTGAGGTTTTAAATGTGCTCGCACCAGCATTCGGTATGTCTGTCACAGCATGTTATGTCGTGAAGCCTAATGCCTCCAAAGCACAGCTTGCACGAGCAGATAAGCGGCTCGGTAAAACGCTGGACCGTCTTGAGTTAGACCTGCCAGTAAATCGAAAGGTGATTGAGTCTCCATCTATCCCTGGCGGTATTGCAAAAGAGAGCGTTGAATACGACTTAGTCGTTCTAGGCTCAACCCGAGATCGTTTTATAAGGCAACTCATGTTTGGCGAAATACCGACGAAGGTGGCCCGCTACTCTCCGGCATCCGTGCTTGTAGTCCGCCGCTATGAAGGCCGGATGAGATCTCTCCTAAAACGAGCATTCGGGTAAACGTACAAGACGAGAAGAAGGTGATCTCTTACTCAATTCCCATTCGGGTTTGGATGCTGTATCGACTCAAGACCTACAGCTTGCAGCACCCGATATGCATGCTCTGGGGCTTCCCTTATCTCCATCTCTAGCCCAGCCACCTGTGCTTGTTCAGCAATTCTAGCGATACCCTGTGCTGCAGTCAGATCAATTCTTCCCAAACCAGCGCAGTGTACTACGATTCGTTTCACGTTAGGCTCTTGAGCCAAACTCGATAATAGTGAGTCCTCAAGTGCTGGAGCCGATCCAAACCAGAGCACTCCCTTCGGCTCGAAATGAAGCTCCTCTCCTTCAATCTGAGTCTTGACACCTGGCTGCAGTTCACGCCACATATGTGCCGCTGTCGCCATGAGTACCCCGAGTACAACCGCCTGCTCAATTCGCGGTGCTAGAATCAGCGTGAACCCGAAAGTGCCCCACCCAACCACAGCTTGAGGTCCCGATATTGCCCACAGACTCATCAGCTCTTTCACACGGAAAAGCGGCCAAATCGCAGCAATCACAATCCCCGACAGGATCGCCTGCGGAAGCGGAGCCAAGACATACGCGAAAGGCAGGAAAGCCAAAACCACAAGACCCGCAATGAGACCACTCCAACGGCTACGGGCACCGGAAAAGCGATTTACGCTGCTACGGGCGAAGGAACCCCCAACCGGTAATCCCCCTACAAATCCGGCAGCAATATTAGCCATTCCTTGACTAAGAAACTCTCGACTCGGATTCCAGCGCTGACGATCCTCATTGGCAAAGACCCGGGCAATCGATGCAGAATCCGCAAAGCCTACAACTGCGATTACTGCTCCTGGCAGAATGAGCGCCGACAAACTGCTCCACGGCAAATCAATCGAAACTGCTGGTAGGCCTACTGGTATGTCACCAACTACTGAACCGTTATATCCAGATATGATTGAAAAGAGGAGACCTACTAGAGCGGCGATCAAAACCCCTGGTACCAAAGTGTGTATAGCTCTTCCAATGACAATGATTATTACTGATGTCGTCGTAAGTGCTAAGGCTGATAATTCCCATAAACCTGGATCTGATAGGGTTAAGAACGCCCCCCTAACCACGCCGACATTGGCTTCAGATATATCAACACCGAATGTTGAAGGAAGCCGTGCACAGACAATCAGGATAGCAACTGCTGAGGTAAATCCAGTCATGACTGCGCGAGACATCAAGTAGCTGACCCATCCCGCTTTCAGTAATCCTACCGCAGCACGTACAAGCCCACATACCACAGCCAGCAAGGCTGCTAAGGTCGCGAATTCAGCCGTACCCGGTTCAGCCAGAGGGAGTAACGCACCGAGCGTGAGCAAGGCAGTCATTGCTACAGGCCCAGTTTGAAGATAGGGAGACGAAGCGTACAGTGCCGCCGCAATTGGTGCAGCAGCAGCAGCATATAAGCCATGGTGGCTCGGTAGACCAGCTAGCTCAGCGTATGCCATAGACCCTGGGATTAACATGAGTGCAACCCCGAGTCCGGCTAAGACATCTCTGAGTGAAAACTGGTGAGTAGGTTCAGCGAACATAAAGTTGGTCAAGACACAGTTTCAGCGGTTATTTTTGCTCCTCCTTCTGAAAGTTGTCTCAGTAGTTTCGAGGTTGTCTGAGCTTGATCTAAGAAAAAATCAGCGGTAATTCCGAGTAATTCCCGACGATGCTCGTGGCCCGCCGCCTGTCTATCTGCTTCGGTAGCAAGTGACTGCAGAAATCTACTGGAGTCCTGACTGAGAAGGTGCTCTAGAGCGTACCGACGTTCACCAGCTCTCAATCCCAGGTCGAGCTCAGAAGAGAGACGAGCAAGATCAGCCCTGGCCAGAATGATTCCAGCCCGTACGGGTGCGAGAAGGCCAGAGATGAACGCATCCGCTCCATCAGTCCGCGGATCCGCAAGTGGCGATGACTCACGAAGGTGTAAGGGTAACTGTTTTGGGCAACCTGCTCGGACAAGTTCAACCCGTAAGACTTTATCAAGAAGAAGTGCCCAGCTGCGATAGGGTCCCGCAGCAATCTCAATCACACGCTCCAGGTAGGCTGGGACCCAAGGAGCTATGTGCTCCTGAAGAAGAGCGTCCCTGCCCCGATGAATCATCAGCGTCTCAGCTTCTGAAAAACGAGGAGGTTTTCCTGAACTGTTCCCTACGAGACCGATCTGCTCGCTCAATGTCGCATACAAACCTAGTAGGGCTGCAAGATGGTCCGGCTCCGGAGGAGGATTCCTTCCTAATGCCCCCCAAAATCCGGCCACGCGGTTTTGTGCCTCTCCTCCCAACATACCTTCTGAGCCAAGGTGCACCGATGCATAAGGATAAAGCTGGAAAAGAAAAACATCGGCGTAGTCCGAAGCACTAGGTGAATCCTCGATTCCCAGAGTTTTCCAAAGGTGAATGTGCTCTGAAGCAGGTGCCTCTGCGAAAACTGCTAGGGTGCGAATCAGGTCAACGGAAGCCTGCCCCGATTCCTTCAAGGGATCAGGTGTAAGATACAGGTCTAATCCCTGATTCCTCACGTGAGCGTCATACTTTAGCAGGCTCAGTTTCTAGAGGAAGACGGTATGCTTCACGTTCAGGGCGCACAGGTCTTAACATCCAGTATGGACGCCTCATTCCATCGGGAGAATAGCGATCCGCTGAACGAGTCATTGCCAGCCACTTCTCGTAGGCTGCTTGAGACTTACCCGTATCTACTGAGACATCGCCAGCTTGATCCCCCTCTTTAGCCGGACAAATTCGTACAGCTTGATGCCAGCAGTGCATCCCGGAAATTGGGTCGGGATGTACTGCATGAGTGAGATTTTGGTGCACGCCTAGGTCTGTCCACCAAATGCGCATGGTATCAGGATCTGATGAAGCAAATGGCTCACCACCCTTACGAGGCGTGAGTGACCACTCAGAACCTTCTTGGTTCAACGCCACAGTACTTATCCCCAGTCGCTGCCCTTTATGCCCCTCCGGCTTCCACCGACCCATATGATGGCTGCACGCGGCAACTCCAGGCCGGATACCTTCGGTAATCCAAGACTTAATAACAAAGTAACCGAGCTCCGTCTCAACTCTCACGAGATCACCCGTCTTTGAAATTCCGATTCTATCGGCATCTGTTGGATGGATCCAAAGCGGGTTTGTATGAGCGATCTCATCCAGCCATTTCGAGTTCGCACTGCGTGTATGAATCTGGACAGGCACACGGAATGTGGTGATCAAAGGAATCTGATCATCCTCAAGATTTTCCGGGTGAATATGGCTCTTTATGTATGTAGGTATCGCAAGTTCAGGCCAACCCCAGTCATACAGTGTACGTGACCAAAATTCGAGTTTCCCAGTCGGCGTGGGCCACCCTTTAAGGATCTCCCCATCTACCCTGATCCCGACTCTGCGCCTCCCATCCTCATCGTCGTCAATCTTGGTTCCTCCCGGAGCTTTAGGACTGGGAGGTGTCGGTGCCCGACTGAACACTCGACCCATTTCATCCACCCGCACATCCTCTAGCTCATTATCAGGAACCGACTGCTCATGCACCCTGCCAACCTTATTCGAAATCTCGAATGCCCCATATCGACGCATGTACTCAAGAGGGGTCAATCCCTCTGCTGCTGAAGCCTCAGGAAGACCTGGTACCGAGTTATCAAAGATCCAACTGTAATACTCGTCGATCGTCATTTTTTCACCGGGAACCTTCTTGGATTCAAAGAATTCTCGGATCCCGAGTGATCCGTCTGGATCAATTCGCCACGTAAGATCAATCCAGAACTCATTCTCTTCCCAAACTTCTCCAGGATTTACCTGACGCGTGTCAGTGATTTTCTCGTCCAAACGCTCCCGAGCTGCGCGCAGCACCGGCTGCCGGAAGGCAATCCATTGGCCGTTATACTGCTCATAAGAAGTGAGATCATGGCGTTCCGAAGCATGCCCCATCGGCAGGATGTAGTCAGCAAAGTATGCAGTCTCATTCCATGTAGGTGTCATTGCAACATGCAGTCCAATCCGTTCCTCATCACTCAACATCTCTATCCAACTGAACCCATCTGGGTTGGTCCATACCGGGTTGTAGACACGAGTAAAGTAAACATCGAGATGGGCATCCTGATCCTTCATTAGATGCGGCATGAGGAACGACATCTCCATAAGTGATAATGGATACTCACGGGGCCATGTCACTTCGTTCCATCTCTTCGGATGTTGATGTGGCAAACGAGGAGGCCTAGGCGTGAACTTATTCCAGGAATTAGGAAATGTCCCACCCTCAGTAGCTAGCGCTCCTAGTAGTGCATTCAGCAAAGTCAGTGTGCGAGCGACCTGCCACCCTCCCAGATTCCCTGAGCCAGCACTCCTCCAATTATGAGTCGCAAAACGAGTACCCGCCGTCGACACTACATTCGCTACCTCTAGAAGTGTCGTAGCATCGATACCAGACTCTGTCGATGCGTATTCGAAGGTAAATTCAGAGTATATCTCACGAAGGTGCTCCTCAAAATTCTCAAAAGAGGCACCGGGCTTGTCATTCACGACCTCCATGTACTCCTGCCAGTTCCACCAACGCCGAACAAATTCTCGGTCGTATTTGCCTTCGCGGATCATCCAGCTTGCAATCGCAAGAAAGATCAATGCCTCCGAGCCTGGATAAGGAGACAACCAGTGATCAGCATGGGTAGCTGTGTTGGACAGACGGGTATCAAAGACTATGAGCTTCGCACCATTCTTCTTACCCTCGATAATCCTCTGAGCATGAGGATTGAAGTAGTGGCCCGTCTCTAAGTGACTACTGACAAGCAGGATAACTTTAGCATTGCTGTAATCGGGACTGGGCCTGTCCATTCCCATCCACCAATGATATCCAGATCGTGCACCGCTTGAGCATACATTCGTATGCGAGTTATGACCGTCGACCCCCCATGCTGCGAGCATGCGTTCAGTGTATCCATCCTCTCCCGGACGCCCGACATGATAGATCACCTCTTCGTGACGCTCCTCCTGCATTGCAGTTCGGATTCGCCCGGCGATTGCATCGAGTGCTTCATCCCATGAAATCTGTTCCCATTTCCCTTCGCCACGGCGTCCGCTCCGCTTCAATGGGTAAAGAATTCGGTCTGGATCTGTAATCTGGTTGAGTGTCGCAGGCCCCTTACCACAGTTCCTGCCTCTTGAGCCTGGATGTTCAGGATTCCCTTCGAACTTCCTGACCTGAAGAGTTTCTCTATCAACGTATGCTAGCAGTCCACAAGCCGACTCACAGTTAAAGCACGTAGTCGGTACCAGCATGTACCGCTTCTCGACTTTATCCGGCCACGACTTTGAGTCCAGTTCCACCCAATCATTCCAACGTTCCCTCGGTGGAAACGACGCGAGATGAATCCGGCTAGCACCTGGATAGAACGTTTCACCCCGACCTTCAACTTCAGCTTTCGCAGCTGAAACTCTTTGATTCAGCTCACTAAGATGGGTCGAGTCATTCATGCGAGCGGTACTGACTGGCCAGCCTGAACGTAGGCATGTTCGTGTAAAAAGAGGCCTACTAAACCCGCTAGCGCTCCAATAGTGATACTAGCACTCATCAAGAGAAGAGCACTTGCAGTCAGCACTATTCCCCCCCAATAAAAAGTGGCGTATGCCCCTTTGGTCATATTCCTGGCAGCGAGGGCTGCGTGCGCCGTCGGATGGGGCATGCTTACCTCACCTAGAGCCAGAATGAGATGAACCACCAAAGAAGCTTGGAGAGTCCAGATCGCACCAACCCCTAGCTCGATGGGATTCAAAAGAATCAGGCTTGCAGAACCGGCTAGAAGGGCTTGGACCAGCAGATGGGGAGGAAGCAGTGGGCTTTGCCAAAGATCCCGCGCCTTAGCCTGAGCAAAGAGATAAGCAGTATAAATCGCGGTCATAGCAGCAAGAGGGCCACCCAACCAAGCCAGGCTTTGTGGAATTTCAGGACGCCCTCCTATAACTGCCCCCAAATGCAGTGCAAGGATTCCCCCATAAGCAGTAATGATAAAGCCTCCCCTCACAAGCCAACTTCGCCACTGCGGCCTGGTAAGCACCATCCAGAAACGCTCAGGATGATCAAGGTCCCAGACCAATAGCGCACCAGTAAACATCAGGAAGATCATTGCTACTATCGGCCCCAGTAGAGTCCAAACTGGGTTTGTCCACGTAATCATCCCACTTAAGCCAAGTAGAAGCGGCACCAGGTAGGCCCCCGACGATATCGACTTGGTAAACGTGTACAGACTTACTCGCCAATCCCACGGTGCACGGTGAGGGATATCGTAGCTTAGTAGAGCAGCGGCCGAACTGTTTGATGGACCAGAATGGCCAGAAGGCACCTGGTGCTTGACGTCTCCTTGCTCACTCCACATAAAAATTCCGCCATCTGGGCGGCGTGCAGCCAATGGATCAAGTGTAGCTTGATCGGCACCCTTGTAGTAAAGCTTCGGACGGGTCTCCTTCTCAGGCCTCCGGACCGCAACAGCTTCCCTGTTAATAATTCCACTCACAGCCGACAGTGGGTCATTCATGTCGCCTACGAGAATCGCCTCAGTCGGACAAACAATCACACAAGCTGGTTCGAGACCAACATCTAGACGGTGAGCGCAAAAGTTGCACTTCTCAGCAGATTTGTCTTCAGGATTAATGAAGATCGCATCGTATGGGCAAGCTGCGATACATGCTTTACACCCTACACAGATCGACTTATCAAAATCCACAATACCATCAGCTCGTCGAAACATCGCTGTCGTCGGACAAGCTTCTACACAAGGCGCATCATCGCACTGGTTACACCGCGTAACCTGAAATGAGCGACGGGCCTGTGGGAATATCCCAGTGTCCACGTACTTCACATATGTACGAGTCACCGAAAGAGGAACTTCGTTTTCAGATTTACATGCGGTCGTACAAGCGTGGCACCCGATACAGCGTGTATGATCGATGACCTTAGCCCAGAGCGGTTCGCGAGTTGCTGTAGGAACCTGAGTTGTCGGCATCCGGCAGATCTCAATTAGGAAAGTCGGGTAGCGTGCTAGGCAAGCTACTTAAGGAAAGACCTAAGTTCCACAGGCTACTTCCTAGGGCTTAGTACTCGTTAGCTACTAATGGTTACCCAAGGACACTTAGGCCAGGCAGGTCACATTCAAAAACTTGTGTAACAAATCGTAATTCAAGCCTGATCGGCCACCTCTGCTTCGATTTCCTTGAGAGATCGCTCAACTTGTTCGGTGAGCGCCTTGCTGAAGATTTGGGAGTGCTTGCGGTACCAAATACCCCAAGAAGGTGCTCGAAGATGCTCCTTTAACGTCTCCCGGTACGCCTCCCACATCTGGTCATCAAGTGCGCCGACGCGGTGCTGGTACATGAGATTGCCAAAATGCCGAAATACTGAGGTCATATAGGAATCCCAACGAACCTTCTCGTCAGGAGACAAAGCATCAGGATCCCGCTCTGCCCGCTCATAGAAGGAGGCAAATTCGGAGTCGCGGAAGGAGTGCTCTAGAAGCCGGATACTGTTCTGTACCATTGAATTGAACGAAGCTGCCTGCACAGAACGGGTGTTGTGAATGGTTTGACGGGCTAGATATATCAGCGAAACAATGACCGCAATCCCGCTAACGAATTCTCCAATATTGCCCAGTGCTGGGAGTGAGAACATCGCAGAAGCTATTCCCTGAAAGGGTCACATTCCGATCCAGAAGAATCGGACCAGCTAGAAAGCTACCTCAGTTGAGCAGAGAGCCCAGACCCCATTATGCTCCGATCAACTCATCCATCAGAAAGAGATCTGTTAGCAACGCTCGAAAGTGTATGTTCGCGTTGAGGTTATCGATGAGCTGGGAGCTAATCCCTTCCTGGCTTGAAACGAGCCGAACTGCCGCGAGTGTAGCAGAAGCATCGCTCTCGAGTACATCAAGCGCTTCTGACCAATTGTCTCGTGGCGTCATAGACTCTTCATCCACAAGTGAGTCAAACGCCGAACGCAAACCATCGAGGGCTGACTCTGTCTTCTCTAGAAAGCCCCGAAGCTGGCCCCCGGCTTTCGAGCCCTGGTCACTGGTTAACCCCTGAGCGGCATAAGCAAGGAAAAACTCATAGCTCTCCTCAATGGCATCGATACGTGTCTTGACGTCTTCGCGGGAGGAGGGCACGGCAGGCCTCAGTAGTGGGTGTGATGGCTTAGGATTTCGTTGATCTTCTCTGGAAGCACAGCCTCTAGTCGTCTGCGCGTGGAGCACTCACTGTCGAGTCTGCAATTGCTCCACCAGGCGGGCTCTCCTGAATGCTCCCATCTACAACAGACCATTTATCAGGGTCAAAGTGTGCCAGGTACTGCTCGCGATCGATCCAACCCCGAATCATTCCCCACAGGTAGTAGCGTTTGTCTGGCCTGATCGCAAAGTAGATATGCGCGGCAACCATAATGATTAACGCAACACCTGCGATCCCATGGATGACAAATACAAGCCCTGTCGCAGCTCCGGGCATGAGCGATATCACTGGCTCACCCATTTCATTCATTCCTGCGACAGCTTGATCCACAAAAGGATAATATGCGTTTGGTTCCCAGAATGGTGTCTTTATTCTCAACGTCATAAGGACACCGGTCACGATCGCTGCAAGTGATACCACAACGATACCCTGATGATACATCCGGTGATCAAACGGATATTTTCCTGGCTTTTCTGGCTCAGGTGACTTTGAAGAGAGTAGATGCCGGAAATGACCCACGGCTTCTCGAACATCCTTGGCTCCCATACTCATCATCGACCAAAAGTCCTGCCAGACAATGGAGTGGATTACATGGTAGATGATCGTGAGAATTAACACAGCACCAGCAATCCAGTGGATTGTCACCCACGCAAACTCTAGTCCGAGCAATGGAACGAACGCAGTGATGAGTAGCACGAGCATCGATGCTCCCATCGTCCAATGGAAGATACGTGAAGGCAGGGTGTGTCTGACAATTCGCTCCGGAATGCCAGCCACCGACTCCTGGACATCAACTGTCTCCTCATGTTCAGAGAACCCTCGAGAGCGATACCAGAGCATATGGCCAACCACGAATAACACTGCCAGCAGAATCGCCAGGTACATCAACTCCAATGAAACCCCTTGCAGTACCTCTTGGCCCCAAGGATTTAACTCGACATCTAGCCATCGGCCCATTATGCAACACTCCTGACCGCACGGCGCACGAGATTACTCGTCATTGGCTGTTTATACTCATTATGCTTTAGGGGACGAGAGCCATCGATCGCGATTTCACCAGCCTCAACCGCTAACGCTTCGTCGACCGCTGCGCCTATCACTA
Organism: Gemmatimonadota bacterium; assembly: GCA_002724575.1. GTDB lineage: Bacteria > Gemmatimonadota > Gemmatimonadetes > Longimicrobiales > Gaopeijiaceae > UBA1142. The sequence goes on along the minus strand of PBPC01000065.1, from coordinate 27,985 downwards.
ACCGCTCGACAGCATCAAGCCTCACCGGGAACGGTGCTATACCGTTCACAGCGATACGAGCGTCTTCAATCGTATTGCCAGATGTCTTAAAAGCCGCTGCTACACTGACCAGTTGAAAATCCCACGATCCCCGATCACGAACCTTCTCATAATAGAAGTGCGCATTTGCCCACTCGCTCGGAATATCAATCTGAGTAAGTAGATCGCCTGCTTCGAGAATTGTCATTCGTGTGATATCAGTCGCCGGACCAATAAAGAAGTCCTCAGCATCGTAGACACTAGAACTACGTCGACCGCGCACGGTCATCTTTGCATCGAGAGCGACTAGCGCAGGAGCTGTATCGGATGGGTTCACCGCCACACATCGGCTGGTTCCCGTAATCGCGTGCTCACGGTTCATAGCTTGAGGAGCGGCCGCATAGCAGGTATTGCCTCCCGCGCGGTAACAAGCCCAACCGCTACGATAGTACCAGCAACGGGTATCCTGGCTAATGTTTCCACCGAGCGTGCCCTGATTGCGAATCTGAGGAGTCGCTACATGCTCGGCAGCATCAGCCAAGAGCATGTACTCTGAGCGTACCCGCTCATGTCGAACGATTTCGGTAAGCGTGGTCATTGCACCGATTTCTAACCCATCTTGACCGTCACTGATACCATTGAGCTCATCAATACCGCCGAGGTCAATCACTGCCTCAGGCCGCTTTATGCGGTCTTTGAACCAGTCGTACGAATCGAGTCCGCCAGCGAGTACCCAACCTGCCTCTCCATGTTCAGCCATTAAGGCTAGGGCATCTTCCACCGTCGTCGGCTGGAAGAGTTCAAAGGCCGGAATCATGTCTCTAATGATCGCCATTTCTCTTTCCCCTTAGCCGATGTGCTGTTCGAGGGTGAACGGTTGCGATAGCCCTTCGAGCTCCGCGAGAATGATGTCAGGCGTCAGCGGAGTACGGCATAGGCAATGACCGCCCATCGCGTCAGCGACTGCGGATGTAAGTGCTGCTCCACCTGCACCAACTGGCGGTTCACCAATGCCCTTCGCACCAACAGGCGTCTGTGGATCAGGAATACCTAATGCATCTGCTTTCATGTCTAACGGCACATCCAGAATACCTGGAGGTCTCGCGGTGTAGAGCCTATTTGCAAAAGGAACACCCCACTTGGGGTCGAAGACCCAACGCTGGGTCATCGCCTGTCCTATACCTTGAACACTTCCTCCAAGGACCTGAGCCTCCAAGCTACGTGGGTGGAGTACCGTTCCGCAGTCAGTCACGGCAACATATTCCTTGATATCTACCACACCAGTCTCTCGATCGAGCTCGACCAGCGCGAAACCAGCCACCCAAGAGTAGACTCCTCCGCTACCACCGTAGTTATCTCTAGCTACTCCCATTAACCCCTGCCCAGCCAGCATATTCGCTGCCGGAACAGTCGTAGCGTGGATATTGTCAGGAAGCTCATGACCATCATACTTGCCACCAAGCTCTATAGCGCGTTCCGCAACCTGAGCGAAAGTCATGCTCGCCCCCCCTCCACGGCGGAACACTCTTCCATTGTCCATATCGTAATTGCTGGGCGAGCCACCAAGCGTTTGCGCTGCTACTTCTAGTACTTTGGCACGCGCGTCCATACCCGCTGCATGGTTTGCTCGGGAGTGAGCATGCGTTGTCTGACTCCCTGCCTGGACTGAGCTACGAGGCATGCCTCGGCTTGAGTCACCCCACACCAGTTCTACTTGGTCCCAGTTGAGATTGAGTATCTCAGCTGCCGGCCTCGCAGTATCCATAATTGAGTGCGTGCCGAGGTTACCGAGGCCTTGATGGACATAAAGTTTTCCGTCCGGCCGAATGACCATCAGGCCGTCATACCCACGGGAACCAGCAGTGTAAGGTGAAAGCCCGATACCGATTCCTGTCGATTTCGAGCCTTCCACTCTACCGGACAATTCCTGCTTGCCCGCCCAATCAAAGATTTCAGCTCCTTTCTCTAGAGCTTCCTTTGCGTGCACACTCGTGAGCGTTGAATTACGCGGTCCAAACCCCACGTCCGGATCTGGCGCATTCTTCAGATGAACCTCTAGTCGATCGAGGCCCAATTGCCTGGCTGCCTTCTCGAGGATGGGCTCCATCATAATGACGATTTGAGCGCCACCCGGACCCCGTTGTGCCGCCTTCGGGGGAGTATTCGTGTACATCGCGATTCCCCTGAAGCGCATGTTCTGGGGTGTGTAGACGAGATCTGCAATCATACCCGCGGTGTTAAAGTCACTAGCCCCGAATGGGCCACTTTCCTGAACGATATAAAGGTCGATCGCGTTACAGGTGCCATCAGCCAGAAAACCCATCTTCAGCCACGATTGGAAACCCGGACGTGCCCTACCGATATAGTTTTCCTCGTAGCGGGTGATACGCAGCATAACCGGCCGACCGATCTTACGTGAGAAGACGGCCGGAACTTCCATATGGGTATTCCCACTGATCTTGGAGCCGAAGCCACCACCGCAATACTCAGCTACAAGAATCACATCCTCAGGATCTATGTTCAGCGTACCAGCGATGGCATACTTCGTACGCTGCGCACTCTGCGTGGACACGAATGCATGAAGTTTCCCATTCTCCCAGTACATCATCGCGGAACGCGGTTCCATCGGATGGTGGGTCAGAGATTGGTGTACGATTGATTCCTCTAGAACCAAGTCCGATTCCGAGAATGCCGCATCAATATCTCCCTTCGTCCATTCAACGGCGGCCTCACCATTCGGCATACGCCCAGCCTCTATTTCCTCAAAATCGGCTTCGGTCCACTTAAGTTCGCTGAACTCTCCACCTCCGAAGCGGTTGCCACCAGTATAGGCGTTCGGTCCGTTAGGCCTAAGGCTGTCTAACGGATCAAGCACGAACGGCAATGGCTCAAAATCTACCTCGATCGCCTCAATCGCTGCTGCAGCCTGTTCCTCAGTTTCAGCTGCGACCGCAAGAATCGGTTGGCCCTCATAGAGGGGCTCATCCGTCAGACTAGCCTCTCCTGGGCGACCCTCTATCTGGCGGACTTCATCAGCACGAAGGATGTCTATGACACCGGGCATAGCGAGCGCCCTTGTCGCATCAACTCCACGTACTCGGGCATGTGGCATGGGGCTCAATAATAACTTGGCGAACACCATACCATCTGCTCTGAAATCTTCAGCATATTTCGCACGACCTGTGATCTTTGCAACGAGATCCTGAGGCGCGATATCGGTTCCAATTATTTTCTCAGCCATAAGACCCCCCTACACGCTGCGTGCGAGCTCAGCGGCCCGCATCGCGCAGTTGAGGATTTTGTCATAGTCACCACATCGGCAAAGGTTGCCAGAAAGCGCATGTGCAGCCTCTGCCCGGGTGGGATTCGGATTCTCATTTACCATAGCAGTCATACTCATGATGAAGCCCGGTGCGCAAAACGCGCACTGGAAGCCACCTTCGTCGATAACCGCCTGCTGCACAGGGCTAAGCTCTCCCGTATCCGGATTTTCGAGCCCCTCAATCGTTGTAATCGAACTGCCTCGCACTTGGTTTGTCAGCATTGAGCACCCGTACTGGCTAACCCCATCGACTAACACCGTACAGGCTCCGCATTCCGCTCGATCACAACCAAGCTTGGTGCCAGTTAAATTAAGTCGGTATCGGAGTGTCATCGCGAGCGTTTCGTTCGGTAGTACGTCCACCCGCCGCTGCTGACCATTGATGGTGAGGGTTATAAGACGCTCCGCAGCCCCAGGAACAGCCTGCGCACCCAAGAGGCCGGAACCCCCTATGAAGTACCCTGCCGAAGATGCTGTAGCACCTGCGGCTATAACACCTTTGATGAACTTTCGTCTGGAGTATTTTGTCTCCAAGAGACCTGCCGATTCTACTTCGCCCATCGAACTGCTCCATCGCGAGGGACAGTTACCCGCGCATATTCAGCGCGAACCCGCGTGAATAATAGGTATTAAAGCACTGTACCGCGAGCGTTTTCTTTGATCTCGTCATCCTCGGAAGCGGGTTTGTGACCTGCGCTCTGGTCGAGAGAATCCCCCTTTAGCCATCAACTCAAGCAAGCTGAACTTGCGAATCTAATCCAAAGATGGTGGGAGATGTGCTGTGGGCTGGATATATTAGCTCTACTAATTTCCAGAAGAGGCGTCGAGCGCTGACCTAGGGTTACAACTCCTTTATGCCTGATATGCTTCACCGTCCGTTGGGTCTCGCCGGACTCTATCTGCTAGTAACGGCACCGACATTGCTACCAGGGCCGTGGACAATAGGGCACGTTGTTCTTGCTGGCCTGCATTTAGGTGGTTGCCTCTTGTGCCTCCGACAGGCACGCGTTCCTGAAGATCTCGGCTGGCTACCGAATTGGGTTGCGTTAATTCTGATACCGCTCTTTTACGCTGAAATTGCACTTCTTAACCAGTCATTCGGTGTGGGCTATTACGATAGTATCGTTCTATCGTGGGAGGCGTTTCTGTTTGGATCACCAGCAACCGAGTTAGCAGGCAGATACCCATACCCTCTACTCAGCGAGTCCCTCCACCTGGCTTACTTCTCCTATTACCCAACTATCTACGTTCCCCCACTACTACTCTTTCTCTCCAGGAGACGTGAAGCATTTCAAACAACTGTACTGACACTGATCGCAACTGCCAGTGTCTGTTTCGTGTTCTTTGTCTATTTCCCAGTGCAGGGTCCTCGGTATTTTGGCCCTCCTGAATCAATACCAGAGGGTCCGATTAGAGCATTGACGCTCTCAATTTTGGAGAATGGCTCCTCCCGTGGGGCTGCATTTCCCAGTTCACACATGGCAATGACAGTATGCCAGGCTATGGCACAGCTTCGTTATCAACCTCCAATTGGAATACTCGTAACACTCATCTCAGTTGGGGTCGGGGTCGGAGCTGTATACGGAGGATTTCACTACGCGATCGATATGCTCACCGGAGCAGTAGTCGGGTTAGTCGTAGGCGGGATTACGCTCACCTACATAAGACGTTCTGATAGCCTTCCAGCGGTGGTATAGTGATAACACATGTCACTCACCCCAGCTGGCTATAGCACTTGGGAGGCTCTCCGCTGAGGACGCGAGTTTCCTACCTCGTAAGCTGGCTTCTACTCACGGTACTCTTAGTAGCAACAATCGGTCGGGTCGATTGGACCCTCGCGATTGCAGCCATCACCAAAGCGAAGCCCTTACCGCTTATCCTAGCGGTCGTGCTTAACGCAATGATTCTAGTATTCGCTACAGCTCAGTGGCTGCTTTTTTTACCAGATGGAGTCTCAGTAGCGAGATCGAAGATGTTCAAGATTATGGCGATAGTCAGTACGGTCGCAAACAGTGGTCCGGCTGGGGGGGGTGCAGCTGTTGGAGTTCATCTCCTGGCCACACGAGGAGGAGTGGGTCACTCAGTCGGATTATCGGTCCTGCTTCTTGATCAATTGGTTGAGGGATTGGTAAAAATGGCGATTGTGCTTCTCGCAATCGTGGTAGTCCCTATCGGAGTTGAATACAAAGCGGTCAGCGCTACGATCATTATAGGGGTACCCACGCTTTTTTCCTTCCTAACGGTTATAGCTCACCGAACTCCTGCCCTACAATCAATATCGGAACAAACCACAGGGTTCTTGGGGTGGATTCTCAGAAGACTAAACCGTGTTGCTGTGAACCTTGAAGCACTAAGGCAACCGAAGAAACTCTTTATAACATTTGCGCTTGGATTGCTACAAAAACTGGTGGCGGCACTAGCGATTATGTGTGTGCTCATAGCGTTCGGGATAGTCATCCCCTGGTGGGGGATCCTTGCCGTACTGGTCGCTGTGAATCTCTCAACGGTAGTATCGGTTACACCTGCTAACCTGGGGGTCTTTGAGGGTGCGGCCTTCCTCATTTATATAACTCTTGGGATCAGCAGTGAAACCGCAATGGCATTAGCAATTGTTCAGCATGCTGCTTACCTGATCCCGCTCGCGGGAATCGGCTGGGTCACCTCTTCCGTAAGACCGTTGAATATTAATGGTGTTAAGTCAGAACCTTAATGCAGGTTAGTGGGATAACCTACATCAGTATTCACCATGATACTGCCCAAACCCCGCCGTGATATGCAGTATGCTTAGGTGCTACCCTGAGCGCATATAAGACTGGTAATGTCCATCTATCTGCGTGCGCGCCAGTGACAGGTTTCCTCGGATCAAAACCGATTACCGCTGTGCCAATTTCGCCTGAAGCAACCGCTGTCTCAAAATCGCTTGCATCCCAAAGACCCCGCTGTGCTAGAGAGGTCATAATGAAGGGATGAATCAGTGGAGAGCGTCCACATGCCCGAGCGATACTGGCCTCTTCCGTAAGTACAGGCCCTGGCCTTGGAAATTCAGAGCATATCGAAGCGAGATCTCCTGTAATTGCTGAAACCCTGGAAAGATTGATCCACGCAACAGTCCCCACAGCGATATCAGCTGCGATCACTTGAAACGCTAGAATCCAAGGAAGCAACCGATGACGTCCGGGCTTGGGAGTTTCCAGGGACGCTTGGTCCCCACTAGCGAACACACCTCCTGAACTAAACAGCGCGGGACCCGCGAGCATCACTGTCGCTAGGTGTAAATCAAGAAAATACGCGGAAGATGACCCTGACCGAACCGCAGAAAACGACCAGACGAGCGCACTACACCAGTACCACCAGGCTGGATCACTACGAGATTCTGGACGACCTCGAAGAACGCTATAAGCTGCTAATGAAAGGAGGGGCGTCCAGGGTGCCACATGGCAAAGAAGCTGCCAACCCAAGTTCATAAGCGAATAGGTACCAGTAGTGTATATCAGCATATGTCGCCACGGCTCAAGCCCCCACACGAGAGTGATGGCAGCAACGCCTGCGATACCCGTACCCAGATACCCCAATAGGATTGAACGAAGTTCGGTGGGCCGATACTTCCAAGCCCAGATAAGGGCGACCAGTGACGGAACAACTTGGGTTTGCTTCACGAAGCAACTCATAGCTAGCAGAACACCTGCCCAAAACACTGCGCGTCCAGTTCTCCCGCGATCCATCAATGCCCATCCCATCACCGTACCGAGCACAGCCCACGTCTCAATGCGGAACTGTCCAGTTCCATATACAAAGGGCACACTTGCACCGAGAAGTCCTAAGCTGCCGATTGATACTGCCCAATCTCTGCTTCGAGCTTGAACCCACCAGCCGATCGCTCCTAAGACCAGGATCACTCCCAGCCCATTCACCAAACGCCCAGCTAGTAAGGGCTGTATCCCAAGCGATGCCAAGAATCGAGCTAGGACCAGCACTATTGGGGGATAGTTCAGAACACGAAGTGATCCATCCCCTTCGATTGAAGGATAGAGCCTGCCCGTCTCCATCCACCCCTGCAAATGATCTAAGAGTTCCCCTGCCGTATAGCCGGAGTCCAGTGGATGAAGTGCCAATGAAATTGACCAAAACAGACAGATAGTGATCAGCCAAGCCAGTTGGGCTCGCCCAGCCAGTTCTGCCCATGGCCGGTTCATGCCAAGGTCCTCTGAATAGATCCGTAGCAGAACATGGGCATTAATCCGGCGGTCTGAGTCATAGCGTATCAACTACAAGATGGATTTGTCTCCGAGTCAATCTCAGACTTTCCTAAGAACCAGAGTAGCGTTCGAGCCACCAAACGCGAATGAATTAGAGATGGCAACAGTGAGTTCGGGTGCCTCTCTCCCATATTCCGGTACACAATCAAGGTCACAGCTTGGATCTGGATCTGTGAGATTCGCCGTCGGAGGTATCCGCCCCTTCTGCAGTGCAATCGCACTAATCGCTGTCTCAAGCGCCCCGGAAGCGCCAACCAAGTGGCCATGAACGGACTTAGTAGAACTAACTGCGAGATTTGAAGCATGATCTTCAAAAATACTCTTAATAGCTTCGATCTCTATCGGATCTCCAGACGGAGTGCCGGTCGCGTGAGCATTCACGTACTGGACTTCCTCCCGTTCGATATCTGCGTCAGTAATCGCCGATCTCATTGCTGCCTCCTGACCTGCAGCGTGCGGTTCCGTCAAACTGAACGCATCACTTGAAACACCATAACCGATGATTTCTGCAATTGGATCTACAGCTCGTTCCTGGAGTGCCGATTCAGCTTCGAGGACGAGTAAGGCAGCTCCTTCACCTAGCACAAACCCAGTCCGCTCAAGGTCGAAAGGTCGACTGGATGCCTCAGGACCATCCGTGTGCGAGCTTGCAAGAACACCTAGTCGTTCCCATGCGGCGATCGAGCCATCATTGAGCATGGCCTCAGCTCCGCCACTTAGAGCGGTGTCCAGATAACCATCACGAATCGCTCGAAATGCCTCACCAATGGCTACTGTTGAAGATGCACAGGCAATCGAGTAGGTATGCGTCGGCCCATGGAGTCCAAATCGCATAGAGATGTGTGAAGCCGGCCCACTTGCCATGATCATCGGTACAGTGCTAGGCCTTCCCCTTCGGCTCTGGCGCACAAAATATGTTCGATAGCCCTCCTGTAGAATCTCCGCACCACCAAGTCCACACCCCATGTAGACCCCAATCTCCCCGTCCTCTGGGCCCTCCTGCCCCACCCCAAACAACCCAGACGATTGTAAGGCCCCTTCTGCTGCTACAACTGCCATCTGTGAGGCGCGCGCCATGAAGAGTTGCTGGGTCTTGGGAATCCGATCTTTTGGTGTGAAATCCGCAGTCGCAAGTGGAAGGTCTGAACCGAAGTCCACCGTGCCAGACCTGACCATCCGTACTGCCGAATCTCCTTGGTAGATCCGGTCGAATACCGATTCAGGATCTTCTCCGTGGGGAGCAATCAAGCCAAGCCCCGTGATAAAAACGCGCCGCCCCACGGGCCGTGTCAGTCGCCCTTAGCCTCGATAAGCTCGTCGATCAGCGTTGCAGCCTCGTCAAGCGTTTCGAATTCAGCTCGGTCGTCTGGAACCTCAATATCAAACTCATCTTCGACGTCAAAGAGGAATTCTACCACCATAAGAGAATCAAGGCCGAGGTCAGCTAGGGTAGCCTCAGGCCGAATTTTATCCTCATCGACGTCGTACTTGTCGGCTAGTACTTCTGCTAGATAAGGGTAGGCCCTCATACCGACGCTTCTCCATCCAGGAGAAAACAAAGTGAGCCCGCGCTAGCGAGCAGTTCCATAAATCGATGCGAAAGGTATCACGCCCAGAGCACTCAACACAGTTTCACTCTACTAAAGGCTTTGAAATTGGAGTGAACTAGGATATCAGCTTCTGTGTTGACACGAGATTCAAGCTGGGGCCAGGATTACGGAACCTCTTGGTGCGTGACCAGCTTGGAGAAAACATGGCAACCGCAAAGACATTCATGATCCGAACTCGTTCCGTGATAGGCGTATTGTCGCTAGCCGGTGTTACATGTTTGGTTGCCTGCTCCAATGAAGAGCAAATAACACTTGGCTTGGACGACTATCGTATAGAAGACTATGCCGATTTATCGTCAGAAGACCTCGTCCAGAAGTTCAATCTGCGGGAATCTGATGTAGCTGTTCGTGATCTTCCCGGCTGGGCGCCACTTAAGAAGGTCGTGGTAGAGATGCCCGGGAATGAACCTTGGGAAAATCGTTTTGAGCGATTGGAGTTTCTTAGGGAAGGAGTTCCAGGAATAGAGTTCGTTCCAGTCAAGAATCTTTCAGATGCGATAGAAAGGGGCGTGCTAGCAGATGCACAAGCCACCATAGGTCTCGGCTGTAGTCCTAGCACCGTGGACGCCATCGGTCCTGACGTGAGGTGGATTCAGTCAGGTAGTGTAGGACTAGATCGCTGTTTCAATACGATCGGCGAAGAAGCTGAAAGAATGCAGAATATTTTTCGAGAGAGAAATATCCTTGTCAGCTCCATCCGTGACATGACAAAGCATGCCATCGCACAGCATACCCTCACCATAATGCTTTCTCTGATCGGAGGCATGGATATTCATGCGGAAAGACAGCGCCAACATATATGGGGAAGAACCACTACAGATGTAGTACGAGACAAGAATCTTGATGTTGAGTTTCAGGACCTGACTTTGCTTGTTGTGGGACTAGGGAGTCTCGGTACAGAAGTGGGGAGGCTCGCACATGCTTTGGGCATGAGAGTAATCGCAACACGAAATACCAGTCGTTCTGGGCCGGATTTCGTAGATTATGTCGGTTTGTCAGATGAGATGTTCGATCTAGCAAAGCAAGCAGATATAGTGTTTGCTGCAGTGCCGCCGACGCCGGCTACGCTTGGATTATTTGATATGAAGTTTTTCGAAGCTATGAAAGAGTCGGCGTATTTTGTGAGTATAACCCGTCTTGGAGTTATCGACTGGGAAGATCTTAAGACGGCTCTCAAATCAGAAAAGATCGCTGGCTTCGGGACTGATGATCTGCCTCAGGATGACTTTGAACTATGGGATCTTCCGCGAGTGATCATGACTCCACACGTATCGGATTATTCTCCTCGCTACAGGGACAATCAGTACGTGTTTTATCGCGAGAATTTGAGGCGCTATATGGCCGGCGAAAAGTTACTTAATCTGATCGATATCGAACGTGGGTACTAATATTTTCAATCCCGACGATATTCAGGGATCCATAAATCCTGAGATCAAGTAGGAGAGTTCCCAGCAGAGCCGAGGATGTGAGTATCGTGATACAGGAGCACTAACAATAGCTAATCTGATCCATGTAAGAATTCTCAGTTTGTCGATGTTTCTCAGTCTAGGACTGGCCAATAGCTCTATGTCGGTCTTGGCTCAAACTCCACTTACTGTACAAGACGTCAAACCTCTAGTCCCGACAGCAATAGCCACGGCCGATTCACTTTTCTTCGCAATGGAGCCCCTTGCTGCGTTCAGGCGCCTCGAAGCACGGATGGACATAGCTCCAAGTGACTACGAAGCCCGTTGGAGAGCCGCACGCGCTGCGCTTATTCTGGGAGTTATCGAAGAAGACAGGGAACTAACGGATTATTGGCTCAGAATAGCTGTCCAACTCGCTTCGGAAGCACAGGGCTTACAACCTGAGAATGTAGATGCAATAGCATGGTTTGCTGCAGCGAAGGGCCGGCTAGCCCAAGACATCGCAGGGGTCCGAGAACAGGTCCGACTGGCACAGGAGGTGTGGGCTTTGACCCAAGAGGCACTGGCAATCGACCCCAACCACGCATTAGCTAACAGTGTCTTCGGCAAGCTCAATCAAGAAGTTCGAGGCCTATCGGGTTTCGAGCGTTTCATCGCACGAACTTTTATGGGTGGTGGGGACCCAATGAAGTCCAGCTCTTGGGAAGCTGCTGAAGAACACATCCTCAGGGCGCTTGAGAGTGAACCAGGCACTATACTTTTCTACAAAGACCTGGGAGACACCTACCGTATTCAAGGCAAACTAGACCTAGCGCGGACTGCATATCAGGAAGGCCTGGCAGCACCAGACCAGTACCCTTCAGACCCTATGTGGAAAGAGCAAATGATCGAAAGGATAAAGCAACTCGATCGTTAGCAGTCAGCCTCGGCATCCCAAAGCTTCTCTGTAGATACGCTCATGTTCCTCCACAACAAGCGGCCAATCAAATGGAGGGGGATTCCTAATACTCCCCTCGCATAGCCTCACAAGTAACCCACGATCGCAAGCAAGTTGTGTCAGAGCATCTACCATTCCCTGATCCGAATCGACCAGAAGCCCTGCTAACCCATCTGGCACGATCTCCGGTAAGCTACCAGTCCTGAACGCCACAACAGGCAAACCAACCGCACGAGCCTCTAAAGCCGAGATTCCAAAAGACTCTCGAGTACTGGGGAGGATGAACACATCAGAATCACCTAACACTTCCCGAACATCTTTACGGGGTATCGCTCCCAGAAATCTTGCTTCCACACCCAAGCGAGCTGCCTTCCTCTCAAGGGAAGATCGACGTGGGCCATCTCCTACGAATGTGACCCTAAACGTGTGCCCATCTGGAATATGTTTTTGAGCCGCGGCTACGACTTCAAGTAAAGCCGAGCCCCTCTTTCGGTTCTTAAGACGCTGAACGGTAACCAGCTCTACAGAGTTTCTTGCGGGCGCCGAGACAGAACATCCCTCACTCCACCATCCAATATCTACACCGTTTGCCAATACTGATGTCGGGCGACCGAGAACTTTAGACACTCCGTCCGCGACCGTTGGGCTAACGCCAGCGACCACCTGTGGCCAGGATCCCCACCTGGTTAGAGCATTGGACAGCTTATAAACCCATTCATGTCCTCCTAACGTCGAGTGGAATGTGACAACGAGTGGTAAGCCCAGTGAGTGGGCGGCCCAGCCACCGGCGAGAGCACCAGCCGAAGCAATCGATGCATGCACGTGTACTACATCAGGTGACCACTCAATGAGATCCTCTCGAAGGCGCTTCGGAAGCAGAGGAGATATCGGTACTCCCACCATTGGGACCCTGAGAGAAGGAATCCTGACAGCTTGGAAGTTTCTAGCTTGCGAAGTGGGCACCGATGGTACGCGAACCCCTTGTTCTGAGGCACTCTCGGGCGTCATAGTCAAAATCCGAACCTCATGCCGGCGATCAGCAAGCGTATGAGCCAGATCATCGATTAGATGCTCAACCCCTCCGAGTCTTGGAAGGTAGTATTCAGCCAACAGTGTAATCTTCAGCTGAACCTCCGTGGCCCACTCACGTTCAATAATCTCTCAGTGGTTTCTCATAAATGCGCCATCGTTTGTGTGGAGCAAGCCCAAGTGACCTCAACGGAGAAACTAGTGCCTCATTCTCTTCAAGGATCCATGAGGCTTCTGCTTCTTCAGCTCCTATTTCGACAGCTCGGCGCGCTACCTCATGCATCAGTAACGAGAAAAAGCCACGGTTCCGGTAGTCACGCCTAAGCCCTAATAAAATAATGCGTCCGCTGAGTACTCTCGGTAGGGTTAAGAGAAGACGAACCATGTTCCATGGCCACAGGCGCCCTGAGGGGATACGGCGGAGCACGCGATTGATATCTCGAGCAACTACGACAAATCCGACTGCTTCACCATCGACTTCAGCGATGCACGCGAACCGAGGATGCAAGACTGAACGAAGATCCTTCGCAAGGTACCAAAATTCCGCCCAAGAAGGTGGTACGAAGCCCCAGTTATCTGCCCAAGCATCGCAGTACAACTTATGGAAAACCCTGACTTCCTGTTCAAAGCGGCCAAAATCCCATTCGCGAAATACCAACTTCGTCCGGGTAAGTTTCCGCTCAACCACCTTCTTCATGCGATCCGGAAAACCGAACTCCGATCCCTGGATGAGACGGTAGCCAAGTAGATCTTTGGCTCCCATATAGCCAGTACTCTCAAGCAAACGCTCATAGTACGGTGGCGTCCACGGTGTCATGATCACGGCTTCGCGATCAAACCCATCTACCAGAAGTCCACATTCGTGGTTCATAGAAGGACTTACCGGACCTCTCGCTGTTTCGAGACCTCTTTCTCGCAACCACTGTCCAACTCTCTCCATGAGCGCACCGGCTGCTTCTTGGTCATTCCTACACTCAAAAAAACCAAAGAAGCCAACCCGATCTTCATGATATTCGTTATGCCAACCATTCCGTATCGCCGCGACTCGGCCGATAGGACGACCTGCTCGTTCCGCGATGAACAAGCCTCTCTCGGCAGACTTATAAAAGGGGTTCTTTACCCGATCTAATGCACCACGCACTACCGCACGGAGAGGGGGGACCCAGGCAGAGCTCTCCCGATCATGGACCTTCCATGATACATCGACAAAGCGCGCTGTACCGCTCCGCCCATCCACTTGCTTTATTCGAAGAGTCAACTTGACGACCTCAGTACTTCACAAGGCTACGAAAGCGATATCGCTGGCTCTAAGCTCGGACTACCCCTCATGGCTGCGAACAAGGCACGATGTGCTTCAACAATGCGTTGCCGAGCATTCTCGTCTGGCTCAAGCGACCAATTACCCTCTTCCGAAGTGCCTCCCAAGGCAATCCCATCACTGCGGGGTTGCATGTGGATGAACCCACCAGTCCCCTGAAGGCCCCCGAACGTCGCATAGTTCACCTCCGGCTGCGGTACCAGAAGCGTCAATTGCCCTTTCAGAGGTACCAGCTCTGTATCTCCAAACAGGTCATGTGATCCGAGTCCCGTGCAGTTGATAATGATCGACTCATCAAGTGTCATAAGGTCTCTAGGAGTATCAAACTTCCTAATTACTATGCGCCCACCGAATCGCATGACGTCGCGCACCAAAGCATCCAGATAAATGGACGGCTCAATCCGCAAGGTGACACGTTGACTTGCGTATCGCGTCGGGAAGGGATGCTCCCCAGGTCCCAGAGATATCGTTGGGAGCCTCAAATCAGAGGGAAGCAATGGATCCTGGTCCTCCTGTGTTGAACGCTCCCTCGGAGCTGAGTCACTCAAAGCATAACTATCAATCCATGAAACTCCGTATTCCGGCCCGGTAAGAAGCTGAAGTTGTCTGTAAGCAATCCTCGCTGCCAGCCTTAGCTGAAGATCCCATGCGGACGTTCGAAGTCTTTGATCGACTAGGCCCGAAGTCGGAGTCCATGCAGCCAGAGACATGTTTGACGTAGTATCTGGAGGGACCGAGAGTGCATAAATTGTTACCGAGAAACCCCGACGTTGTAGCTGTCTCGCAGTCGTCAAACCAGCGACCCCACATCCAATCACCGCCACTTCGCGGAGCTCACTCTCTAGTGCAAGGTCTGCAGCCATAGATCCTGTACCCCAGGACAGCGACATACCTGATCCACCGTGTCCATAATTGTGGATCAGGGTCTTATCACCGAACCGTTCCGCTCTAAGCACAAAGCCCCCTGGCCTATGGGGTCGAAGACCTACAGTCGTGTGTATCACACGATCCCAGGCAACCTTGAGAAGGGGGAGTGGCTTGTGCGGCGACAAAGGTGATGCTGAACCTCGGAAACAGCCTCCCAAGCCGAGACCCAAGATTCCCATACTACCAGTTCTCAGGAGTGTGCGCCGGTCCATATCAACTCACTTATGAATATTGCACGTGCATCTTACATGAAGGTGGATAACGAAGATACTAAGCCTTGGATCTTCCTTACCTACCTCAAGCGGTCCATACGGGTTAGCGGCCAAGAATTTCCCGAAGAGCCGCAATCAGATAATGGACATGACGCTCCTGAGAACTGTACCCCATGAGACCAATGCGCCACGCCTTCCCTTTCAGCGGACCAAACCCGCCTACGATCTCTATCCGGTACTCGTCTAAAAGCCGTTTTCTTACCACAGCGTCTTCTACGCCGTCCGGGATAAGAACGCAGGTTAACATCGGCAATCGATGCTCCGGATCCCCGAATAATTCGAGACCCATCCCCGTTAATTCCTTCTTGAGCAGGTCACCACACCTTTGATGGCGAGCAAAGCGTTCCTGCAATCCTTCTTCCTGAATCATTCGGAGTGCTTCACGAAGTGCAAAGACCATCGGGCCTGGTGCAGTGTGATGATAGGCTCTGTCACCAAACCAGTACTTACAAATGAGGGCCAAATCGAGGTACCAAGTGTCGACAGACTTGCTACGACTCTCTATGAGGGACATAGCTCGATCATTCAGGGTAATGCATGAGATGCCCGCTGGACCGCCGATACACTTCTGACCACCGCTATAGCAGATGTCGATGTTGAACTCGTCTACCCGAATGTCACTCCCCCCAAGGGAGCACACAGTATCAACTAGGAAGAGTTTGTCCCGACTACGGACAAGGCCTCCTAGCTCTGAAAGCGGCTGCCCTACACCAGAAGATGTCTCTCCGTGTACCACCCCGACCATCTTGGCGTCGGGATGTTGATCTAAGGCATCCGCGATCTGTGAAACCTGAACTACATCGCCAAAGTCCACTTCCACCCGGATTGCAGTACCCCCATGCCGTTCAACGATCTCGGCCATTCTTTGCCCAAAGAAGCCATGAATCCCGACGATCACTTCATCACCAGGTTCAACGACATTACAAATCGACGCCTCCATCCCTGACATCCCGGTACCTGGGAGCGTAATCGCAACCTCATTTTTTGTCTGAAAGAGATACCTCAATAGCTCCATGCTATCATCCATGACAGCAAGAAAATCAGGATCAAGATATCCAAGTATCGGACTAGTCATCGCCTGAAAAACACGTGGATGGACGTTACTCGGTCCCGGTCCAAGCAACACCCTCGGCTCGTGGCGAAGCTGTCCGATTGACTGTCCATTCGATGTCATGCTATCTCCGTTCGAAATATGGTTGAAGTGATCTTTGTGGTATCTCAATCAAGTAACGCGCGATTTTTTCCTAAACGTTCATCTACAAGGTCTACGATGTTATCTACAATATCGGACTGAAGCCCTTGTTGGTTCGCTATTCTTTGAATCAAGCAGTCAACACGCTCTATATATTTTGCTCCACTGAATAGAGCCCTCGCAGCGGACGATGGTTTGGCAAGTCCTTCAGCAGCTCTTGCATATTTTTCGAACGGGACCAGATCAGTTTCCGCAGCTCCAAGATTTGTGCAGAGTTGTCCTGCCCAACCGTACGCGTCTTTAGCCATTTCGATGTCCCCATGCACCGCTTCCTGGATAGAGATCATGCCGTCGTGCTGGACACACCGGTAGTTTCCTGCAAGCAACATGGGCCATTTCGCTAACGGCACAAAGATAGAGTCGTGCACTTTAAGCTTTACTGGGATCTCTGTGGCCCCGTCACCAGGATCATATAGGCTTGCTTCTATGTCAGCTTGGAGATCGCGCAGTATCTGGGTGTGTTCTTCATTTTCAAAATGTGCAGCCTTGAAATTCGTAGGCAATCCAACCTGTAAAACGTTCTTAGGTTCTTCCGGCGGACGAAAAGCCTGAGGGTCTGGACTCGCTAGTGAGACGAGGCCCGGATCGAACCCATCCCAAACACTTGGTTCCACGAAACAACCTTGAAGTTCATCAGTCTCCAGTCCTGGAATTCGAGCGAGGTACGGCAATGGAGGCATATTCATAATCGCCAGACTCGGTAAATGAGCAGCTGCAATCCTTGCCATCATTTCCCGAACACCCTCGGAGCTGTATTGCGACTCCTGCATTCCTAGCACAACCAGGTCGAATTCTGTCGGTTCAACTCCCTCAGGCGCACTAGCGGACAGCTGACCCGTAAGAGTACTCGAGTGAATTTCAACGAGGTTATCGCGACCCCGGATTGGAAATCGCACCAGGGTTCCCTCACGGTTGATCAGCTCGGCCGTAGGCGGAGTACAAACCAGGGTAACCGAGTGTCCGGCCAACAAAAGTTTAGTGCCAAACAAAGAGCCATAAGAAGCACCCAGAATAAGCACGTTATATGTGGGTTTCACACAGTCCTCCTGGACTTTCTTTGAAGCGAAATCCGTTAGATAGCACCCTGCTCACGAGCTCTTTCTATGCCTTCTGGGTCAAGGCCAACAACATTTGTAAGGATCTCTTCCGTATGCTCACCTAAAAGGGGTGACCGCTCTACTTCAGCTGGTGAGTCAGACAGTTTAATCGGATTTCCAACCGTCAGGTATTTTCCTCTCTCTGGGTGGTCAACCTCCACTACAGTCCCAGTCTGTCGCAGGGACTCCTCCTGGGCTAGCTCACCCATGGACAAGATCGGACCACACGGCACATTCAATGGGTTTAGTATCGCCATGGCTTCCATCTTATCCTTAGTCATTGTCCACTTCTCAATCTCCTCGAACATCTCATCGAGCTTAGGGAGACGGGCTCCTGGGCTATTCCATTCTGGATCATCAAGCCAATCGGCACGACCGATGGCCTCCGCTAATCCAGAAAAGGCCTGAGCCTGAGCAATGACATAGATGTAAGCATCTGGATCAGTTTCCCAGCCCTTGCACTTCACAATCCAACCAGGTTGTCCACCACCAGATGCGTTCCCTGCACGGGGAACTGCATCACCAAACTCACCGTTAGGGTATTGTGGATACTCTGTTAGTGGGCCATGCGTCAACCTTTGTTGATCGCGCAACTTTACACGACAAAGATTGAGCACAGAGTCCTGCATCGCACAGGTTACACGTTGACCCTTTCCACTCGCCTCACGCTGAAACAGAGCAGCTAAGACACCCACTACGAGGTGGAGACCAGTACCGGAATCCCCGATTTGAGCACCTGTAACAGTAGGAACTCCTCCAATCTGTCCAGTCGTCGATGCCGCTCCTCCCGTGCACTGCGCTACGTTCTCATAGACCTTGCAATCGTCATAGGGCCCAGGTCCGAACCCTTTGATTGAAGCATAGATCAACCGAGGATTGATTTCTTGGATTTTCTCCCATGGAAATCCCATTCTATCAATAGCGCCTGGTCCAAAGTTCTCGACCATGACGTCACATTCTTCGATTAGCCTGGTGAAGATCTCCTTCCCTGCATCCGTCTTCGGGTTCAGTGTGATACTCCGCTTATTGGCGTTTAGCATCGTGAAATAGAGGCTATCTGCATCAGCAACGTCGCGTAATTGATTGCGTGTAATATCACCTGAGCCCGGCCGCTCTACCTTGATCACGTCAGCTCCAAACCAAGCTAGAATCTGGGTGCAGGTCGGTCCTGACTGCACATGGGTCATATCTAGGATTCTCACACCGTTGAGTGCTTTTGACATCGTAATCCTTTTTGCTTTATCAGACGAAGTAGCGGACCCAGATGGTCCAGTAGATGAGGACCAGCGTCAAGCCGGTAAACACAGCAAGGCTAAACCATCCAAACCAGCGTGCGAACGGTGACGGGTAGAAAGCCCTGTCGGACTTCGGGATAACCGTCAAGCAATAGTGCAAGTTGAGATAGAATAGAACAGGAGAGATGAAGGCAGCGAGGGCGGAGGCCAGTAAGACCAGGAGTACGGGTCTCGGTACCCCAGCAATGATCACTGAGGCAGTGACGAGCGAATACAGCATCGTGGCCCGATAGATGTTGTACTCCGAGTACCAGGTACGCCGGTGTTCGGGAGTCAGATCATCAGGGTCAAGCCCGCTCAATCTCGCAGTCTCAGGGAACAGATTGCGGCAACACGCGCCTACGATTCGTGGTCGACCATCAAAATAGTTGAAGGCAGTTGAGAATGTTGCCGCGAAGGCCCCGAGCATGAAGATAACCATCATCCACGGGCCAATACTTTCGGTGAAGATGGTGGCGATCTCTCCCATAACCGCCCGACCTTCGACCTCGCTTGGGTACATCCATACAGCAGCAAGCAACAGAAAGATCGTCGCAAGGAAGAACGAAATAATATGTCCAATGCGGAAATCCCATTCTCCGATTTGGAACCAACGCCTACAGTACTGAAGGGCATGATCTGGAAGCCGTGAAGTATCGACTGCAAGATCAGCACTCTTAGGAGCAAAGGGATCAAACCGTTTCGCAAGACCCATCTCTTCGAGTTGACCTCGGATCTTGCTCATGCCTTTCTTCTTCGCCTTGCCCCATTCAGACGCTTGTAGTGAAACATCTATTCCTGTAGGCAGTAGGCCTAGGAAGGCTGCGATAATCAGCCACGATCCACTGTCACCGGTCGCAGGGTCGGGAATTTCAAAAATAAAGAAGTTGCCCATTTCCGAGAGTGGAGCGGGTGCAGCGAAGTACACGGCTAGTGTGGAGACCACGAGGATCGCAGCCAGAATTTTCGTTGAGAGCTCGACAGCCTTGTAGTTCCCTCGGAGTATAATGGCTACACAAACAATCCCTAGAACTATCCCATACATCGTCAGCGATATGGGCAAACCCAGCGTTTCGGTGAACACATAGTAGAGCACCGCAGCAGCAGCAATCAGGCGACCGGCTTGGCCCAAAGCACATTGGAAGACACTTGTTATCAGTACATACCAAAGTGGCCACTTCCACTTTGCGGTACTGTAGGCCTCGATCATGCTCTTGCCGGTTGCGTTCGTGAACCGGAAAGCCATCTCAAACCCGTAATATTTGAAGATATACGCTACTGGGATGCACCAGAGCAGCGCGTATGCGAATCGCCCACCAGCAGTCGGTGCTGTCACGAGATGGCTCGTCCCAATACCGGTCATCATCAGAATCAGCCCCGGACCCAAGTGACCGACTAATCCCCTTGCTGTCATGTCGGGCATCTCAAGATCTCTGAATCGGGACTCCACTTCAGGATATTCTTCAGAGCCCTGCGGCTGCGATTGTGGATTTTCCATGTCTATAAGCTATTCCTGAAATCTCGTCTTGAGTTTAGGTGATTCCTTCATCTCGACCTCGATTGACCTGCAAGATGACTTCATAGAGAACCGTTCCTGCAGTTGCTTTGAATTCATGACCTTTTTCAGTCAGGATCCCATCCTCAGAGCCATTCAAGTTGAACACTAATTCCTCATCGGGAGGACCCTGGATCGGTATCGAAACTTGATACCCACCAAGATAGTTATCCCCCTCAACAACCGAGAGTATGTGCTTCAGCGTGAGCACACCGGCAATGATCGAGCTCAGAAAAAACAATAAAGCGGTTAGTACCCCTGCCAACCCGCCGATCATCAAACCCATCACCACAGCTACCGCACCAGACACGTGACCAAACACAATCGCCCTCACTAGTTGGCCTTCCGGTGAATGTTCAGCAGACTCGTTATCAGCCTCGAAGAAATAGATTGGGCCAGTAATTGAGGCATCTGGGTCACACTCACTCGCGTGAGCTGGGACTGAAGGGTTGGGATAGAGTACCCGGTCTCTTGGAGGAAAGCGGATAACATCGCCTGCAACCATGCCTAGGGCACGTTTTCGTGTCACATGGATAAGCGGACGACGTTAGGTTACCGGTATCAGTTCTGGTAATAAGGTACTTTCCGGCTCCAACTCACACCCAACCATACTCATATAGTAGAGCTGGTCGGTCCGAGAATGATCCTCGCCGTTGTGACACTTGATGCGATCAAGCGAGATCGCGATACCCATCTCAGAATGTCGCCAGCGCGTTGAACGGGCTCGCGGTCCCCCCCGGTACCCGGGAAATCTGCCACGAGACCATGAATTGCCAGCGCTGACGTTCAGCAGCCTCGTTCGCCACATCGAGCAAGTACCCGTTATCGACAAGTGGCAACCCCAGAAAGACCTGTGTGAGGTCATGGACTGGTCGATTCCGCCCACGAACGCCTGAGGGTTGAACGTCATTCACAGCATCGCCAACCAAAAGAGCCACACCTCTTTCTTTTAGCCACGGAAGCACCGAAGCATGTAACCCTGCACCTACACGACCATAGGCCCACGGACCATCTGCCTCCCTCTTAGCCCACCGACCTGTACGAACCAATAAAACATCACCACTCCCGACGGTGACCCCTGCAAAATCTTCCCACTCTTCTAGATCAGACACGTAGATAGGTGTACTTGGTTCAAGCCACTCTACCCCTCTCAGCAAGGGCATGTCCACAAGAACCCCTCGGGTCACAAAGCCAGGACCCATGCGATCAATGGCCAAGTCTTTACACCCCTCCATATCCAGGTTCTGGGGATAACCATTGAAAATGATTCGCTCACCGTCCCTTGTGGTCGCGTAGTGGCATAGGGCGTCCAGGTGTGACAACTGTCCGTCGTGAAGAGAGAAGCTGATCGCATCTAGTGCAGCACGTACCCTTCCGGTATTGGGATCCACCGAGGTCATCCAGTGCTCGGTGGGTGCGAATGTCTGGCTGTCAATCGCGTCTTCTTCACTTACAAAATGTCCCAAAGAAACCGTAACACCATCTTCCACCAAGGAAGCTGCCGCTCGTGTTTTCTCAGGTGTAATTAGGTTGAGGGTGCCACGCTGGTCCGAGGGACCCCAACGCCCCCAGTTCGAGAGATCAGCCTCCCAGAGACTCATCTGATCTGGTGTGACAAGCACTTCCGGATCTTGAGTCGATGGGTGTGGTGTCGGCCGAACTTGCTGGGTAGCAGTAGCGGATGACTCGGTGAGAGACATAACAGCGAAGAGACTCAAGCCGAGTATAAGTGTAATGAGTTTCATGAAGATCACCTCAGACTATCGAAACTTAGGATAGCACTAGAACCGCAATTCTAGGCGGATGACGCTGACTTCGAAACAGATGTTCGTCCTCCTTTTCGAAATAACTCGCTATTCTTTACGATGGGACTGTAGAATTAGACTTGATCATAAGACCTAGGGACTTGGAAGGAGGCGAGATGGTTCAGTCAGCAGTGGAATGGAGCTCCGTTTACTCTTTCAGGTTCACAGTTCTTATCATCAGTGTGTTGATAGCCACGAGCTCCTGCAGTAGTGAATGGCGTGACCCGCTTCCGGTCAGCCAAGAGGAATTCCTTGCGGAACATGAGGACTGGAGAAGCAACCGGGAACAGGCTCTCGTCACACCCCCCGGCGGTCCAGTTCTTTGGTCTGGTCTGTTTGGCTTGCCGCAAGGTAAAACAGCATTTGGCTCGGACCCAGCGCTCCCTATTGTTCTTCCTGCAGAAGATTCTCCGGCCTTAGCTGGCACACTCGTGCGCCAAGGACAGGATGTGCACTTAGAGCCAGCTTCGGACGGGAATGTCCACTTTCAGGACGGACCCCCGATCGAAGAGACCACGATTCTGGAAAACGATCGTTCAGGAAACACCACTTACCTTTCCTTGGGATCTCTGGGGATGCGGATCCATTCAGAGCCCGGAACGGATCGTCTGTGGCTGCGTGTCTGGGATACCGACCTTCCGGAGCGCGAGACATTCCAACTCCCGGAATACTTCACCTTGAGTACAGAGTGGCGTGTCTCCGCTCGGCTAGACCGATACCCCGAGCTAAGATCAATTCCTCTTGCTGACATCACAGGCGGAATGATAGAGCAAGATGCAATTGGAGAACTCGTCTTCAGAAAAGCTGATGGTGAGCACCGCTTGATCGCCTTCGGGAATGAACAGAGTCGCTCTTATTTCGTAAGCATGTGGGACTCAACAGCAATATCGGAAACCTATCAGGCCGGACGTTATATGAGGGTTCCAGCCGCGGATGAGGACGGATGGACAACCATCGACTTCAATAGGTCTTACAATGCGCCGTGTGTCTTTACCGCATTTTCTGTTTGCTCACTTCCACCGCTCGAAAATCGTTTGGATCTAGCAGTGACAGCTGGTGAAAAACGACCTGAAAAACCAGCTTACTGATTAAAGGGACCCAAAATCAGGTAGGGAGCGAACACATTTAATCGGTTCTTTAGGTCACGGAAAACTCAGATATTCCGCGTTTCCCCTCTGCATAATGTGCCCCCCTGAATCACTTCATCCGATGAGCCTACGGTCAAAGATTCGGGGTGCGGTAGATCTGAGATGCCTCTCTTTATCGATGTTCCGAACCCCATCCGTCATCCAAGCAGGTGCAGGCTCACCTTTGAGATGATGACCAAAGAACTGGCTAAGCCTGTACTGAAAGTCTATCCGGTTTTCCAATTTCCTGAGGCCGTGACCCTCGTCAGGATAAGAAAGCCAGATGACAGGTTTCTCTAAGAAGCGGAGAGCATTGTACCACTCAAGGCCCTGTTCCCAATTGACTGTAGGATCTTCTTCTCCGTGGAGATACAAGACCGGAGTATTCATGGTTTCCACACCGGAGATCGGTGACTGGTCCCAGTAGAGGTCGAAGTCATCGTAAGGGTTTGTCGCATATCGGCCTTGGCCGTAGATGTCGTAGGAATGGTTATTCTGTCCACTACCGACGAAGAGTTGATTGAACTCACTCACGAGATTGATTGGGGCTGCTCCGTGAGCTATAGCCGAGAACATCTCCGAGCGTGTGGCGATGTACGCGCCGCCGCCGCCACTGTAGGAATGCCCACTCAGACCAACAGCTTCAGGGTCAGCGTATCCAAGTTCGATGACCTTTCGGACTGCAGCTTCTACACACTCCAGCATATCACTGTGCGAACTGCCAATTCGGAAGTGGACATCGGGTTGCATCAGCAAGTACCCATTACTCACGTAGCCGGCAAAGTTAGGTTGATGTCGATACGCAGGAGTCGGGTGCACGTGGAGATTCTGCGAGTACTTCTCATAGAACCGAACTATCATCGGAAGCTTCTGTCCTTCCTGATAGTCGTCCGGAATAGCAAGCGTACCCTGTAACGGTACTCCATCACTATTCGTGTAGTCGAACAATATTCGACGTCCCCACTTAAACTCAGCGCTTTGCGGATTCGCATCACTAACTTTTTCTCGCACATCAAAGTCGCCAGCACTCATCCAAAGATCTGGGAAATCCTCCCAAGATTGCACTGTAAACAGATATCGATTGGCATCTTCTGCTTTTTGGGGCAGTGAGAACTTCTTGTCCTCCCACGTGAGCTCTGTGAGATCTTCTCCGTTGAGACGAAAGAAGCCTTCCTTCTTGGTCCACTGTCCGTAGGCATGAAGCAACAAAGGTTCAGAGAGATCGATGGATCTCTCATCGGAGTCTTCAGCAACGTACCGGAAACGGATCTCGTCCGCGGCACCACGACCACTCGTAAGGACCCTAGCTGCAGTACCGTCGAGGGGCTGGGCCCATAGATCATACCGTCCATTCAGAAGCACAGATTCTCCGTCATCAGACCAGCCCGCGACGCCATAAGGAGGCTTCTCACCGAAGCGGTCGAACTCTTGGTTTGTAAAGTCGACCGGCGTGGAAGCTGTCAGATTTTGATGTCGGTCAGCACTGATGACGTAGTCCCAGACATCACCATCCTTCCAATACAGGAAGTGTTCACCGTTGGGTGAAAGTCCAAGAGTCCGAAGGTGTCCTTGAAGAATTTGGACACGGTCTCCGGTACCCGTGTCAACCCGATAGTAATCTGCGAGATCTGGCTTCCAGTCCGACACGTAATCGGTCTCATCCTGGCCGATACCCCAACGTCCATCTCGGGTGATTTCAATACTACGCATGGACTCATCCGCTAGGTGGACGAGTCGTTGATCTTCCAGATGCACTGCCGCGATATAAGTCCGGTCCTGATCCTGGGAAGCCTGTCTCTGTTGGGCCGCTTGAATACGGTCGTCGGCCCAGTGCCAGATATTCACATCGGCCAGAGGCAATCCCTCTTCAGGCCAGTCTTCAAGTTCGTCCTGCTGCGCTTTCGTGCCTACAAAGATCATTCCAAGACCTTCACTCCAGCTAAGTCCATCTTTCTCACTGATGACATTTCCTTCTCTGAGACCCTGGTGGTTAGAGGGATCGAAGACGTGCCGCTGAGGGTTAACCCCACCCATCTCTACGAATGCGATTAGAGTATTAACACGCTCGGTCTTCTCTTCCGGGGTCTCGCCACGTAATACCGCGATACCAAAACCATCTTCCGACCAGGTCAAGCGGGTATACCTCTGCTTGGCATTGTCTAGCACCCTCCTCGAACCGGTCTCCAGATTAACGTAGTAAAGACCATTTCCATCTTTGTTTTCGGCATCAACACTGTACGCGAATAGTGTGCCCGGTTTATTGAATTCCGCTTCATCTACACTCCCGATTAATTCCTCATATCCTTCGTCCAGATTTCGAAGAATTAGGTCTGTTCCGTCATGATCTGAGTCCTCATCAACCTGCCTTTTCTTGATAAAAAAATGACTTGATCCCGAGGAAAACTCGAATGAGATGACGTCACCCCATTTTAATTTCTCTCCCGACTCAAGATTGATAAGTTCAGCCTCACGCAAGACATCCTCACCATCCCTGCGGAGCTTCTCCGCCTCTGCAAATGGTAGGTCAACGAAGTAAGCAGCCCACTGTCCGTCCTCAGATAGCTCTACGCCTGTCGCCGGAGATAGAACATGTTCTGAGTCGCTGTCGAGGCTCTTGATATGGACAACATTATCTGAACGCTCCCGAGTATAGGTCCACGCTGCCCAACGCCCGTCTGCTGATATTCGGGATCCTGAAATCGTCCGCCACAATTGATAGTCAGAGATCGTGAGTGGTCGTTTATCAGCAGCGTCTTGGGCATAGGTCTCTGATGTCAATACTCCACTGGCTAACAGAGCGAGCATCAAAACACATGGCTTTACGAATGATCGGCTCGAAAAATTAGATAATCTGAGAAAGACTGCCGAAGCAGACATGGATAACCCCCGAAGCGCAGGAAACTGAGGACAGAACTTAAATTACGAGGATTGATGGAAGTGCGCTTGGGAGTAGGGCACACTTTGTGCACTCCGCAAAAAAGCACTCTCCAACCAGTAAGAGATCTCTTAAAGACCAGAATCAGTGAGTGGGACTAGGGATTCTCATTCATAGCACAGAATCTGGTCAGGCTTTCAGTAAAATATGCGACACAGAACCCTTGCTATATACTCAGCCTACGTCTTCTGCGTTGGCCTCCACATAGGCTTTAGCAAATTCCTCTAGCTTTACATCAATGGCCTCACTGAGGGCTTGCTGGGTGTCATCAGCATTAGCAACACCCACAGCCGTAGTATACCAGGTCACAGCCTCTGCTAGGGTCACTTGTTCATCCCGAACCATCTTAACCGCTTGGTTCACTCTCACTTCAATGGAGTACGCGATTGCCCCATCTACATCACTCTGATCTCCGACAACGCATTGGAGTGTGATCCTCAATTCAGGAAGTCCGGGATTTTCAAGCATCTCGTCTTCAGTAAGCAAATCCACTTCGGACTCAAGTAGTTTGATCGCCGCATTTGCCTGAACCTCTGACGATAGTACACCAACACTCTCGCAAGTTGGGTTACCCACAACACTGACGTGCACACCTCCAATCTCTTCAAGCGTGTAGCGGTTCCACTCAGTGTCCTGAGCATCCAAAATGTCCGGGGCGCTAACGAGCATTAATCCGACGATAGTGCAAGCCAAGCGTTTCATGGAGATAATCCGTTATCCGTTCAGTGAGCTCGCGGGGACGTGGGCTTGATTTATCCGCCCGCGCCGCATGTCCTGCACTGGTGGTTGTTTTTCGAGCCCAGTTTCTCCAGCAGCACAACTGTCTTCGGATGTGGCTGTGCTCTCTGTTCTGGACTGTTCGCCAAGTCTGCTGTGGTTTGTCCGCGTCGGCTAATCAATGTTACATCTGCACCATTTCTTACAAGATACAGAATGGTCTCATTGTCTCCTCGAGCAGCTGCATGATGGATAGCTGAAAAACCATCCATGTCCCTAAGATTGGGATCAACACCATGCTCTTCAATCAGATACCTTACGGCAGGCAACCAACCATCCGGAACACCGCGATGCTGCTGCGCTACCCGGGAAGTCCCGAACCCTACACCTGCTGCTGCATGGAGAGGGTGAATTCCTGGTCCACCATCCGGTACCGGATCCAGTCCTGATGGATCGACTGGCTTAGAGTCTTGGTCAGCCGTATCTGGCTCCATCATGGGAGCGGTATAGCGTCTTCTGCTCGGAAGCTTCTGTGTCCAGATGTTCGGATCAGCTCCATACGCTACTAGGAGCTTCATGGCGTTGACATCATGAGCATATGAAGCTCTCCAAAACGGCGTCGCACCAGTAAAATCGACACCCATACGCCCAGCGTTATACGCAGCATACCAGATGTGCGTACTAACCCTCTGGTTGGGCTCAGCTCCGGCCTTCATCAGCAATTCTGCAAGTTCCAGATAAGACGTCTCCTGCTGCCGGAACATTGAAGGTTGTGGATACCAAGTTCTCAAGGACCACTCGATGTTCAGAGTGGCGAATAGCGGACCGGCACCATCATCACTTAGTATGTTTGGATCAGCACCATGCTCTAGGAGCATTCTGGCCAAATCATAGTTGCCATTGATCACGGCCACTAACAGCGGACTCGATTGATCCCCAGCGGTGACGTGGTCAATCTCCGCTCCACCGTCAACGAGTCGACGAGCTGCCTCGATATGTCCTTCTCGAGCGGCAAAATGGAGTGCTGTGAAGCCGCCCTGATTACCAATCTGTTCGTTTCCTGAAAGAGATCTGACCGGTGGAGGTGCGGGCGGATCCGGCTCTGCTTTTTCGTCCTCATCCGGCTCT
>PBPC01000064.1 GCA_002724575.1 Gemmatimonadota bacterium | reverse complement strand
TACGAACCGGCTCGCCAGCTACCTGAGCTTGAGCAAGAATCTCACTTGCTTGCCTGCGCGCATCCGCCATTTGCTCACGGTGTTCTTCCAAGAGTTTTTCAGCTTCAGCATTGAGTTCTGCGGCGCTATCGATAGCTGTCTGGATTCCCTTCTCCCTACCGTCAACAGCATCCACGATCGGGCCCCACGCAAACTTTTTGAGGATGAACAGCAGGCTAACAAATACGATTAGCGTCCAGACACTCAGCCCGGTATTGATGTCATAGAGCCCACCGCCCCCTTCACTCTCATGCTGAGCAGACAGCAGGCTGGGGGCAGCTATCATGAGGGTGAGTACGCAACTTAGTACACGACTGTCTCTCATAGATATCTTCATCATCTTCCAATTTCCTCCCTGACCCTATCGAGTTCTAGCAGAGGACCCGAGAGGATGAGCAAGGAGTGTTCTCCCTTTAGATAAATTTGAAGATGATCGCAATCACGATCCCGAAGAGCGCTGCTCCCTCGACCAAAGAGGCCAGAATGATCGCTGCGGTTTGGATCGTGCCAGCAGCTTCAGGCTGACGAGCAATTCCCTGGGTTGCACCCAAGCCGATCTGGCCGATGCCAATTCCGGCTCCAATAACAGAGAGCCCAGCACCAATTCCTGCACCCAGAAGGGCGAGGCCATTTGGGTCCATCCCTGATGCAGCTTCTTGGAACATAGTAAACATCTTGTGTTGTCCTTTAGGTAATCGTCTTACGGACGGGTTGAATTCACGAGTTGAGGTAGTCCATCAGTGTGCGTGCCGAATAAGTCCAATGAAAACGGCGGAAAGCATTGCAAAAATGAACGCTTGCAGGAATGCCACAAAAACTTCGAGAGCCATTATCGCTATAACAATTAAAACAGAGCCTCCGGCAACAAGCCATTTGGCAGTTCCAATTCCAGCAAACAAAAAGATGAAGCCCAGCAGAGACAGTACTAGAGTGTGTCCGGCCATCATATTCGCAAAAAGCCGAATCATTAGTGCAAAGGGCTTGGTAAGCTTACCAAGAAATTCCACGGGTGTGAGAATCACCATAAGAGCCGCCTGACCAATCGGAGGCAGCCCAGGCGGCGCATAGAAGATCGTCCGCATATAGCCCTTGAAGCCAAGTGTTCTCATCCCGGAAATCTCTACAACGACGAATGTCATGAGCGCGAGGGCGCCGGTTACCATGAAATTACCTGTCGCTGTTGCACCAAACGGCATCAGACCCAGCAAGTTCATGAAGAGAATGAAGAAGAAAAGAGTCAGAATATATCCGGTATAAGCATCTGCACCGTGTCCGATATTTCGACGTACGACTTCATCACGGAAGTAAATGACCAGGGCCTCCATCGCATTGGCGAGGCCACTAGGTGCACGATCAGTATATTTGTCACGCATAGCGCGCCCGATTGGGATGAAAATCACAAGACAAAGAAGGGCGGCCAGGAACATGAATACCACGTGTTTTGTTGGGGACAAATCAATTGTGAGCCCACCAACATGTAGCGGTTCAAAATGCGGAAGGTGAAACACAAAACCGCGCCCCAAGATTTCAAACTCGAGCTCACTACCATCTAAGAGATGGTGCAGAAGCATATACTGGAGATCTGGAGTTCCTTCACTGGAGTGAGCTTGAGCGGACTCCTGTAAGGCCGTGAAGAGAGAGAGGAATTTCATCTATAAAGTCTCTGCATTCTCGGACCTTAAATAAACTGGTTCGATCAGGAGAAGTCCAAAGAAGAATCCAGCAAGTGCCAGTAGCATCGGAGCCAACCCTTCCAAATCGAGGCGAATGGCGACAAAAGCTGCAAGCCCTATGACGACCATCCTGAGGAGGGTACCACCCACCCATACAGCTAGGAATCGATTCCAGTCGGAACGAAAACTGAGCATTGCGGAAAAAGCTATAATCTGGATCGGTAGTGCGATAAGGGCAGCAATCACAAGCCCCCTTCGACCCGCAGGATCAAGGAACGGCATAAGAACTAGCGTGATTAGCGCCACGCCTAGGAGGCCCGTGAACGCATATTTGCTCACGTTACTCACCGGACTCCGTTCTCTCTATTCCTAGGTTCAATCACGATGTGGTAGTAGAGGCTGTAGCCACCTGCACCGGCTCCGACAAACGCGCCCAGAATCATGACGAGCGGTGATGTGCCCACCTTAGAGTCCACCCAAGCACCAATGAGCATGAACAATAAAACTGACAACGTCCATTTCAGACCGTGCCCAAGGTGCTGACCCGAAGCTCGCAAAAGCTCTCGGGAACCTTCCCCCTGTTCGTCTTCTCGCACGGTACTGCGCCCTCATTAGGTAGCGGGAGCGACCTCAAAATAGGGTACATAGCCTATCAGGAGCCCGCATAATTTACCGCTTGTGAAAAAAAGAGCAAGCCGCTTCTCTTCCTAGATCATATGTATAGTTCGCTCTGCTTGACGCCTAGAAAAACACTAGTCTATCTTCGGCGCGGTTTCCCAAGCTCACTGGATTGTACAATCCTTCTATATGGGGTAGGATCTGCTATCCATCGGCTTGGGATCAGGGAGAAAGATGTCCACAACTGAACAAAGCGTGACGGTCCAACGCGACGACCTTGAGTTACTGGAGCGGGTTGTCGAGGTCTCAGAATTAATGAGACAGGAGGTTGCCAAGCGGATCGTCGGCCAAGATGAAGTAATTGACGAGTTGCTCACAGCGCTATTGGCTAATGGACATGCCTTGTTAGTCGGCGTCCCTGGGTTGGCAAAGACACTCTTGGTTCAAACAGTCGCTCAGTCACTTGACCTGGATTTCAGCCGAATACAGTTCACTCCTGACCTAATGCCGACTGACATCACTGGTACAGAAGTGATCGAAGAGGACCGGACTACTGGTCGTCGGGTCTTTCGGTTTGTAAAAGGCCCGATATTTGCCAATGTGGTCCTGGCTGATGAGATCAACCGCACTCCACCTAAAACCCAAGCAGCTCTGTTAGAGGCTATGCAGGAACGAGCAGTAACTGCTGCGGGTGATACGTACTCTCTGGGTAAGCCCTTTTTCGTGCTCGCAACACAAAACCCGATCGAGCAGGAGGGAACCTATCCACTCCCGGAAGCCCAACTAGATCGGTTTATGCTTGAGCTTCCGATCTACTACCCCTCTCGGGATGAAGAGGAAGAGGTCGCAACCAGAACCACAGGTGAAGAGGAAGCGGAAGTCAATCCGATTGTTTCAGCTTCGGATCTCATTGAGTTACAGCAACTTGTTCGACGAGTGCCTGCCCCACCTTCCCTAGTTTCGTTCGCAGTTAAACTAGCTCGTTCAACCCGACCCGGACCGGAAGCATTAGATGTAAGTCAAAAATACGTCTCTTGGGGTGCTGGGCCGCGCGCTTCACAGTTCCTGGTGCTTGGTGCTAAAGCACGTGCAGCATCTCGTGGGTCACCTATGCCTTCTTTGGACGACATACGAGCGGTAGCCCCAGCCGTGCTAGCCCATCGCTTGGTTCTGAATTTCCAAGCAGAGGCAGACGGACGGACAACCCGTGGGGTGATTCATGAACTTCTCGAGGAGAGTCGGGATTGGAGTTAGATCAAAGTAACGGAGGTGGCGACCACCCTCCGAGTACCAAACGAAGACCCAATTGGGACAGAATCCGATGACGGGTGCCATCACACTCTCGTTACTCGGGCTTTGCCTACTTCTGTCCGCTACACTCACCGCAGCACAAACTGCAGCGTTCCAGGTTAGTGAATCCAGGATGCGCACACTTAAGAGTGAAGGATTCAAAGGGGCAAAAGCGCTGGCAGAGGTAAGAACAAGGGCAGGCAATGTAGGAGCAAGCGTCCGAATGATTACGGGTGTACTGAATCTTGGGACACTGGGAATTGGTGTTGCTACCGGTATACTGACTTTGGAACGTGGGCCACCAGCAATCGTCGTCATGATCGCCGCGGCGATCGTAATCGTGTTCGCGGATGTATTGCCTCGTTCGATTGCTGCCCGCCATCCCGTAAGACTCGCTCTAGCTTTCGCGTCAGGACTACTCAGCCTGACTCAATGGACACGATTGATATCGGGGCCGGTTTCCAAGCTAGAGGATGCACTCGTTAGAAATAGCGAAGATGAATTGAGCGTGGAGGAGCGAGAACTCAGAGAAATTCAGGAAATCGGTCAAGAAGAAGGTGTTCTTGAAGAGTCAGAAAACCTTCTCGTAGAACGAGCGTTTCGGCTTGATGAGCTAACAACCTGGGATGCGATGGTTCCGCGAGTCGACATCTTCGCCTGGCAAGAGGATCTAAGCCTTTCTGAGATTATTGATGGGCTCCCCGATGTCCCATACAGCCGAGTCCCTGTATACAAGGATTCAGTTGATGACGTGACAGGTATCCTTTATGTACGTGAAGCCTATGAACGTATCAGTCAGGGAATGCATGACCTTAAGCTCCACCAAATTTCAAGGCCTCCTTTTTTCGTCCCTGGATCTCTATCCCTTGCCCAACTGATGAGAGATTTTCAGGCAAAACGCATCCACATGGGCATCGTTGCAGACGAGTTTGGAGGGACAGACGGTCTTGTAACCTTAGAGGACGTGCTTGAAGAGTTGGTCGGTGAAATCCATGATGAAACCGATGTTGAGGAGGAGGAAATTCGCCAAGTTTCCAGTAACCAGATTGAATGCGATGCGGGAGTTGATGTCAGGGACATCAATCAAGCGCTCGGAGTTACCCTCCCAAAGCTGGAGCATCGATCACTAAATGGCTTGATCCTTGAAGAGTTAGGACATGTGCCTTCCGTGGGTGAAGAACTCCGGTGTGATGATGTCCAAATTGAAATCATGCAAGCAACGGAGACTCAGGTTATCAGAGCACAACTAACACGGCTAACTGATCTCCAGAAATCTGATAACAACTGATGGCTATCATCATCCCGTTCAGGGGGAAAAAGCCAAGAATTCACTCCAGCGCATTTCTTGCACCCACAGCTGTGCTTATTGGGGACGTAACAGTGGGTGCTGACGCAAGCGTGTGGTTCGGAGCAGTGCTAAGAGGTGACAATCCCGATTATGGAATTGTCATCGGACCACGGACCAGTGTGCAGGACAACTGCGTCGTTCACGTGGGGACGTGGGGACCAACAGTAATTGGAGAAGATGTAACGGTAGGTCACGGAGCCAAGTTTGAGAGTTGCACAATTGGAGACCGAACCTTAGTGGGTATGAATGCGGTTATTCTGCAGAATGCAGTAGTCGGTTGCGAATGCCTCTTAGCCGCAAATACGGTCGTTCTAGAGGGCTCCAAGGTCCCGGACCGAAGCTTGGTGGCTGGCATCCCTGGACAAGTAAAGAAAACGCTAGACGGGAATGCTGCTTCCTGGATAGACGGAGGTGGAGAACACTATGTCACCCTCTCACGAGAATACCGCGATGCCGGTATTGGGATACCCGAAAAAGATTGACTGCCCGTAATAAGACGGAGGTCAAGCGAAATCATTCGGAGCGTGGGGTCCGTGGGATGATTCAGCCGAGCTCGTCTACGGACAAAGGATCTTTGGAGACCCAGACGCCTTTATGTGACCTGTGCGGTGCACAAATGATTGAACGGCACTGTAAGTTGATCTGTCTCAGTTGCGGCTATCAGCGGGATTGTTCAGACCCTTGATCAAGGCTGCTCTTTAGACCGCGAGACCCATGATATGGGTAAGATACCAGTTCATCATTGTATCACCCCAGAGATATGTGATAGCACCAGCAACGGCGAGGAACACACCGAATGGGATAAGCCGTCTGTACAGTGTAGCTATCGGGCCATAGATGACTAACCCACCCAAAGACCCCAGGAAAGCGGTCTGAGCTACCCCTGAGATACCAACAAATGAGCCCACCATCATCATCATCTTGATATCCCCACCTCCCATCGCCTTATCCAGACCGGCCTCTCCTAGTCGTCCGGGCGAGATTTTCTCTATAATGCGCGTACCAGCTTCAGCGATGAACCAAAGGAAGATGTAGCCGACTAGCGCTCCTCCTACTGCATTAGCCCAACCTATGCCACCTGGTAATAACGACATCCCGAGACCAAGCATCGTTCCTCCAAGTGAAAATTCATCCGGGATGATGTAAAAGCGTGCATCAGAGACCAACACGCCTAGGAGTAGACATAGAAATATACTCCCTCTTAGTGCCTCCCCAGTGAGACCGTGAATCATGAATATTCCCGCACACAGTAGCCCGGATGTCAGCTCAATAACCGGATATTGGATGGGAATTAGCACTGAGCAGTAACGACACTTCCCAGATAAGATCAGCCAGCTCAGAACAGGTATGTTGTCATACCATCTGATGGCCCTGGAGCATTCTTTGCATTGGGAACCCGGAGATATGATCGACTGATTTAGAGGCCATCTAGTTGAGCAGAGATTCAAGAACCACCCGACAGCAAGACCAGAAAGGCCGGCAAGGCCTGGGACTAACCAACCCTCGCCCACTATTCCTGCATCTTGGTTAATTCGTACATAAGGATCGCACCTGCAACCGCAACATTGAGGGAATCGACTTGTCCTGAGATCGGTACCCTCACCATGTGTTCGGCAGCATCCAACACAGCCTGGCGAGGACCCGCCCCCTCATTGGCCAAAACCAGTGCAAACCCTCTATCGTCAGGGGCCACCCTAAGACTTGGAGCTCCTGGATCCGCTACCCAAATCGGCACTCCGGCTTTCGTTATCTCACGCATAGCTTCCTCAGCTCCAGCATGAGCAACCGACAATCGAAAAACTGTACCTGCTGATGCACGCACAGTCTTTGGGGCCCACATGTCGGCGGTCCCGTCCAGTGTGATGACCGCGTCAACTGGGAATGCAGCTGCCGACCGGATGAGTGTACCCACATTTCCAGGGTCTTGAACCCCATCAA
Source organism: Gemmatimonadota bacterium (assembly GCA_002724575.1). Classification (GTDB taxonomy): domain Bacteria; phylum Gemmatimonadota; class Gemmatimonadetes; order Longimicrobiales; family Gaopeijiaceae; genus UBA1142. Next base: position 34,163 of record PBPC01000064.1, on the reverse strand, counting down.
GCACCAGGTAGCAGCCACCGATTCGGAGGACATCCGGAAGCTCCACTTGCCTTTCTTTACAGACCATTAGGATACCCTGGGGATGCTTCGTGTCCGCCAAGGGTGCTAATTCTTTGTCACTAACACTCGTAATATCCAGATTCTCCTTTCTGATATGCTCCATTAGTTCAAGTCCTGCAGTTGTGGATTCAATTCTTTCTGATACCACCACAAATCGGACTTCCGCCCCGGCATCGATCGCTTCCTTCACAGCCCGAAGACCCTCGACGAGGACGAGCCCTTCCTTTTTTCTCGACTTCCCAGTTCGTAATCGACCTAGTAGTCGACGCTTCTGCTGGCTCAGATCCACCAGGCCCACCACTTTTCGTAAGCTTGAACTTCAACTGGACGCCCATTTAGCTGATGACGCACTTATCTCCTCCTATTGCACTCACGATTGCTGGAAGTGACAGCGGTGGTGGTGCTGGTATTCAAGGCGATCTCAAAACGTTTTCTGCTTTTGAGGTATACGGTACGAGCGCTGTCACTGCTGTGACAGCCCAAAACACTGTTGGTGTTAGGTCCATTGATGCTATGCCTAGAGCAATCGTAAGAGCACAGATAGATGCGGTGGTGACCGATCTCCGTCCTAATGCCTTGAAGACCGGCATGCTTATGAATGAAGAGATCGTATGCGAAGTTGGTGCAGCGATACGTGAATATGGGCTCACCCGATATATCATGGATCCAGTGATGGTCTCTACGAGCGGAGATAGACTATTGGATTCCGGCGCGGAGAAGTCACTTCTGACAGAACTCCTCCCTCATACAACCCTAATCACTCCCAACCTGGATGAAGCTGCCCTCTTGGTGGGTCAGCCGCTGCAATCAATCGAGGATCTTCAAGCCGCAAGCAGAAATTTGGTTGAGCGTGGTGCGGGAGCTGCGCTCATTAAGGGAGGCCACCTTGAAGGGGAGGCCATTGATATTCTTTGGGATGGATCGGAAGAATGGATCTGGCGACGGCCGAAGATTAACACGACACGAACTCATGGGACCGGCTGCGCGCTCTCTGCTGCAATCACTGCGGGGCTCGCTCATGGTAAAGATCTCAGCGATGCAGTTAACCGAGCGATCGAATTTGTTGTCCGAGCAATTCAAACTGCGCCCCAGCTCGGTAGCGGTACGGCTCCCGTGAATCATTCGGCAGATGCCAATTAAAGTCTAGCACTAACTGCGATAAACAAACTGCTTGAGTATCTGGTCAAAGGATCATCCCCGCGACCGTAGCTGTCATGAATGCGGCAATCGATCCAGCAATCATCGCGCGCAAACCCAATCGGGCTAGATCATGTCTCCGTGAAGGAGCAATACCACCGATCCCTCCTAGTTGCACTCCAATTGACATGAAATTCGCGAAGCCCGATAACGCGTAAATGGTGATAATGATCGACCGCGGTTGCAGACTGTTTTCGCCACCCAGTGTCGCCGCTAATTGCAGGTATGCGTAGAACTCATTCAAAACCGTTTTTTGACCAATCAAAGATCCGACCAAAGGAGCGTCAGCCCAGCTCACACCCATAAGCCATGCGAGTGGAGATAGAAGCCACCCTAGCATTCCCTCGATCGAAAGACCATCGAGTCCTGCAAGACCACCAACCCACCCCACCACACCGTTTGCAAGAGCAACAAGGGCAATGAATGCAAGCAGCATTGCTCCAACATTCAGTGCCATGAAGAGTCCCTCCGACGCTCCTCGCGCTGCGGCATCAATCACATTCACGTCCGAAGATTCGATGCTAGCTTGAAGATTTTCAGATGTCTCCGGCTTACCATCTTCCGGATACATCAGCTTGGCAACGACCAGTGCAGCTGGTGCGGACATGACTGACGCAGCGATAAGATGTCCGGCAATATCCGGAAAGTACGCCATGAGAAGGCCCACATACGCAGCAAGCACACCTCCTGCTACTGTGGCAAAACCGCCAGTCATGACAACCATGAGCTCTGACATTGTCATCTTCTCAACGAACGGCTTGATAAGGAGAGGTGCCTCAGTCTGACCTACGAAGATGTTTCCGGCTGCGCACATCGTTTCAGCACCAGAAGTCCCCATAGTACGCTGCATCACAAATGCTATGCCTCTCACGGCTAGCTGCATGATGCCAAGATGATAGAGGACCGTCATCAGAGATGAGAAAAAGATGATAGTGGGCAAGACATTGAATGCGAAAAATGCCCCTGTGTTGGCTACCTGACCGGGCATCTCCGTGAACTCACCCTGCCCCACAGTCCCAACCCCCACCGGCACGTTGTCATACACTAAGTTACCGAAAATAAAACTGGCGCCATCTACAGTGAAACTGAGAAGGGCAACCATTACGCTATTAATCACATCGAAGAAATCAGCCCCGATATCCGTTCTTAAGATGAAGAACGCAAATAGGACCTGGAGAGAAATACCCCAAATCACGATTCGCCAAGCCACATTCTTTCGGTTAACACTCAGCACCCAGGCAAGAGCTACGAGGAAGGCAAGCCCTAGGATTGATCGTAGACGTTCTATTAGGGGTAAGTTGAGGGATCCCTCCGGAACAGAAATCTGGTTCACGGCCTGGGAAGTTGTCTGCGTCACCGAAGAAGGATAGGGGGCAATCTCTGCTCCCGTACTTTGCCACGCACCCGTCAAGATCAGAGTTGCTGCTGTTATCCATAGGACGGCAACGGCTGGCCCTGGTGGCTTCATTCGGGTGATCATCTTCTCGGATAAGCGTAAACCAGACCCAATATCATTGGAACAATAGTTAACCAACAACAACCAACACAGAGAGATCATGGTTTGCCGTCACGCAATCTCGCACCGCATTCCTTCCCAGTTTTAATCATGCCAGACAACAAAAGGGTGCCATTATGGCAGTTAGCCAGAATAAACCCAGCCAAAGCGGCGTGTAATTACTGAAGTTTTACGGCATAGCTATTGCACGAACAGAACTGAGATAAAAGAACGCCTAACAGCGGATATTGAGGAGAATATGAGTAAAGTCATTGGGATTGATCTAGGTACAACCAATTCTGTCGTCGCAGTTATGGAAGGTGGCGAGCCGGTGGTAATCCCGAACTCAGAAGGTGGGAGGACAACCCCATCTGTGGTGGCATTTACGAAAGAGGGTGAGCGTCTGGTAGGTCAGGTAGCACGACGCCAGGCAATCACAAATCCTGAAAACACGATCTTTTCAATTAAGCGGTTCATGGGCCGAAAGCATGTCGAGGTCTCTGAGGAAGAGAAGCTCGTTCCTTACAAAGTCGGTCCTGACTCTAGCGGCAGGGTGCAGGTCACGATCCCGAATGCAGAAAACGAGACGTTCAGCCCACCCGAAATCAGTGTCATGGTTCTTCAGAAAATGCGACAAACTGCTGAGGACTACCTGGGGACTAAGGTGAACCAAGCTGTCGTAACGGTCCCTGCATACTTCAATGATGATCAACGACAAGCCACGAAGGATGCAGGAAAGATTGCTGGTCTCGAAGTGCTGCGAATTGTTAATGAGCCCACTGCAGCCGCGTTAGCGTACGGTTTGGAGAAGCAATCTGAGGAGAAAATTGCCGTCTTTGATTTGGGTGGGGGTACTTATGATATCTCGATCTTGGAATTGGGTGATGGGGTATTCGAGGTCAAGTCAACAAACGGTGATACGCACCTAGGGGGTGATGATTACGACCAGAGGATCATCACCTGGCTCGTAGATGAATTCAAGCGTGATCAGGGCATCGACTTGTCTCAAGATCCAATGGCGCTTCAACGGCTTAAGGAAGCTGGAGAGAAAGCGAAAATGGAACTCTCAACGACTATGTCATCAGACATAAATCTTCCATTCATCACAGCAAGCCAAGACGGTCCTAAGCACCTGAACTACACACTTTCAAGAGCTAAATTTGAGCAGCTCGTTGAAGATCTTAACCAGCGCACGATTGAGCCTATGAAGAAGGCACTAGCGGATGCTGGTCTGACAACAAATGACATCGACGAAGTGATTCTCGTGGGAGGATCAACCCGTATCCCAAAGGTCCAGGAAATCGTCAAGGACTTCTTTGGGAAGGAACCCCACCGGGGTGTAAACCCAGATGAAGTTGTAGCAGTGGGTGCTGCGATACAGGGCGGTATCCTCGCTGGGGAAGTCACAGACGTCCTCCTGCTTGATGTGACACCTTTGTCTCTAGGTATTGAGACGCTCGGAGGGATCCGGACAACCCTGATTGAACGAAACACAACTATTCCAACCAAGAAAGCAGAAGTCTTCTCCACTGCGGAGGATAATCAGACAACAGTCGAGATCCATGTGCTCCAAGGTGAACGGAAAATGGCCATCGATAACAAAACGATAGGCAAGTTCCAACTCACGGGTATTCCACCAGCACCAAGAGGGATGCCTCAAGTGGAAGTCACTTTTGACATTGATGCGAATGGGATCCTGAACGTATCTGCAAAGGATCGTGCTACTGGTAAAGAACAGGAAATACGGATTGAAGCATCGAGTGGGTTATCCGATACCGAGATTGATCGGATGGTTCAGGACGCCGAGGCACATGCTTCGGAAGATGAAGAAAATCGGGACAAGGTGGAGGCTCGTAATCAGCTCGACTCGCTCGTCTACCAGGTGGAAAAAGATTCGGGTGAGTGGGGCGACAAGGTTGATGAAGCGACGAAGAATCGTCTTGAATCGGCACTTGAGCAGGCCAAGGAAGCTCTCAAGGGAGACAACACTGACACACTTAGCACTGCACGGGATGAACTAATGCAGGCATTCAGCACAGCCGGGCAAGAGATGTATCAAGCTCAAGCTTCTGAAGCTGGGGATGAAGAAACAAATCCAGAGGAAGGAAGTACAGGTGAAACCCAGGCTGATACTGATGAAGATGTGGTCGAAGCTGATTATGAAATAGTGGAGGAGGAGGAGAACTGAGCCACAACACCTTACCTTACATGGAATCCATACGGTTTTACAGATAAAGGGCTAGCGGATTCAGAGGTTTCAACATTTTCTAGGGAGATCTGGAAAAGTGAATGGAACTTGGATCTACCTAGGGTCTTTACGTGTAAGTATGCCATCCGGTTTGCTTAGGCGGACCTTGGTAACACTGATGATTGATTTCGGAAGGAGCTAAGATGTACGACCCCCTTCGTGCGAAGGTTAAGGTGGCACTTTATAGCGCTATCGCCTTCCTAGTCGGACTTGCCATTACCAGTGGGCTCGGATGGACAAGTAAGTCCTATGCGATGCCCGTCATCGCTGAGACAGCGCAAATATCCCCGGAAGCAGTCCAGCCGGCACTAGATCTCAGCCAAGCATTCACAAATCTTGCGGATGCGGTGACGCCCGCAGTGGTGCGGATAGAAGCTCGTAGACCCGTGACGGCTACTAACCAAGAAATTCCTGATGCATTCCGGCGCTTCTTTGATTCACCAGAAGGGCAAAACCAGCCTCCATCGCAAGGGCAGGTCGCGGGAGGCAGCGGATTCGTGGTCTCTACGGACGGATATATTCTTACCAACAACCATGTCGTGGAAGGAGCGGACGAGGTTAAGGTCTACTTCCCCGACCGACGATATTTCGATGCAGAAATTATCGGAACTGACCCTTTCACTGATGTAGCTCTTATAAAGGTCAACGCAGGGGAACCTCTTCCAGCACTTTCTTTTGGTAATTCTGACAACGTAAAAGTGGGAGAGTGGGTCCTCGCAATTGGCAACCCTGGATTCGGCAATTCTGCGTCTCTTGATTTCACTGTCACGGCTGGGATCATTAGCGCACGTGGTCGACCGCTGCAGCTCCTTCAGAACGAACTGCGTTCCGACCCGAGATTCGGTGATCAAGCTTCCCGCTGGGCGATTGAAGACTTTCTTCAAACCGATGCGGTTATCAACCCAGGAAATTCAGGTGGACCGATGGTGAACCTCAACGGTCAAGCAGTCGGCATAAACTCTGCAATCGCCTCTACGACTGGAGCCTACCAGGGATACGGATTCGCTATCCCAATCAATCTCGCTCGCCGTGTGATGGAAGATCTGGTTGAATATGGTTCTGTGAAGCGACCAAGAATTGGTGTAGAAATTATCACAGCCACAGCGGAAGACGCTGAGGTATACGGACTACCTTCCGTCTCTGGAATCCTAGTTCAGGCAGTAGACCCGGAAGGACCAGCCAGTGGAAGCCTTGAGCCTGAGGATGTAATCGTAGCTTTGGATGGTAAAGCAGTCGGTTACGTTGCGGAGCTACAGGCACAAATTGCTCAGCGCCGACCTGGTGACCGAGTCAGCCTCACTGTTTATCGGGATGGGGGTCCCATAGACGTGGCCATTCAACTTGATGAGGCTCCCATCAATAGCTCACCCACAAACGTTTCAGAGCGAACAGTCCACTCCGAAGAACGCTTGGGTATCAATGTGGAAGAGCTAGATCAGGAACTGGCGGCTGAATTAAGGTTCTCTGAAGCCGGGGGTGTCGTGCTAACTCAGGTTACACGAGGAAGCCCGGCTCAGCGGAGAGGGGTGGGGCAATATGTGGGGAATAAGTTGATTCAGGTGAACGATTCAGACATCACTATACCCGAAGATGTGCGTGATGCGCTTGATACGGTCGAAGCGGGTGAAATCGTCTCACTCCATTTTGAGAATCGAGATGGAACGGAACGTGTGGTAAATGTTCGCATGCCCAATTAAACGATTACCCTAGCGAAAGAAGCAGGGGCGCCAGAGGCGCCTCTGCTTCTTGCTTTGTGTGAGCTCCTTTACCAGATCATAGAAGTTCTTCCGTTGAACGATTCTCAACACCGGTTTTATCTTGTCTTTCGCCTGCGAAAGTGGCGGAATTGGCAGACGCGCGGGATTTAGGATCCCGTGGCCTTAGGCCGTGGGGGTTCGAGTCCCCCCTTTCGCACTCTGCCACCTAGTGAATTTACGATAGAGACCTATGAGTTTAGACGCTTCCAGCCTTGTGATCTCCCTAGAGGAGAAAGAGAACTGGCGCCGGAGCATGGAGGTTACAGTTCCAGCAGATGTTGTGCGCAAAGAGGAAGCACGTGCTGCTGAGAAGCTTGCCTCTCGTGCACGACTTAAAGGCTTTAGAAAAGGCAAAGTTCCGAGGCAAGTGATCGAATCCAGATTTGGGGGATCATTACGACAGGAAGCTTTGGACAACCTAGTCAGTGAAGCATACAAAAAGGCACTGGCCTTGAAGGAACTCCGTCCAATAAGTGAAGGCGAGATTGAGAACATCAATTATAGACCAGAAGAAGACCTGGTATTCTCAATCGTTTTTGACATTCATCCTGAGATAGAGATCAGCCGTCTGGGGGGATTCGCTGTTGAGCGACCCGTTACTGAAGTCACAGAGGACCACATAGATAAAGTGCTGGACCGGATTAGAGAGCAGAACGGTGCTTGGAAGCCTATAGAAACAGGTCTTCCGGAAGACGGTAATCTCGTCTCCGTAAACATCAGAAGATTAGATGATGATCAATCAGATGAAGGCCGGGAATACGAATTCATCTTAGGCCAAGGAGACGCTCTTCCTGATATTGAAGGAGCGATCAAGAGTCTTGAACTGAATGGGAAAGGAGAGTTTGACATCTCTTTTCCCGATGATTTCCCAGACGAGGACCGCAGAGGAGACCTAGAGCGTATCGAGCTTACGGTTTTGGGCCGCAAGGAATTAGAACTGCCCGAATTAGGGGATGATCTTGCCAAACAGGCTGGTGAATTCGAAACACTAGACGACCTGAAGTCAGGTGTACGAGAGGACCTACAGAAAGAAGCCGGCAATCAGGCTGAAGCGGTAGTGAGGGGTCGTCTACTCGATCTTTTGATTGAGGCTAATCCCTTTGATGTTCCAGTCTCAATGGTAAACCGCTATATAGATGCAGCTGTTGGCGAAGAGTCAAAAAACCTAGAACCTGACAAGCTCAAGGATGTGCAAGATTCAATTCGACCAGAAGCTGAGAAAGCGGTAAAGCGTATTCTTATCTTAGACGAGATCGCCGATACTCAGTCGTTAACGGCAAACGACGATGAAATTGATGCTCAAATCACAGAAATCGCAGAAGCGAATAACACTACAGTAGAAGATGTTTACACGAACCTTCAAAAATCCGGTCGACTCGATATGCTGAAACGAGAGCTCACCGAGAAAAAGATTTTTTCCTTTATAGAGAACCAGTCACAAATCACCGACGGTACAGCAGCCTAACGGCACTGTCAGAGAGAAAAACCATGTCTATATATCCTCCCTATGTGATTGAACGGACCAGCCGAGGCGAGCGCAGTTACGATATTTTTAGTCGTCTACTCATGGACCGAATCATTTTCCTGGGGAGTGGCATCGATGACAATGTGGCCAATATCATCGTGGCTCAACTGCTTTTTCTGGATGCTGAAGACCCGGAGCGTGACATCTTCATGTACATCAACTCCCCAGGAGGCGGAGTTTACTCAGGGATGGCAATCTATGACACAATGCAACACCTGCGCGCGCCCGTTTCAACATTCTGCGTAGGAATGGCAGCTTCAATGGGAGCAGTACTTTTGTCGGCTGGAGCTAAGGGAAAACGCAGTGCACTGCCAAACTCCCGTATTATGATTCATCAGCCTTCAGGAGGATCTCAGGGCACAGCTGCAGACATAGAGATTGCTGCACAAGAAATCTTGCACATCCGTGAGAAGCTGAACCTTCTGATTGCAAAGCACACAGGGCAACCAGTGGAAACAATCCAGAAGGATGCAGATCGGGATCGTTTCATGAGCCCGCAGGAAGCGGTCGAATATGGGCTCATTGACCAAGTCATAGAAGGTCCAGTTCAAACAGAAACTGTTAAATCCTCGGACTCAGAAAGTAGCGACTGAAGACTCTTTAGAGATCAGATTCTGAGAGGTGCGTAGCCAATGACAAGTGATAAGAACCTTCGCTGCAGTTTCTGCGGCAAAGATAAAGAAACTGTTAAGAAGTTTATCAGTGGGCCAAACGTCTATATCTGTAACGAGTGTATTTCACTCTGTAACGAAATACTAGCTGAAGAGGACGAGCGCGCGACTAGCGAGAAAGCAATCCCTAGCCCAACTCCAGAAGAAATTAAATCTACACTGGACCAATACGTCATAGGTCAGGAAGCTGCGAAGAAATCTTTAGCGGTCTCGGTCTATAATCATTACAAACGAGTAAACCATAATGGTGTACTCGATGAGGTTGAGATCGAGAAAGCAAATATTCTTCTTATTGGACCAACAGGAGTAGGGAAGACATTACTTGCACAAACACTTGCCCGAATGCTCCATGTGCCATTCACCATCGCAGATGCGACGACACTGACTGAAGCAGGTTATGTCGGTGAAGATGTAGAAAACATCCTCGTGCGACTCCTACAAGCAGCTGACTTTAATGTTTCCGACTGTGAGCGGGGGATCGTCTACATTGATGAGATGGACAAAATCGCACGGAAATCTGAGAATCCATCAATTACCCGAGACGTCTCTGGTGAGGGTGTCCAGCAAGCGCTTCTGAAGATACTCGAGGGCACTATAGCATCAGTGCCTCCACAAGGAGGCCGGAAGCATCCGCAACAGGAATATATTCAGGTGGATACACGAAATATCCTGTTTATCTGTGGAGGTGCATTCGATGGACTTGAGAAGATTGTCGAAGCTCGTCTAGGAAAGAGGCAGATTGGCTTCACCGGTGACGAGCTTGAGAAGACAGATGATGATGACATCATGCGTTGGGTCGAGCCAGAGGATTTGCAGCGGTACGGGTTGATCCCAGAATTGGTTGGACGGCTGCCCGTAGGTGTGCACCTGGAAGAACTTGATGCGGAAGCTCTTGAACGCATCCTTGAAGAGCCCAAGAATGCGTTGGTAAAGCAATACCAAAAGATGTTCGAACTTGAAGGCGTTGGTCTTACTTTTGATCGAAAAGCGATCAAGGCCATTTCACGCAAGGCGTTAGAGAGGGGGACAGGGGCACGGGGTCTCCGCTCAATCATTGAAGGTATTATGAGGGACCTGATGTTTGAGATCCCATCACGGGCAGACGTTAGCGAAGTGGTTATCACTTCGGAATGTGTTGAACAGGGCACAGCTCCGCTTCTATTGCTAAACCCTGAGGAACAAAAGCTAGAAGCGTAGAGTCAGCGCGAACTGTAAATTCATCTGAAGAGCCATTCAGCAGCTGGATCTCCGAGAAAAACATGTCGCCTGGGCGACGCTTATCTGATGCCGAAGGATCCCTTCAAAGCATCTCTGTTGTGAGTGCGATTGAATGTGTACGATAGGCCCCAAGCAAACCCTCTCGCGCACTCGAGCCAAAGAATGGCAAAGCTCATCCGGGCTGAAGATCAAGTTGAGGTACCTAACCGTCTACCGGTAATCGCACTCCGAGACCTCGTCTTCTTCCCCTATTCCGTTCTACCTCTACTAATAGGACGTAGTCGCTCTGTCACAGCCCTTGAGGAAGCAGGTTTAGACAGTGATCTAGTCCTGCTCGTTACCCAACGAGACTCGGCAATCGATGATCCCGGAAGTGGAGATCTATTTCGAATAGGAACAATCGCTCGAATCATCCAGATTACAGCTCTACCGGATGGAACTTCTCGAGTGGTGCTTGAAGGACTCGGACGTGCTCGAATCCTCAGGCTAACAACCAAGACCAAGGCTCTACGAGCCACTATCGAACTACTGACTGATCGCGAAGTAGAATCAGATGGTGAGGTGCTGGAGACTGCCTTATCACTTACTCAGACCGTAGCCAACCTCTACTCAGAATATGCTCAGCTCCACGAGAGAATCCCTGAAGAGCTTTCTGGGATGCTTTCTGCCGAGGGTGACCGTGTTCGATTCATTCACCTGGTTGCCGGACACCTTATCTTGCCGGCTCTGGACAAACAGGAACTGCTGGAAACGATAGATCCGGTCGAGCAATTGGAGATCTTACGCCAATTGCTAACACGTGAACTTGAGATCATGCGTATCGAGGCCAAGCTAGACCGGCAAATTCAACTTCAGCTAAAAGAAGAGAAAACACCTGATCTTGTCCTTGGCCTTGGAGGAATCCGGAAGGACTCATCACAGGAAGACTTAGACGAGTGGAAAGAGATCGGGCAAGCTATTCACGATGCCAACCTTCCTCCTCAAGCCCTGGACCTGGCAAACAAGGAATTGGGCCGTCTGAAAAAATTAAACCCCGTTGCTCCAGAAGCAGCTGTCATTCGAACACACCTCGATTGGATTGTCGAGCTCCCCTGGACTGCGCGATCCCAAGACAATTTGTCAGTAGAACACGCCTCCAAAATCCTTGATTCTGATCACTTTGGTTTAATTGAAGTAAAGGAACGGATTCTCGATCACGTTGCGGTGCTGTCCCTAGTAGGTGAGATACGTGGACCAATTCTTTGTCTAATTGGACCTCCGGGGGTAGGCAAAACTTCGCTAGGCCGAAGTATTGCTCTCGCTTTAGGGCGAGAATTCGTAAGAGTAAGCCTCGGTGGTATCAGGGATGAAGCAGAAATTAGAGGACACAGGCGTACTTACGTCGGAGCGTTACCAGGACGAATACTCCAGGGGATGCGCCGAAGCGGCACACTTAATCCAGTTTTCCTGCTTGATGAGGTAGATAAGCTAGCAAGAGACTTCCACGGAGACCCTGGTGCAGCTCTCTTGGAGGTACTGGATCCGGAGCAAAATGCGAACTTCACAGACCATTACCTTGAACTTGATTACGATCTCTCCGACGTCCTCTTCATAGCAACTGCCAACACACTCCAGGACATCCCGGAGCCACTGCGTGACCGCATGGAAGTGATTCGACTTCCAGGCTATCTGGATACCGAGAAACGAGAAATCGCAACGCGCTTCCTTTGGCCAAACCAGATCAAGCGTCACGGACTGAGAGCAGAAGAAATCGAACTATCTCCTGCTGCAGTGCATGATGTGATCGAACGATATACCCGTGAAGCCGGCGTTAGAGAACTCGAGAGGCGGTTATCACGAATTGCTCGGAAACTGGCCCGATCTGTTGCAGATGGCCGGAAGGTTTCCAACCTACTAGAACCTCAAGACCTCAAGGAACTACTTGGCCCTCGACCCTATGCTCCTCCTGATCGGGACGAGAATAGTGACCGGATCGGTATTGCTAACGGCCTTGCTTGGACGGCAGTCGGAGGTGCGGTTCTAGATGTCGAGGTAGCTATAGTCATGGGGACTGGTAACCTCAGACTCACAGGCACTCTCGGCGAGGTCATGCAGGAATCCGCCCACGCTGCAGTCACATACGCACGTTCACGCTCCTCCCTACTTGGCCTCGACCCTCAGTTCCACGAGAAAATTGATGTTCACATCCACATTCCAGAAGGTGCGACTCCTAAAGATGGTCCTTCGGCGGGAATTACAATCGCTGTTGCACTAATCTCAGCTTTGATCGAAAAACCGACACGTGCGGATGTAGCTATGACTGGAGAAATCACCCTCCGAGGTCGCGTCCTATCAGTCGGAGGTATCAAAGAAAAAGCCGTTGCAGCACTTAGGGGAGGCATACGACGAGTGGTGCTTCCTGCTGCAAATGCACCCGATCTCGAACTTCTGCCGGATGAGGTTCACGCGGGTGTGACGTTTGCGCTAGTCAATACCATGGACGAAGTGATGGATGCTGTTTTAGTTGAAAGTATGATTAATCAAAGAACGCAGACAACTAATCCTGAGCTCGGGTTTCCGTATTCACACGGATGAAGATTAGAACAGTTGAGTATTCGGGAACACTAGCCAAGCCAGGCGGCGAATTTCCTGACACGCTTCCTCAGATCGCTTTATTGGGTCGCTCGAACGTTGGAAAGTCTTCTTTAATCAATACGCTCCTCAGAAGGACCCGTAGCAAGTTAGCTCACGTATCCGCAACCCCTGGAAAGACAAAAACCATCAATTTTTTTCTTGTAAATGAGCGCTTCTTTCTTGTTGATCTCCCTGGTTATGGCTATGCCCGAGCACCTGAGCATATGCGAAATTCTTGGTTAGAACTAATAGACTGGTACCTAAGAGAAAGTGACTGCCTTAAGGGATTGGTGCACTTAACTGATGCTCGCAGAAAGCCAACAAAGCATGACTTGGAGATGGCATCATACCTTTCTAAGCTAGGTATACCTGCTGTCGCTGTACTCACAAAAATGGACAAGCTAAAGAAAAGCCAGTGTCCTCCTGCTGTCGAACGTGCCTGTGAGGAGCTGGGTTTTGATGAAGATCAGGTGGTCCCCTTCTCTTCAAAAACTGGAGTGGGCCGTAAAGCCCTACTTGAAGCTCTAGACGATCTCTTAACAGAAGCTGAGTAGCTTGAACCTGATGCGTTAATCACTCACTGATAAACATCAAGCAAGGTTTAGATCGGGTTATTCATCTAATTCGTACTTAGAGATCTTCCGGTAGAGAGTCCTCTCCCCAATCCCTAAGAGCTTAGCAGCCTTCCGACGGTTCCCTCCTACCGAAGATAGCACGGCTGAAATCGTATTCCGCTCTACGTCTTCCATAGTCATTCCAGGTCGAAATACGACAGGTGCATTGAAGTCAGAACTTGGCTTCCATCCGGAATCTGAGGCGTGAGATTCGTCGGAGACCTCAATGCCCAGCTGTGAAGGTAAGGCTCCAATTTCTATGTCTGAATCAATTGGTTTATCACTAGATACAGATCCCACTGTACCTAGGACTGTTTCACCATTAATCGTAAGACCTTCACCGCTCCGGTACGCCTCAAACTCTCTTCTTAAATCATCCATGTCGAGGCGAAGATCTACCAACGTTCGAAATACAAACTCGAGTTCCGGTTTCAGATGCTTTTGGACTTCGCCTGAATGCACAGTTTGATCGACTAAGGCGGGTAGTAGGGCTTGCCCACCGCCTGTTCTGACCTCCTCAGGAATATCTTCGGGTCGTATCACCCGACCTGGAGCTAGAACAACCATAGATTCGACCAGATTCTTGAGCTCTCGGACATTACCTGGCCATGAGTAATTTATGAGAATCTCCATCGCATCTGAGGAGATACCGTGGAAATCTCGATCATGCCGATTAGAAGCTTCTGCTACGAAAGTTTCTACAAGAGTGGGGACATCCGCCTTCCGGTCACGGAGTGCTGGAAGGATTATAGAGAGGACATTTAAGCGGAAATAAAGATCTCTTCGGAATTGACCAAGTGACACCAATCTCCGGAGATCTTGGTTTGTGGCGGCAACGATTCGAACGTCAACCTTGATACTCTGCTCACCCCCAAGTTTATGAAATTCTTGCTGTTCAAGCACCCGGAGGAGTTTGGTCTGCGTTGACAAAGCCATGTCACCGATCTCGTCCAGGAATATTGTCCCACCGTTTGATACTTCAAACAGTCCTCGACGGGAAGCAATCGCACCAGTAAAAGCCCCTTTCTCGTGTCCAAATAGCTCTGATTCCAGAAGTGTATCTGAAAGCGCAGCGACATTGACTGCTATAAAGGGTTCGTGCCGACGTGGTGAGAGCGCGTGAATTCCTCGTGCTACCAACTCTTTTCCTGTCCCCGATTCTCCAGTAACAAGCACGGTAGACTCAACCGGTGCAATCTGTACTACTCGCTCGAGCACTTCGCTCATCGCATCCGTCTCACCAACAATACCAGTTAAACGCTGAAGGCGCCGGCGCTCAATAAGACGGCTCCCAAGAAGAATTACATCACCAATCATTGAAGGACTATCGAACACTTCATCGACATCCTGACTCATCTCTGTGACTAATGGCTGCGAACTGATTATGAAAACAGGTATCTGAAGTTTATCACGGGCCTGAATGACTAGGGTGTTTTCTCCTTGTTCAGCCCCTCCGGTGAGTACTAATAGAACGGCGCCTTCCTCGGCTGATAGCTCTTCATCAGGGGTGACTAAGTCAGTGGAATAACCGGAAGACTTGAAACCATCTCGCAGAAGCCCGGCGGTTGATAGGTCATGGGTTGAAATGAGTACTTGATCGTTATTCACGACACATCTTCCTGCTTGTCGTGGGGCACGCTTTCATTTCTAAGTAGCTCTGCTATATGATCTATCAGAGGTTCGAGCACCGACAGACCATCCCCTACTCCCCCGGGACTCCCAGGGAGGTTCACGATGAGTGTCTGGCCACGGGTTCCACTCATTCCTCGTGAAAGCACTGAAAAAAGTGTGCTCTCTCGACCTACTCTCCGTATCTCCTCGGCTATCCCAGGCGCCTCCCGGTCTATTACCGCACGTGTTGCTTCGGGGGTGACATCACGCATCGTCAGCCCGGTCCCTCCAGTGGTCAGTAGTAGATCGATATCCAATTCATCTGCCCACGAAATCAGTACCCGCGTGATCGCTGAAGTCTCATCAGGGACTACTTCACGTGCTGCCACACGATACTCGTGGGTCGCACACCACTCCGTAATCAGTGATCCGCTACGATCTTCACGATGGCCACTGGCACATCCGTCACTGACGGTTAGGATTCCGATACGCATAGACTATGGTCATCAAAGGCGTTAGCGCCTGATTGAGCTATCTGTATAGAACGGAGGTCGCTGCACACGGCCGTCTGCTAGCCGTCCGCGTACGTCGATTTGAAGAACAGTGTCGATCTTGGCCATTTCCGATGGTACGTAACCCAAAGCAATCCCCACACCAAGCGATGGACTCATGGTACCACTGGTGATCTGGCCCACAGCTTCCCCGTTCGACACGATGGGATACCCAGGCCGTGGGAAAGCCCTTCCTTCTAATTTCATACCAACCAATCGGCGGGCTACTCCATTCTCTTTTTGCTCTATGAGGGCATCCCTGCCCACAAAATCATCTTTATCTAGCTTCGTAATCCATCCGAGTCCGGACTCAAGTGTCGTATGATTTTCGTCTAGATCGTTGCCATATAAGGAATAGCCCATTTCAAGTCGCAATGAATCTCGCGCACCTAATCCTGCTGGTATCAAGCCATCAGAAGAACCAGCACTGAGAAGCGCATCCCACACTTTTGAAGCATCTTCAGCCGCTGTGTAGAGTTCAAAGCCATCCTCTCCGGTATAACCCGTCCCACTAATGACCGCCGGGACGTTGGCAACCTCTCCTTCAGAGAACCGGTAGTACTCTATTGAATTGACATCAGGCTTAGTAAGAGGCTGCAGAATTTCCCTTGCAGCTGGACCTTGAAGCGCTATGAGAGCAGTTCCCTCTGACACATCCTCAAGCTCTACATCAAAAGTGTCTGCGTGCTGCTGAATCCACTTCAGATCCTTTTCCCGATTGGCAGCGTTCACTACCAGCATGAAACGATCAGCAAAACGATAGATCAAGAGATCATCTATAATACCGCCTGATTCGAGACACATGGCAGAGTACTGTGCCTGCCCGACTTCGATTTTCGATGCGTCGTTTACGGTAACATGCTGAACCAGCTCCAAAGCTTGTGGGCCTCGGACGATGAATTCACCCATATGAGAGACATCAAAGAGACCGGCTGTTTCCCTAACTGCGGCATGCTCTGCGATGATTCCAGTCTGGTATTGCACTGGCATTTCAAATCCTGCAAATGGGACAATCTTCCCACCTCCAGCAACATGTCGTTCGTAGAGGGAAGTACGTTTCAATAGACTGTTCATCCCAAGAGCTCCAAGAGAATCGCCTTCTGGACGTGAAGCCGATTTTCGGCCTCGTTAAAGATTCTGGACTGTGTTCCGTCAATCACTGAACTACTCACCTCTTCTCCTCTATGAGCAGGCAAACAGTGCAGAAAAATTGCATCTGGAGTCGCTTGCCCCATTAAAGTGTCATCGACCGAGAAGCCAGAAAATGCTCCCATCCGTTCTCGAGCTTCCTCTTCTTGGCCCATCGAAGCCCACACATCTGTGGTCACAACGTCGGCCTCCTGAACAGCTTCAAGGGGATCTCTTGTAAGGAGAACATCAGCCATTTCTTCGGCACGATTAAGGATCGAAAGGTCGGGATCGTAACCCTCAGGACAGGCCAAGCGAACTGAAAATCCTAGTCGATACGCAGCGTTCAACCAGGAGTTTGCCATGTTGTTTCCGTCACCAATCCAAGCAACAGTTCGCTCTGGATAGTTCGGACCAAATTCCTCAGCAATAGTCTGCAAGTCTGCAACCACCTGACATGGGTGCAATAAATCTGTGAGACCGTTTATTACCGGTACCGAGGAATGCCGAGACAGCTCTTCAACTTCTTCGTGACCAAACGTTCTGATCATGATACCGTCGACGTAGCGCGACAGAACTTTGGCCGTATCGTGAATCGGCTCTCCCCGTCCGATCTGGCTATCACGATCAGAGAGGAAAAGTGCATGGCCACCCAACTGAGTCATGCCGACTTCAAATGAAATCCTGGTCCGAGTTGAACTCTTACGGAAAATCATTGCCAAACTCTTGCCAGTCAGTTGGCTATGGTCCTCGCCCGTTTTCAATCTATGCGCTCGGCTGAGGAGTTCTGTTAACTCATCAGAGCTAAAGTCAGCGATCGACAAGAAGTCTCGCTTATGCATAACGAGGCTCATAAAAGGTTAAAGGATGTAGCGGCTGAGGTCTTCGTTGGTTGCCACCTTTTCGAGTTGCTCTTGTACAAAGGCCTTGTCCACAAAGATCGACTCTGTTCCAGCTTCAGGAAGCTTGAATAGCACATCCTCTAGCAGAGTCGTCATCACAGTTTGTAATCGGCGGGCACCGATATTTTCCATGCGCTCGTTCAGTTGCATCGCTATATGGGCGATCTCAGCTACCCCATCGTCACTGAATTCAATCGATGACCCCTCTGTCTCGATCATAGCCCGGTATTGCTCAAGAAGAGCATTCTTTGGTTCCTTCAGAATGCGAACAAAGTCCTTCTCAACCAGGGTCTTAAGTTCGACTCTGATCGGAAAGCGACCCTGGAGCTCAGGGATCAGGTCCGACGGTTTTGCCACATGGAAGGCACCCGCAGCTATAAAAAGCATATGATCTGTTCGGACCAACCCGTACTTGGTCGTCACGGTTGACCCTTCCACAATCGGTAAGAGGTCCCGCTGCACTCCTTCACGACTGACATCCGGGCCCTGGCCACTGCGCGTGCCTGCGACCTTGTCGATTTCGTCTAGAAAGACGATACCCATCTCTTCCGCCCTGTAGAGGGCTTCATTCACAACCTCATCCATATCAACGAGCTTGTCGAGTTCATCCTGGATAAGAATCCGACGTGCTTCTGCGACCGTGACAACCCTACTCTTTGTGCGCTTGGGCAGCATGTCTTGAAGCATCTCAGTGAAACCATGATCGAGCCCATCACCAGCCCCACCCATGGGGATCATCATCCCCTCTATGTTGGCAGATTGGCTAACCTCAACTTCGATCTCTCGTTCATCTAACTTCCCATCAATGAGAAGCTTCCGAAGCTTTTCGCGAGTACGCTGCCTACGATCTTGGATCCCTTCTCCTTCTTTTTCTGAAACTCCCGCTGGTCCTGCAACAAAAATGTGAGGACCCTCTCCATTGGTTTCTTCTGTCTGATCCGGACTCATGGCGGGTAATAGGAGATCAAGGATTCGATCATCTACACGCTTTTCAGCGACTTCCTGCATCTCATACTCCCGGTTTGCCCGGACGAGATTTACCGAGATATCCACAAGGTCGCGTATCATCGATTCTACATCACGGCCGACATAGCCTACTTCCGTGAATTTAGAGGCTTCTACCTTAAGGAAAGGTGCACCAGCTAGCCGCGCCAAACGTCGAGCAATCTCCGTTTTTCCAACTCCGGTTGTACCTATAAGAATCAGGTTGCTAGGGGCAATCTCCTGCCTCATTTCATCCTCAACCCGCTGCCGACGCCATCGATTTCGGAGTACTATGGCGACTGACTTCTTGGCGTCATCTTGGCCAACAATGTACTTGTCGAGTTCAGTTACGATTTGTCTTGGAGTTAGCTCATCAAGCCACATCGAATCCTTGGATTCGTCTTCCACTGTTGTGGATATGGCTTTGTCTTGGTGCTCAAGCACCTTGCTCGTCATGCTGTTTCTCCCTCGTCAACACCCAGCTCATGTACGACAATCTCACTATTCGTGTAAATACAAATTTCCGATGAAATTTCGAGCGCCCGCTGAACCACACCCTGTGCATCAAGATCAGAGGAATCCTTGAGTGCACGTGCTGCTGCTAAGGCATAGGAGCCACCCGATCCAATAGCTAGAATCCCATCGTCGGGCTCAATAACGTCTCCCGTACCGCTGACTAGAAACAAGTGATCTTTATCGGCCACCGCCAAGAGCGCATCTAGACGACGTAGATACCGGTCCATTCTCCAGTCCTTCGCGAGTTCGACTACTGCCTTAGGCATAT
Source organism: Gemmatimonadota bacterium (assembly GCA_002724575.1). GTDB lineage: Bacteria > Gemmatimonadota > Gemmatimonadetes > Longimicrobiales > Gaopeijiaceae > UBA1142. The sequence continues at coordinate 14,805 of PBPC01000064.1, read as the reverse complement.
TTGCAGGGAAGCGCTCAAGCTTTTCCTCAAGTTTCTCGAACAAAGTGAAAGCGTCTGCTACAGCTCCAGCGAAACCAGCTAAGATCGAACCATCTTTAACCGCCCGGACCTTTCGTGCCCTGCCCTTAACAACTGTATCACCCATGGTGACTTGCCCATCTCCACCCATAGCTATACGCCCATCCTTCCGCACAGCGAGCACGGTAGTGGCATGAACAGACGGAAGAGTCATAGAAGATGTCTCCGGCTAATACGTTAGATCAGGCATGTTCCTCATAAATAACGACAAGTCTCAGTACCCGATTTTTCACGAACGGCTAATCTAACTTCAGTAGTGCCAAAATGGCAGGCTTGGCTGTAGTCTCTACTTACTTCGAGGGTGGGCGTCCCTATAGACCTTTTGTAAACGCTCTTTAGTTGTGTGCGTATAGATCTGGGTCGTTGAAAGCGACACGTGCCCGAGAAGCTCCTTTACCGCAAGAAGATCGGCACCCGCATCCAATAGATGCGTCGCAAATGAATGGCGTAGTGCATGAGAAGAAAGTCCGTGGGAGCCAGCCGCCACTTCAAAACACTTGGAAACAGAAGCTTGGATTGAGCGTGCTGAAAGCCTACCTCCTCGAGCATTCACAAGGAGTGCATCTTCCACATGGTTCCGTACCTCTCTCCTCCGTGGCTCGTATCGGTCGAGTGCTCGGAGCGCAGATTCTGTTATTGGAACGATCCTCTCCTTACGCCCCTTTCCGACCACCCGAACAAACCTAGATGAGCTGTCGATAGACTTCAGATCCAAACTGTGAAGCTCTTCAAGACGTAAGCCACTACCGTAGAGTAGTTCCAGAATCAGAAGCTCACGTGTGGTCCCAAGTGTGTTTTTTTCTGCGTTTCGCTCAGCCTCTTCAAACACCAGACGAATATCCCCTGCAGACAAATGTCCAGGCAGTCGCTTTTCTGCCTTTGGGGGACGAACGGCACTAGTGGGGTCAATATCAATGCTACCCTCGATATACAGAAAATTGAAAAATGAACGAGCAGCAGAAAGCTTACGAGCAATCGTGCGCTTTGAGAGTCCCATCCTGTCCAGCCAGCCTAAGAATCCTCTTAGTGCGAGCCGGTCGACATCCGAGTCCGACCATTTCCAGTCCGGCCGGCCGAGGTACTCCGTCAAGAAAAGATCCAATTGACCAAGGTCCCGTCGATAAGCTTTCACGGTATTCTTGGATAGTTGACGCTCCATAGCCAAGTGCGTTAGAAACTCCCTTACCTCTCGACGAAGAGTCGCTTCGCTCATTTGGCCCCCGTGTTTACCCAGCGGCGCTATGCACTCGCTCTAGCTCTGTCCATCGCCAGACCATTCTTTTGCATCCATACCAAGAAGTCCTCATTAGCTCGCTGAGCTAGCAATTCTCTCCGCTCACGCTTGGATCGGATACGCTTACTGAGAGGGTCAACCAATCCCCAATTCGAGTTCATAGGCTGAAAATGCTTTGGATCGGCATCTCTTAGATAGCGGAAGAGTCCTCCTAGCATAGTAGTAGGCGGAGGAATCAACGGTTCTTGATCACAAAGAGATCTTCCTAGGTTGATACCTGCGAAAATTCCGCTCGCAGCCGACTCAGTATAACCCTCTACGCCAGTTAACTGGCCTGCAAAAATAAGGTCAGTCCGTTGTTTCGATGAGCCACTTGAGGATAAACAGCCAGGAAAATTCAAGTAGCTATTTCTATGGATTGAGCCCCATCTGAGGAATTCAGCATTCGAAAGGCCAGGGATAGTCTTAAAGATCTCGCGCTGTTCCCCGATCTTTAGTCGCGTCTGGAACCCAACCAAGTTCCACATCTGACCTGCCCTGTCCTCACGTCTTAATTGAACCACAGCCCAAGGACGTTTACCTGTTTGTGGATCTGTAAGCCCGATCGGCTTCATTGGACCAAATCTCAATGTATCTATACCTCGTGAGGCCATGACTTCAATCGGGAGACATCCCTCAAAGTATGGAACAGTGTCCCAATCATGCCCTTGGTGTCCCTCACTACCTCTGAGTGCTTCAACAAACGCTAGATACTCCGGCTCAGACATCGGACAATTGAGATAGTCCGCATCTTGATCAAAACGGCCAGCAGCAAAAACTACGTTTTCATCAAGTCCGTCACGGTGAACAATGGGTGCGATCGCATCAAAGAACGATAACCCACCATCTCCGAGTTCTTGCTGAATGGCCTCAGAAAGAGGATTGGACGTAAGTGGCCCAGTAGCAATTACAGTTGGTCCGCAAGGAAGATCGGTGCATTCTTCTCGTACAATTTCGATTGCAGATTCAGCCTCAATTGCTGCTGTCATCGCCTGCGTAAAAAGAGTTCGGTCAACTGCGAGAGCCGAACCCGCAGGAACACGAGATACATCCGCTGAGCGCAGCAATACCGACCCGAGCATTCTCATTTCTCGCTTAAGCTGCCCATGCGCATTCGCAGGGTCTTCACTCTTGAATGAGTTTGTGCAGACTAACTCACCTAAGCTGTCAGTATGGTGTGCCTCCGTGGACTTCTCGGGACGCATTTCCATCAAACGGACCAGATACCCCTGCCGCGTGAGTTGGAGTGCCGCCTCACAACCGGCGAGTCCCCCACCTATAACGCTTACCTTCACTTCTTACTCCGGCCCCGACCTTTTTTCTTTCCACGACTAGCTTTTTTCTTCTCGAGCAGATCTATCGCTATCTCGAGCGTTACCTCATCTACTTCCATTCCCTTAGGAAGCCCCGCATTTACCTTTTCGTGTTTAATATATGGCCCCCAGCGACCTGAATAGATAAACAGTTCTTGTCCAGTATCAGGATGTTCCCCGAGCTCTTTCAGCGCTTGCGGTTTTCCAGAAGATTTTGCTTCGATAAGGCCAAGCGCTTCCTCTAGGGTTACTGTCCACATCGCATCAAAGCTCTTCAGGTTTGCGAAGGTCTTCCCGCGACGCACAAAGGGTCCATAACGTCCAAGGCCTGCCGCGACTTCCTCCCCTGTGTTTGGATCTTCACCTACTGTCCGGGGCAATTCCAGAAGCTTGACCGCATACTCTAAGTCGACCTCAGAAGCAGTCATCTTTTCTGGTAAACTGACACGTTTCGGCTTGGTACCTTTCTCTGGCGCCTCAAGTTCAACATATGGACCATAGGGGCCATCTTTTACCCGAACCGTCCTGCTCTCCGCAGGATGGAGGCCGAGTTCTATCCCTTCCGCACTAAGGTCATCTAACAGTTTGACTGCCTCCTCTAAGTCGACCTCAGAGGCAGTCATCTTTTCTGGTAAACTGACACGTTTCGGCTTGGTACCTTTCTCTGGCGCCTCAAGTTCTAAGAAGGGGCCATAACGTCCAGTCTTTAGCCGAACTTGCCTACCTTCCGCAGGATGGAGGCCGAGTTCTATCCCTTCAGGGGGTATTCCATCCATCGAGCGCTTGCCTTTGCACTCAGGGTATGCTGAGCAACCTAGAAAACGGCCACTCTTAGTCCACTTAACCAACATGGGCTGACCACACTGTTCACATACCTCACCCTCAGCCGCAAGAATTTCCTTTATGATCTGGTCAGAATTTTCTTGACCGTCCTCCAGTCGTTCTAGAAATCCAGGGTAAAAACCTGCAAGCAGCTTGTGCCACTTTACTTCCCCGTCCTCTACTCGATCCAGTTCGTTTTCCATCCGACTTGTAAACTCAACATCGAAGATGTTTGGAAGAATGCGGACAAGAAGCTTGGTAACTACCTCACCAAGATCCGTCGGATGGAAGCGTTTTTTCTCTAATTCCACATAGTCTTTGTCTCTGATCTTCCCTATGGTATCCGCATAAGTGGAAGGTCTTCCTATGCCTAATTTCTCCAACTCCTTTACAAGACTGGCCTCGGAAAAGCGCGGAGGGGGCTGGGTGAAGTGCTGCTTCTGCTCGATTTGCTCAGTTTCACTCAAATCTTCAGGAGCGAGTTCTGGTAGTGGTTCCAGATCGTCTAGACGACGGTGTTCACCGGACTCTCTGGCTTCGAGATAGAGCCCTGTGAAACCTTGAAATTTCACAATTGATCCAGTGGATCGGAATAAATAACCCCGCCCACTAGCACCTACTAGTTTAAAGTCTACAGTAGTCGTGTCGTATACAGCAGATGACATTTGACTGGCCATGAACCGAAGCCAAATCAATTCGTACAGCTTCGCTTCGCCTTCAGTCAAATAACTCCTGGCTTCCGATGGGTGGAGCATCGGATCCGTCGGACGCACAGCTTCGTGGGCGTCCTGCGCTGCGCGTTGTTTCTTACCACCGTAGAGGCGAGGAGATTTGGGTATATAGGCCTCGCCAAATTCCCTAGTTATCCACTCTCGAGCCTGACTTGTTGAACCGGGCGACACCCTATTTGAGTCTGTACGCATATAGGTGATCAAGCCGATTTGACCTCGGCCACCAATCTCTTTCCCCTCATAAAGTTTCTGCGCAGTCGACATCGTGGCGCGCGCTGAGAATCCGAGCCGCTTAGCAGCTTCTTGTTGCAGAGTTGATGTAGTGAAGGGGGCAGCTGGATTCTTTCTGCGTTCGCGACGCTTCACGTCCGATACCACGAACGGGACACCATTCAAATCCCCAACTACTTCGGTCGCAGCATCTTCTCCGGAGAGCTTGAATTTCTTCGCATCAATCTGATGCAGTTTTGCTTCGAACTTTTGACCATCCTTAGTAAGGTGCGCGGTAATCGACCAGTATTCCTGTTCAATAAAAGCGCGGATTTCATACTCCCGCTCACAAATGAGGCGCAGGGTTACCGTCTGCACGCGACCTGCAGAGAGACCAAACCGGATCGGCTCCCATAGCATTGGGCTGACCTGATAGCCAACCAGCCGATCAAGAATTCTCCTCGCCTGCTGAGCCTCTATTTTATTGCTATCAAGAGGCCCGGGATTATCCAGAGCTTCTTGAACTGCCTCTTTTGTGACTTCGTGAAAAGTTACTCGCTGGAAACGCTCCTTATCCTTTTCATACCCAAGTCGCTCTGCGACATGGTACGCGATCGCCTCCCCCTCTCTGTCCGGATCTGTAGCAAGGATAACGCGGGTAATATCTTCCGCGCTCGCCAGGCTTTTTAATTCCTTAACGAGCTTTGTCTTCGTTGTTACGTACTTCGGCTTGAAATCATTGTCGACATCAACTCCCAACTCATCTTTTGGTAAATCTCTAACGTGTCCGACAGATGCGGCAACTTCATATCCGTCGCCAAGATATTTCTCTATCGTACGGGCCTTCGCAGGTGATTCGACAATTACGAGTGTATGACTCATTCCATCCCATTCCGTGGGTTATTCGCTTGCAGTATCTCCAAGATACGGACCGACACATCTTCTACTGAGAAGCCGTCAGTGTCCACCTTATGCTCTGCCTGACTGTAGGAATCCGAGCGTTCTTTAAGAAGGTTTCGTGCTTTCTCCAGCGGGTTTGAGCAACTAAGCAAAGGCCTAGTGTTCTCAGAATCTGCAACCCGCCGGATCGCTTCCTCAGGACTTACGGTGAGCCAAATGGTCAACGTGCTATCTGGTATCTCATCGAAGCGTCCGGGGACAACTGCCCAACCCCCTCCAGTTGCAATCACTACTTCGTCTTGATTGAGAGCTTCTCGAGTCTTCCTGTGCTCTTCCAGTCGGAAAGAGGACTCTCCAGGATCCTTAAAGATTTCAGCAATTGACATACCAGTATCACGGATGATGGCCTCGTCAATGTCTTCGAAACGCCACCCCAGTTGCTCTGCTAGCTCCCTGCCTACAGCCGATTTCCCAGAACCCATGAAGCCTACAAGTAGAACCCTGTGGGCAAGGGAAACTTTCACCGTTCGCCAAAGCCTCGTTCATTCAAGTGTGAGATGTAGCCATCAAAATTCCTCCGCACCTCAGAAAGAGAGTCACCACCAAACTTGTCTAGGAAGGCGTCTGCAAGTGTCAATGCTACCATACCTTCGGCGACGATAGCAGCTGCCGGCACAGCACAGACGTCGCTTCTCTCAACTGCGGCATCTCCATCTGACCCATCACGAAGGTCAACGCTAGGCAGTCTCTTTCGGAGGGTCGAAATTGGTTTCATCGCACCATGCACAATAAGAGGCTCACCTGTCGTGACTCCCCCTTCAAGTCCACCCGCGCGATTCGAGGCACGAACAATCCCTCCACTCCGTGATCTCTCCTCAGCACGTAGTATTGGATCATGCACCCCAGAGCCTGGCCGACGTGCACCTTCGAAACCAAGACCGATCTCGACACCTTTCACGGCATGGACTGACATAACCGCACCTGCCAAACGTCCATCAAGCTTTTGGTCCCATGACACATAGCTTCCGAGACCTACCGGAAGACCTAGGGCAACAACCTCAAATATGCCACCGAGCGTATCGCCTTTCTCCTTCGCTTCATCGATCTCAGCCATCATTCTCGTTACTGCACCCTCATCGAGACAACGAACAGGGTTACGATCAGCTACCTCATTGATATCCTCAGGCAACTCAATGATCTGAGCCTCAATTGGGCCAATAGACGTGACGTGACTCTCTACTCGGATACCAAACTCAGATAAGAATTTCTTGGCGACGGCAGCGCATGCCACACGAGCCGCAGTTTCCCGAGCGCTCGCCCGCTCTAGAATGTCACGTACGTCACGACGGTCGTACTTCAGGGCGCCAACCAGATCAGCGTGACCTGGCCGTGGCAAATAATGAGGCCGCAGGGCTTTTGAATTTGTATCCTCACCAGGAGGAAGATGGCTCATCGCCGTAGTCCAGTTCTCCCAGTCACGGTTCCATATCAGCATTGCAATCGGAGATCCGAGTGTTTCACCCAAACGCACACCACTCAATAGTTCGGCGCGATCACTCTCAATCTGCATACGCCGTCCTCGCCCATAGCCTCCCTGACGACGCTCTAATTCAGGATCTACATCCCGCTCCATCTCTAGGGAAAGACCTGCAGGAATCCCTTCGATAAGGGCGGTGAGGCCCCGACCGTGTGACTCTCCAGCAGTACTAAACGAGATGTGTCCCATATTACCCCTGATTAGGACTATAAGCCCTTAATCCAACGTACCTAACCTTATCAGTATATAGACAAGGTTCGAGTATGAACCAAGAGCTGTCCTTACTGGATAGAGATAATCTGCAGGTGTCCAGGACGCTTCTTCGAGCGCTCAACCGAGCGTGTACTAAGGACTACCAGAAGAAGTTCCGAATGTTATACCGGGCAATCAGAAAGCATACTCTGCCAATTTTTCTTACCTGCTACAAGCAACCTCATCAGGAGCACTCGGAGTTCCCAAGAGAGTCGTAGTTGGAATCGGCCCATGATAGATGGAGCAACCCTCTGTGGGTACAAGAGCTACATGAGTGGCTGTAGCTGACCAACCTTCAGAATCAGCGTTGATGGATATACTCACATCGCGAGAACTGATGAAAGCCAAATCTGATTTCTCTGCAGTATAAGAATACTCGCTGGCGTAGTGGATCTCCTGCTGGCTTGCCAGGTTCTTAAGATCAGCTTCCATAGCAGCGAAATACGATCTATGTGTCGTGTTGGAAACCTTGGGGATCGCTATGGCCACCAGAATGCCCAAGATCACAATAACTATAAGTAGATCTATAAGTGTAAAGCCCTGTTTGTCACTCATTTCTGGGCCTGAGGCTTGTGTGGCTATCATCTATGAGCAGAACATCCGCAGAAAGAACCTAGCTCTAAAGTTCAATCAGGAGAAAGATCAGTATGCCAAGGATCTTCAAGCGGTGGCGTCCATCGAGGTACAGGGGGATGCAAAAGATTGCTCTTGAGAATCCATCCTAGGGCGGAAACACCATCTTTCCAACCAATTTTCTTTCCTTCAGAGTAAGAACGTCCGTGATAACTGATCGGTAACTCATATATGCGCGCACCCGCTTGGGCCAATCGAGCAGTCAGTTCCGGTTCAATCCCGAACCTCTTGGTGGAAAGAGGCAGTGACCGGAGCAGATCCGTGCGGATCATCTTATAGCAGGTCTCCATATCGGTGAGATTCACGTCAGTCAGGATATTTGACAGAAGTGTTAGCAGGCGATTCCCAACTGAGTGCCAAAACAACAACACCCGATGAGGGCCACCCAAAAAACGTGAGCCGTAAACAGCATCAGCCTTGCCACTTAGGATCGGCTCCAAGAGAACAGGAAGTTCCTGCGGATCATACTCAAGATCAGCGTCCTGAATAACTACGACATGCCCTTTTACCTGCTGAAACCCCGTACGGAGCGCTGCACCTTTCCCCAGATTCTTATCATGCATGTAGAGTTGGTCAATCAACTCATCTGCAAGATCGACTAGTAGATCACGCGTCCCATCGGTTGAGCCATCGTCAACGACGATCACATCTAAATCAAGTGGGACCTCTCTGACCTGACGCAGCAATTTCTCCACCGTTGCTATCTCGTTAAAAACCGGAATTACAACAGAAAGGACTACCTTGTCCCAAGGCAGAGAGGCATTCCGCGGAACGGGAGAACCAATCTGTAGAATTTTCTTATCTGGACTTCTCTGAGCCATAGCGATTCTAGAGACGTTCAATGTTGATCAAGTCTCAGGGGGACCCCCAAGCTAGTAAATCTGTTATGCACACCCGTCTAGTCGCTAGCATTAAGTCGAGTCTCAGCTATCCTGGGTTAGTACAACTTAACCAGGCCGAGCAATCTTCCGTATATCTCCTGGCATCGCATATCCGATACCAGAAAGCCGCCCAACTGGTAGTAGTGCCTCTGGATCAACCTCTGATCTACCTTTGATTAGAGGAAGTGAGGCATCCAGCCTGATACCGATGACTCTCCCAATCACAAGTGTGTTGGGAGCAGCACCCAGAGCAACCTCCTGTTCGAGAACGCACTCAAGTACCGCTGGGCATCCCTCGACATATGGTGCATCTATACGATCAGACGGTTCTGCCTTCAATCCAGCAAGTTCGAACTCGTCTACAGCTGCCTCCACTTCCGCGGAGGTAAGATTCATTACATCGAGTTGCGAAGCTGTAACAACATTCGCGCAAAAAGCGAGCCGCTCCCTGATATTGATTAAGGTATCTTTTGGGCCAGTTGAACGGTGACCGACCGAAACGCCAACAAGAATTGGCGTGTGAGATAGAGCAGAAAAATAGCTGAATGGAGCCAAGTTCGGTGTGTCGCCTGAGCCCCAAGTCGAGATCCAACCAATTGGACGCGGAACCACTAGTGATGTTAGAAGCTGGTAACGTTCGCTAGCGGAGATCTCACCTGTATCAATTGATCGGACCGCATCATCCGCTTTTGGACTAGGGGACTTACCATAACCCTTACTCAATGGTTCGCGGGTACTTCCAGAACCTGCCCAGCGTAGATCTTACTCCCCCGAAGTCCGTTTGCCTGTCTGAGGTCATCTACAGTGGTTTGGTGCCTTCTAGCAATCGTCCACAAAGAATCTCCAGATCTTACTGTATAGGATATCTCTGCTGATCGGGAAGCTGTGCGTCTCTGAAGCACCTCTACGTAGCCAGCATATTGATTTGGGAAAATTGCAACATGGTAATGCGGAGGATAACGCTCCCTTGTTGCCTCTAGGACACGGGCCTGCTCTAGCTCACCGAGAACCCTTTCGAGCCACGCTCGACAGTTTTGATTTCCACTGTAACGCAGATCTACAGCCATACCAGTTGGGTGGACTGACCGGTCTGAGGCGTTACGCGGTTGTCGTTCGGTTGGCCTTGTTAGGCTCGTGATGACTAACTGTTCACCACAAGCCACCATGTACTGACGGGACAGACGTTCAATGAAGAGAGCAACTTCTGGACGCGCGAATGGAAATGACACTGCATGCAGTTGAAAATTACGGGTCGGACTTACCCTGACGAGCCATCCTTGTGAAGCGAAGTACCGAACCCGTTCAGGGGTATCTATGTAGGTAAAGTCGTGTTCTTCTGCGACCTGATTCTGAAGATCTAGCGATTTGCTCGAACCTCTTAAACTCTGACTGGAAACCGGAATGGTCCACGCCACTACTAGAATCAGAAAAAGGGGGCAAATGAAGACCCTTTTAGCAGCAGACTTTGTCACAACCGTTTTTGTCATGGCACTCCATATGTAAACATATGTTTTCACTGAGACAAGGATCTGTCTCATGCTAGTGCATGGTGTTCTACAAAGACCTCTATATTCAACCCTCAGTAGCAGAGTACAACTGAGCTACAACATCCCAATTGACGACATTCCACCAAGCAGAAAGGTAGTCAGGGCGACGGTTCTGGTAGTTCAGATAATATGCATGCTCCCAGACATCCACACCGAGGATCGGCGTCATTCCCCTCATCAATGGGCTATCCTGATTAGCAGTTGAGAAGCAGGAGACCGCCCCATCGCCATCAACGCACAACCACCCCCACCCCGATCCAAACTGTCCTCCCGCGGTTGCCTGGAGCTTAGATTTGAAGTCGTCTAAGGATCCAAAAGCATTATTGATGGCTAGTGAAAGATCCCCCGAAGGGCTATCTGCTCCACCCGGTGTCATGACCGACCAAAAGAGGGCATGGTTCACATAGCCACCTCCATTATTTCTGACCGCTCCTCTGATCGATTCTGGAAGTGCTTCAATGTTAGAGAGCAAGCCCTCCACACTATGACCATGAAAATCGGAATGGTCTGCTAACGCAGCATTAAGATTGTTGGTATACGCGGCGTGATGTTTACCGTGATGGATGCCCATCGTTCGGGCGTCAATATAGGGCTCGAGTGCGTCGTGATCGTACCCGAGATCCGGAAGTTCGAATGGATAGGCCATGTAGTATGACTCCTTAGCTCTGCTGATATCTAAGCAAAATGAATAGTGTTCCGGCGCAGTGTAGGTCCCTTAAGCTTCTCCTCCAAACCCATCCGTAGCCCTCACCCAGGGTTTTCTCTCGAAATAGCTCCTGGTCTCTTCAACCACAGTTGGAGCAAGGAAAATAAGGGCAAGTAAGTTTGGCCAGATGACAATCGCCAACGCGACATCACCTAACGCCCATACGACCGCTAGTGGAAGCACTGCCCCTAGGAAGTGAGCTGTTAGAAAAAGAACTTTATAGGGTAATAGCGCGCTCTGTCCGAAAAGATAGTGCGCACATCTATCTCCGTAGTAGCTCCAGGAAATTGCGGTAGAGATTCCAAAAAGCAGCACACCAAACACGACGATTAAGTGGCCCCAGTCTCCTAAGGGAGCCAATCCTTCTCGGAATGCTGCAGCTGTTAGGGGCGCTGCATTCTCTACTGCATCTCCGTAAAGCGAAGAAAGAGTGTCTAAACCCGAGGCGTTAACAGCGGTTCCTAGTTGAGGAAAAACTGTTCCGGTAAATAACTGCGTCTGTGCCTCATCAACGTATAGTCTGTTTACAGGCGCCTCATGCCATGAAACGAGCGGATCACCCACCCCCGCTTGCAGATGTGCACCTTCTATGATCACGATCTCGTCAGGTGCCCCAACCCCCTCATATCTGCTGTCTGCTGTCTGAGCAGTATATGTAATATCTCCTCCACCAAGCGTGATTTCTGTCGGGAACCGTTCCGAATAAGTTCCGGTCAGGATAATGACAAGACCCGTGAACGAGCAGATCACGATGGTATCAATGAACGGCTCCAGCAGCGCAACTACACCCTCTGATACCGGCTCATTGGTTTTTGCCGCAGCGTGTGCTATAGGTGCTGAACCCTGACCAGCTTCATTCGAAAAAAGACCTCGTCGTACGCCCCACATCAGAGTAACGATGAAAACACCCGCGCCCACCCCAGCAACACCCGCTTGCGGGTTAAAGGCTTCAGTGAAGATCGTGACAAAGGCCCCCGGCACTGCACCTAAGTTCATCAGGATGATCAGTAGTGCACCGGCCACGTAGATACCAGCCATGATCGGCGCTAGGACTGCAGTCACTCGTCCGATACGCCCGATTCCACCAAGGATCACAGCAGCGACAATGCTTGCAGTGATCGCTCCAGTGACCCATAGAGGTACGCCGAACGTAGTACCCAACTGATCAGCAACCGTGTTTGCCTGCACAGCGTTCCCCGTAAAGAACGCGGTAAAAGCAAGCATAAGCGCAAAGAAAACGGCCATCGGCTTCCACTTCGGTCCGAGCCCCTTCTCGATGTAATACATCGGTCCACCTGCTACTGTCCCGCGCTCATCTTCAATCCGGTACTTCTGAGCTAGCGTGACTTCCGAGTATTTTGTTGCCATACCCAAGAAGGCGGTCACCCACATCCAGAAGAGCGCTCCGGGACCACCCCAATGAATTGCCATCGCCACCCCAGCGATGTTGCCTATACCTACTGTAGCTGAGAGGGCTGTAGTCAGGGCCTGGAAATGTGATACATCTCCGGGATCATCTGGGTCATCGTATTTTCCACTGGTGACTCCGAAGCCATGCACAAGGCGGGTAATCTGGACAAAGCCCGTCCGGACTGTGAGGTACGCACCAGTGCCGAGTAAAAGGATCACCATGAACGCAACTTGCTCACCACCGATTGGAATCCCAATCTCGATGATGTACGTGTTGGCGAAGTCTACGATGGGCTGCAACAGACTATTTAAGATTTCTAACAAATTCATGAGCGTCTATTCCCTATAAGGCATGGGTGGGGAGACAGATATCAGATCACCTAGCTACGCTGCAGCAAGGGCCGTATCGCAGACATGAGCAGCAACCATGTAGGCGAGCAACTCGTGTGCTCGGCTCACGATCTCATCCACTGATGGGCTCTCTTGGAACATCTCCTCAGCCTTATCGCGTAATTCAGGGATGGTCGGCAGATGTGGTAATGACATCTCAGCGATCCGTGTTTCGAGTTGGTCTCGGGTACGCTTTGCCCGATCCGAAAGATCTTCCAATGTATGGGATTCGGCCCATGACTCCCTAACCCGAGCCGCAATGGTCTCAACGCTGAACGACCCCGCCAATTCAGTGGCGACCTTATCTATCACTTTTCGTCCGATCGGGTTCACTCCTCGAATAACTTCGTCCGGTGGTGATCTAAGATCCCAAACTAACCCGAACCAAGACATAACTTTCAGGATATAATAGGAGATATCGATCTCCCACCAACGAAAGCCCTGACGAGTCGAACTCTGGTAGTGGTGATGGTTATTGTGCCAACCTTCACCGAGCGTAATAAGCGCCAGGAAAAAGTTGTTACGTGAGTCGTCGCCAGTCAGATAACGCTGAGAACCCCACTCGTGTGACAGGGAATTGATAGAAAAAGTACCGTGGTATAGTGCAACTGTGCTCCAGAAAAATCCGACCACAAGCATGGGCCATCCACCCCATAGCCACATGCCAAATCCAAGCAGGATCGCAGGCGTATAATTCGTCTTATTTAGGATCACAAGCTCTCGGTATTGCGTGAGATCCCTAACCGTTCCGGGATCAGGCTCCCAGTTCTTCGGATTGAAGATCCAGCCAAAGTGTGAATACCAGAATCCGAAATGCCGAGGAGAATGAACGTCTTCCGGGGTGTCAGAGTGCAAATGATGATGACGATGAACCGCGGCCCACCAAATTGCACCTCGTTGAGCAGATGTTTGACCCAAGAATGCAATGAAGAATTGCATAACTCGGTTGGTTTTATACGACCGGTGACTGAAGTACCGGTGGTATCCCGCCGTGATCGCCCACATACGAATGAAGTAGAGCACCACCGCAACCCATAGAGCCTGTAGGGTCACTCCAGTCCATATCGCCCCAAAACAAGCCAGATGGACGAGAACAAATGGGATTGTGGTCGGGTAGACGATATCGTCTTGCGGCGCGTGGGCGTGGTCGCTGGCCACTCCCTATCCTCCGGTCAGAAGATGAGTAAGGGTGCGCAACAACGGCCGAACGTAATGAAGGATAGGCAAGTAGCCAAGGATTGACGAAGTTTCCTGCGACCGTGAGTGTTTGGGTCGGCTACTTATTCTGACTGTTAGAAAAAAGAAGAAATAGACGCTGAACTGAGTGTTTGACGGTAATCCTTTAGTTTAAGAGACACATGAGCGACATAGCTATAATGCCTGAACAGGAAGCAAACGTGAGTCGACTAGAGTACAAAGTGAAAGACCTCGCCCTCTCTGAGTGGGGGAGAAACGAGATACGTCTCGCCGAGCACGAAATGCCCGGATTAATGGCGGCTCGTGCTGAATACGGTCCGGAGCAACCTCTCGCCGGTCTCAAAGTAGCTGGCTCACTGCACATGACCGTTCAAACCGCTGTACTGATCGAAACACTTATGGATCTCGGGGCTGATGTGCGCTGGGCTTCGTGCAACATTTTTTCCACACAGGACCATGCGGCAGCGGCCGTCGTTGTTGGAAGAGAAGGAACGCCGGAAAATCCGAGCGGAGCATCTGTTTTTGCATGGAAAGAAGAAACGTTAGAGGAATACTGGTGGTGCACGGACCAAATGATCACATGGCCGGATGGATCAGGCCCCGACCTACTCGTTGACGATGGCGGAGACGCGACTCTGCTCATTCACAAGGGTGTTGAGTTTGCTGTTCCGAAAGGTATTCCCGATTTCGACCCGAAGAATGATCCGGAAGAGTGGCGAGTCATCTTGCAGTTGATCCATCGCACGCTCTCGGAAGATCCAGGAAAGTGGGAGCGAATCGCTTCATCTATTCGAGGAGTGTCCGAAGAAACCACAACCGGCGTCAAAAGACTTTACGAGATGGAAGAAGCCGGCACTCTCCTCTTCCCCGCAATTAACGTTAATGACTCAGTCACTAAGTCGAAGTTTGACAACCTATATGGTTG
>PBPC01000063.1 GCA_002724575.1 Gemmatimonadota bacterium | reverse complement strand
CCCATATGATGCTCGCGCCAGTGGTATCTCCGTCTACGGCCAGCAATTGCCGTGGATAGCCTTCGTTGGCCTGAATAGCCCTCAAGACCGGTGTTGCGTCACCAGGTTCCGGATTACACCCAGGACTCGGGTCGGTCGAAATTGGAACGGGCGTTGGGACGGGTGTTGGAACGACCGTCGGTGCTGTTTGAGGTTCCACGACCGGTGATTCTTCAGCGGCCACTTTTATGTGATAGGCACCGACGCCTGCATCTCTGTACGACCCAGGTACGACCTGGTAAGTTCCGGGAACGAGTTCGGCTCCCATAATTGCTGAGTTGTACCTTCCGGCTGCTGGGCTTGTTATCACACCATCCGCTATAGCGTCTTGGATCGCGTTGTAGTTGTCATCATTCCGATACAGCGGACCACGATCTAAGTCCGCATACACAGTTATCAGGGTATCTAGGCTACCTGTCTGTGACCACATGTATATGTTTACTGTGGAAGGACTTTCTACTTCCAAAGTCCACGGCCAAACCTCACCGGCCGTCTCTATGGTCCCTTCTACCTCTTCACCAATACCAATCATTCGTGTTTCATTATTCGGCGGAGCGGGCTCCGGTTCCGGGTCGGCCCGTTGTATTTTTATGTGATAGTCACCGACGCCTGCATCTCTGTACGACCCAGGTACGACCTGGTAAGTTCCGGGAACGAGTTCGGCTCCCATAATCGCTGAGTTGTACCTTCCGGCGGCTGGGCTTGTTATCACACCATCAGCTATTGCGGCTTGGATAGCGTCGTAGTTGTCATCGTTCCAATACAGTGGACCACTATCTAAGTCCTCATACAACGTTATCAGAGTATCTAGGCTACCTGTCTGTGACCACATGTATATGTTTACTGTGGACGTAGTTTCTACTTCCAGGGTCCACGGCCAAACCTCACCGGCCGTCTCTATCGTTCCTTCTACCTCTTCACCAATACTGATCGTTCGTGTTTCTTCGGCGGTTTCTGGGGGGCTGAGAGCCCATTTCGGATTCCAGTCTAGACCGTCACTGTCTGTCAGTCGTGTCACACCAGTACCATCGGCATTCATTACGTAAATATCGGAATCACCGTTACGATTTGAGCTGAAGGTAATTTGGGATCCGTCTGGTGACCAGGAGGCCTGGGAGTCATGTGCTTCGTTATCGGTCAATTTGGTCACACTAGTACCATCAGTGATTACGTAGATCTCGGCATCACCGTCGCTTTCTGATGTGAAGGTAATCTGAGATCCATCTGGTGACCAAGAGGGTTCGAAGGCACCAGTGTCGTCATCGGTCAATCTGACCACGCCCGTACCATCAGCGGCCATTACCCAGATATTGAGGATGCCACCGTCACGGTCCGAGTCGAAAGCTATCTGTGATCCGTCTGGTGACCAATCCGGGTACGAATCATTTGTTTCGTTATCGGTTAAACGGGTTACACCCGTACCGTCGGCATTCATTACATAGATTTCGTGATTCCCGTCAGGTTCAGACACGAAGGCTATCTGTGAGCCGTCTGGCGACCAATCCGGGTACCAGTTATTCGTCTCGTTTTCTGTCAATTGTGTTTGGTCAGTCCCATCTGTGTTCATCACATAGATATGGCCAACTGTATCGAAGGCAATCTGAGACCCATCCGGTGACCAGGTTGGATACTTGACTTGATTATCATTATTAGTCAGGCGCGCCACGTCGCTACCGTCTCCGCTCGACACGTAGATATCGAAATTACCTTCGCCTGACCCGGGATTAATGCTATCTCGGTCTGACCAGAACAGGATTCGAGTACCATCGGGTACAGAGGTGGGCTCCTCTTCATCCACGATTGGTTCTTCTATCGGTTCTTCTATCGGTTCTTCTGGTTCTTCTATTGGTTCTTCGAACACAACTGGTGACCAGGCTGGATCAAAATCTGTAGTTGGACTGTCCGTAATCAGCGTGTAGCCAGTTCCATCGATATTTATGACGTATATTTCAGCGTTTCCTTCGGGCAACATGACAGAGGAATAGACGATCTGAGATCCGTCCGCCGACCAAGAAGGAACATAATCCCAGCTATTGTTCACAGTTATTCTTCTCTGGTCGCTACCGTCGGAGTTCATAACGTATATTTCAGAGTTGCTGTATCCACCCGGGCCAGGTACGAGTGAAGCAAAAGCAATCTGGGAGCCGTCGGGTGACCAAGCCGGGTCTTTCCCCCAAACTCCAGGTTCAGTTAACCGCCCCTGGCCAGTTCCATCAGAGTTGATTACAAAGATCTCGTGATAGCCGTACCGAACCGAGTGGAAAGCTATCTGTGAGCCGTCTGGCGACCAGGCCGGCGACTGGTTATCTCCGCTTATTCGGTCTGTCAGGCATATAACGTCCGAACCATCTGCGTTCATTACGTAGATATCGGAACTACCACCACGGTCAGACTGGAAAGCTATCTGTGAGCCGTCTGGCGACCAGGCCGGATTATCGTCTTCAGCGAGGTTATCTGTTAGACGTATTAGTCCAGTAGCGTCCGCAGTCATAACGTAGATCTCTTCGTTACCGTCGCGGTTCGAGCCGAAGGCAATCAGTGTCCCATCCGGCGACCAGGCCGGGTCATTGTCATCGGCTTCGTTATCCGTTAGCTGTGTGAGGTCAGAACCATCAGGTTCCATTGCGTAAATTTCGAAATCTCCGTCGCGATCAGACTCGAACGCTATTTTTGTACGCCCGGCCGAAGGTATAGGTGCAACTATAGGCGTCGTTTCTACTGCGACAGGTGACCAGGCTGGGTCATGCTCGGAGTAGGGAGTTTCGGTAATTCGCATCATCCCAGTGCCGTCAGGATTAATCACGACGATGTTTTGTGTGCAGCAATTTGCGGCATCCCAGGAGGTGTAGATGATCTTGGATCCATCTGGAGACCAGCTAGGGGCTGCATTGAACCACCCAAAGTTTTCAGTTAACCTCGATTCCTCCCCACTCCCGTCCGCATTCATTACATATACCTCGGGATTCTGGTAGATACGTTCGTACGTATAGACGATGCGCATGCCATCAGGCGACCAAGACGGCCCTCCCCACCGGAGAATGCCTGGTCCGGGTGCTGGATCGCTGATACGAGTTTTGCCGGTACCGTCTGCGTTCATCACGAAAATACCGGATGCATCGAGGCCTGATTCGTCAACACGGGATGAACGGAACACTATCTGCGTTCCGTCAGGAGACCAATCAGGTTCCTGGTTATCTCCACCAAAACCCGTGGTGAGTTCCATTCGTCCCGTCCCATCCGCGTTCATAACGTAGATATCAAAACGACCGGGACTATTTCCTCTATCAGATTGGAAAGCTATTTGTGAACCGTCAGGTGACCAAGCCGGATCATCATCTTCAGCGGGATCATCTGTCAGACGTACCTGGCCGGTACCGTCAGAGTTCATGACATAGATCTCTTCGTTACCGTCACGGTTCGTTTCAAACGCTATCTTTGTTCCATCTGGTGACCAATCTGGATCATCGTCTTCTGACACGTTATCGGTTAGCTGAATGACTCCGGACCCATCAGGTTCCATAGTGTAGATCTCGAAATCCCCATCGTGGTTAGACTCGAAGGCTATTCTTGTCCCGTCTGCAGAAGGTAGTGGACCGGGCGTAGGTGTTGGTGGAGGTATCAATTCGAAGATAGCTATGACGCTAGTGGTTTCGCTAACGGTGACAAGGCAATCGTACGACCCACTACATAGGTCTTGTGGGTCACTTGTCCAAGAACTAAAGACGTAACCTTCATTCGGGCTGGCTGTTACCTCGACCGATGTGCCAGCCGAGTACATTCCACCTCCGACGATAGAGCCACCACTTCTTGGAATAACCCTAGTAATTAGTTCGAATTCAGGAATCTGTTGGGTATTTGGAAGCCGCGGTGACCAAACAGGCAACGAGTCATCAGCCTCGTTTTCGGTAATGCGGGTTTCAGCATTACCGTCCGCGTTCATAACGTAAATCTCTTCATTACCATCTCGGTCTGACACAAATGCAACCCTGGAACCGTCAAGAGACCAATCGGGATCTGTGTCGTTTCCGGGGTTATCAGTGAGTCTCTGTGGATGAGAACCGTCCAGATTCATAGCGTAGATATCGAAATTGCCCGCCCGGTCAGAAGCGAAGGCAATTCGATAGCCGCTGCGAGACCAATTGGGAGAGACGTCTTGGCTATCGTTTATCGTGAGTCGTGATTGGCCAGTTCCGTCGGAGTACATCACGTAAATCTCGGAATTACCATCGCGATGCGAACGAAATGCTATGAGGGAACCGTCAGGTGACCAATGGGGAGAAGAATCAAGACCTGGGCTAGTGGTAAGCCTTCTCTGATCGCTCCCGTCGGCGTTCATAACATAAATCTCATGGTCGCCGTCACGGTCCGAACTGAAAGCGATCCGATTGCCGTCAGGTGACCAAGTGGCCGCCGCGTCGGAACCTACGTTCTCAGTTAATCGCGACTGGCCAGTCCCGTCGGCGTTCATCACATAGATATCTCGATTGCCGTCACGCAGCGAATCAAAGACGATCCGCGACCCGTCACGTGACCAGTCTGGCTCGTAGTCCTCACCATCACTTTCAGTGAGTCTATTCTGATCGTTTCCATCTTCATTCATCAAGTAGATCGACGGTAGGCCATCGAGACTTGATACAAAGGCAATCTTCTGGCTGCTCCCTAACCGGTTTTCACCGGTCGCCTGGCCACTCAAACCATCCCCGCATGCCAGTCCAAGGACAAGCAAGAAGGTGATAACGATCCCAACCATTTTTGAGGTAAGAATGTGGTTCAAGTAATAATATCCTGGGATTAAATAAGATTAATTAGAACAGAGAGACTGACCTCGTACAACATACGCTTCCATATTGTACAGCGATTGCCAATTTAATATTGTAGTGGGTATTGGTCGTCGGTTTAGTTCGATCTTACCACCCATAAGTGGGCTCTGTATCCGGAGAATGGGTCTGTGGAGTATTTGTCAGATTCGTAATAGGCACTGTCTTCGAGATAGAAGTGGT
>PBPC01000062.1 GCA_002724575.1 Gemmatimonadota bacterium | reverse complement strand
GAAGATCGTCCCCCATCTGCAGGAGATCTTCCTGAAGCAGCCGGTGAACCACTGGGTGGAAAAGCTGCAGAAATTCAGCGTGCCCTGCGGCGCCATAAACGACCTGGCCGACGTGTTCTCCGACCCCCAGACCTTGCACCGAGAAATGGTCCTGGAGATGGCGCACCCCACCCTGGGTAAGATCAAGCAGACCGGCCTGCCCATCAAGTTTTCCCGGACCCCCGGTGGACTGGACCGCCACCCGCCGCTTCTGGGAGAGCACAACCAAGAGGTGCTGGAGGGTCTGGGCTATTCCGCCGCCGAAATCGAAAAGCTGAAAGCCCAAGATGTCATTTAGCCTCGGCGTTCTCCTATATGGGTCCTGTGAAACCGGCTGGACCGGCCTCAAAACCGGCGTTTTTTCACTGTGTTACACCCACTGTCGACAATTCCCCGAACCAAGTTTAAATGGGTGATTGTGCCAGGGAAATCGGCGTGATAGCCTGGCCCTTGGTCTAAGGTCTTGGTGAGGGCGTTGACCTCGAGATTCGGGGCGGCCCGCGGCACCCAGGCCTAGGAGGTTAATCGGCCATGGACTTGGGACTTAAAGACAGAGTCGCAATAGTTGGAGGCTCCAGCCGGGGTATGGGCCGCGCCATTGCCCTGGCCTTCGCCCAGGAAGGCGCCAACGTGGCCGTCAGCGCCCGCACCGAAGCCGATCTGCGCCGCACCGAGATCGAGCTGGCCCGGGTGGGTACCCAGCAGCACGTTCTGGCCATCCCTGCAGACCTGTCCGTGGCGCGGGACATCCGGCGCGTCGTCCGCGACACCTTCAACCGGTTTGGCCAGATAAGCATCCTGGTGACGCACATGGGCTACGGCCCCCCTGGACGCCCATCGGAATTCAACGACGAGACCATCATGGGCGCCATCGAAGAGAACTTCCTGAGCTCCGTGCGCTTCGCCAGGGAAGTCATCCCTTACATGAAACAACAACGGTGGGGGCGCATCGTCAATCTGCTCCCATCCCTCTCTTCAGGGGTCTCCGGGAGCAAAGACACGACGCTCTCCACCACCAACCAACTGGCGTTGGTGGGTTACTCGAAGATGCTGGCCAGCGAATTGGCGCCCTTCAATATCACCGTGAACAACCTGGTGGCTGGACCGGTGGAGACCGAATTCTTGACCTCCACCTTCGAGTCCCAGGCGGAGGAGTCAGGCAAACCCCTGGAAGACCTGGTGAGCGAAGCGAAATCGGGCATCCCTATGGGCCGGCTGGGCAAACCGGAGGAGGTGGGCGACCTGGTGACGTTTCTGGCATCGGACCGGGCGTCTTTTCTCACCGGCTCCAGCGTGGTGCTGGACGGCGGCATGCGCCAGATAATTAACCAGTGAGATACCGGAAAAGACTACGGAACAGCGCGAAATCTACCGCACTGCCCAAGAGTACCTGAACCAAGAGGGCATCTCCGGTTGGCTGGTCTACGACTACCGCCACGCCAACCCGGTCTCTGGCTCGTAATTTCAGCTTCGGGCCACGTCACCCGGCCCTGATATTTCTACCTTCCCGCCCAGGGCGAACCCAGCCTTCTCGTGCACCGCGTGGACGCCGGCAAGTTCGCCGAATCGGGAGTGGTCGTCACCGTCTATAGCAGCCGGGATTCAATGCTGAAAGCGCTGGGCAAGTCGCTTTCCGGAGTAACCCGGGTGGCCATGGAATATTCGCCGGAGAACACCCTCACCAGGGTTTCCCGCGTTGACGCGGGCACGGTGGAATTGGCGCGCAGCATGAGCCACGAGGTTGTGTCCTCGGCCGACCTGATGCAGTACGCGACCCACCAGTGGACGCCGGAACAGTTGTCTGACCACCGCCGCACGGACGACAAGTTAGGCCGCATCGTAAACGAAGCCTTTGCCCACGCCGGCGAACACCTGGTCAAAGGCGTAACCGAATTTCAGGTGGCCGAGTTCATCCGCAGCAGGTTCCGTGAGGAGGGCATCGAGTCGCCAGACGGGCCAATCGTGGCGGTGAACGCCAACGCCACCGACCCCCACTACGAGCCGACGGCCGATAACACCAGCATGATTAAACGGGGTGATTGGCTGCTGATAGACCTTTGGGCCAAGGGTGTCGCGCCGGGTAGTGTCTACGCCGATATCACCTGGAAGACGCCCACAATCAGGGTACCTTCGTGCTGGGGGTCTCAGGCAGACCGGGTTGCCAGGGATTACATCACCAGCCGCGGGTACGGGGAGTATTTCACCCATCGGTTGGGTTACAGCATCGGGTTCGAGGTGCATAGCGAGGCAGTGAACCTGGACGGCTTTGAGACCCACGACACCCGGAACATCATCCCCGGCGTCTGCTTCTCCATATAGCCGGGCATCTACCTGCCCGAATTCGGCGTCCACTCGGAAATAGACGTGTTCATGTCCGAGAAAGGTCCCTACGCTAGCTCGCCGGTGCAACACGAAGTTGTGTTGATCATGGGCGGCTAGGCTGCGGTCTGCGGACCTCTATCCCGTCATCGGGGAACCGTTCTTCCAGGGAATAGGCAACGTCTGCCCCCGAGGTCTTCGCCGCTGCCCAGACCATGGCATCGGTGAAAGATACCTGTCCCCGGCACAATAGCAACCCCTGGAGCACTAGACCCTTGTCCAGGGCATATGGGGTAAGATTCCGCTTCCTAAGAAAGGCAGAGAGATGCTTCACCACCAACTCCCGGGGTAGCTGGTAAACGGTGTTCAGCATGTAGGCCGCCTCCGCGATGACCTCGCCGGTGACCCAAAGTTCTTCTTCCCGGTCGATGACCGCCGATGCCCGCTGGGCCAACTCGGACACGTCCCCGGTCAGGTAACGGACGACCATGGACGTGTCCAGAAAGCCGCTCACCTTGCCTAGAGCCCCCGGTCCATGGGACCGGCTTGTCCTATGCCCCGCAGAGAACCCGTAGCTTCCCTGGCCTGGGCCCACTCCGCACCTTGGTATAACGGCGCCCGGATGTGGGGCGCCAGACTGCCGGCCAGGGAGTCTTCATGCTCGGGAGCGACGAAATAAATCTCCACATGGTCTCCGGCAAACCTCTGTAGGGCCATCCAGCCAGGCCCGATGCCCAACTGGTCCCTGATCTCTTTGTTGATAACCACCTGGCCCTTGGTTCCGACAAGGTTTGGCATAATTCCTACTTTTTTAATATAATATAACTGTTTAATAGGAGTATAACATTTGAGGTTATGTTGGGTCTGGTTGTCCTGCTAACGTGTTCTCATTAAAATTGCCGCGACTCCCCAAACTATCCGTGACCGGAGGCTACAGCCATGAAATTCTCCCTGGCCTACGAAATGCAGCGGCCCATGCTGGACGACCATGCAGTCATCGAAGAGACTATCGAACAGTGCATCCTGGCGGATGAGATGGGTTTCGACGCCGTCTGGTTCGTGGAACACCACTTTCTAACCACCTTCTCCGGTTCACCCTGCCCCGAAGTCATCTTCGGAGCGCTGAGCCGGTTGACCAAGAACATCCGCCTGGGCTTCGGCGTTTCGGTCCTGCCCTATCACCACCCAGTGCGCGTCGCAGAGCGGGTGGCCATGGTGGACCATCTGTCCCACGGCCGGGTGGAGTTCGGTACGGGCCGCTCAGCGCCCTACGAGCAACTGGGAATGGGCATTGACCCCAGGGACACCCGGGAGATGTGGGACGAGTCCTTGGGCATGATCCCCAAGATCTGGGAAGCTGACTACTTCGAGCATGAGGGCAAGTTCTGGAACGTGCCGCCGCGGCAGGTATTGCCCAAGCCCTACCAGAAGCCCCATCCGCCCATCTGGGTGGCGGCACTGCAGCCGTCTACTTATGAGATTGCGGCCCAGAAGGGAATAGGCGTCATGGCCCTGGGAGTGAACGCGCCCGGCGTCTTGGAACCGGAGATTAAGAAGTACAAAGAGACGGTCAAAAACGCCAAGCCGGTGGGCGGATTCGTCAATGACCAGTGGTTAAGTTCCGTTTTCGGTCTTTGCGGTGAGGACGACAAGGCCACGCGGGAAATGTCGGCACAATCGTTGAAAACCTTTTTTGGACCAGGGCGCCCCTACGTTCAAGACCAAAAGGATGTCTACGCCAAATTGCTGGACCAGTGGGGCGGCATACCCGACCACCTGGTCTCCAACTTCGCCCGTTACATCGATGTGGACAAGGCCAACACCGGGTCCAACGGCAACTCCGCCGTGCCATTCGACCTCTCCGGCGGCGCGCTGGCGCAGAAGATCTGGGAGCAGTTCGACTCTGAGACAATGGCTGAACGAGGCGTCATCGTGGCAGGCAATCCGGAAGCCTGCATCAAGGCAGCCAGACTCCACGAGGCAACGGGCGTGGACGAGTTACAGATGCTCATGGCCACAGAGACCGTGGAGCACGAAGACGTGATGAAGTCCATAGAACTATTCGGCAAGCACGTGATTCCGGAATTCCGTAAGAACAAGTAGACCCAACGGCCCCTGGTAACCGATACCACCATTACAGATTAGT
Organism: Gemmatimonadota bacterium; assembly: GCA_002724575.1. Lineage (GTDB taxonomy): Bacteria > Gemmatimonadota > Gemmatimonadetes > Longimicrobiales > Gaopeijiaceae > UBA1142. The sequence continues at coordinate 1,464 of PBPC01000062.1, read as the reverse complement.
TCATATTGGTGCCATACTTTATTCGTATGTGTATAGATATCGGACCATTCGGGCAATGTCACCGATATTAGAAACCCTTTGTCACACAAAATTACATCGGAAGTATGGTAGCGTTTCTAGAAACTATGTCGAAAACCTAGCGTACCGGCTCAGCCTGCATCCCAATCGGCACAATTTGGATATAAGCCACCGCATTCACACGGGATACATAGGCTTCTTGATCTGAAACCGCATGCCGTTGGCGGCGGCGGTCCCAATGCCCGACAACACCTAGGATGAACTGGACGAAGGTTGGAGCAGGGATGTGGCCCGCTAGACCAAGTCTGGTGAACCGTTAAACATCTCCCTTTCCTCAGCCCCAGTGAGGGACGAGGGCGGCTGTCTGCTGGGCAGAATCAATATCCTGCGGGAAATCACGGAAAGCAACCGGATGCTTTCTAAGATGAACGAGCAAAGCTGTCTGGCGTCCATCGGACAGCTGGCCGCCGGCGTTGCCCATGAGATCAACAACTCCCTGACTACCATTCTGCTCACCTGCGGCTACCTGCAGCAAACATGACTGCCCGAGGGCCTGGCCGACGATATGGAAAGTATCTCCTAATCCACCCAAAGGTCCGCCAGAATCGTACAGAACCTACTGACCTTCGCCAGGAGCGACACTCCGGAGTTCAAGCCCATGGCTATGGGCGCTGTAATCAGCCTGGCCATAGAGCTCAAGAGGTCCGAGTTCAAGACCAGCAACATCCATGTGGCATGCACGGCCGACGACCATGTGCCAGCGACATCCATCGACCCGAACCAGATGCTGCAAATGGTGCTTAACCTGCTGAACAATTCCCAACAGGCCTTTGTCGAGTCCTGGACCGGCGCGACCATCAGCATCAGAATAACCATGGATGGCGACCGGGTTGTTACCACGTTCCATGATGATGGACCTGGTATCCCGGCGGATATCCGGGAAATGGTCTTCGATCCCTTCTTCACGACCAAGGATCCAGGACAGGGCACCGGCCTGGGACTGAGCATCTGCCCCACGGAATAGTTACCCAACACGGCGGCGACATGTCGGTGGAGAGTCCTTCAGACGGGGGGTTACCTTCTGAATCGAATTGCCCATCTCTCTTCAGCCCACTAAAGTTTCAACCTAAGAGTCGACCCAAAATCCGAACTGGAATAAAAAAGCCCCGGCGAATGCCGGGGCCCTTTTTGTCTTGGCTTTCTTTTGATTGTTTATTCCAGGTGGATGTCTATCCCAGGTCCGCTATGCGGGGGCCGACATCGTTCTTCAACAGTTCCAAGCACTCGTGCTCCCACTGGTGGTCGTCGGGGTCCTGGGTGACGGCCAGCAGGGTGCCGAAGCCGCCCACCTGACGGTAGATGTCCCGGATCTGGTCGGCGCATTCCTGGGGGTCGCCCACGATCCAGAGATTGTCCATCATGTACTCAACGTCGATGGCATCGTCG
>PBPC01000061.1 GCA_002724575.1 Gemmatimonadota bacterium | reverse complement strand
GCCCGTGGGTTGCCACAACCAAGTCATTTTCCCTTGGGTGAATCTTCATGTCATGTACAGGGGAAGTTGGCATATCAAGCTTCATGCTTGTCCAATTTCTTCCGCCATCGATCGAGACCCAGACCTGAAATTCAGTACCTACGAATAAGAGGTTGGGATTTGTATGATGTTCTCGGATTACGTTGATTGGTCCTGCTGGCAAATTTGAAGAAATATCGGTCCAAGATTCGCCGAAGTCAGTCGTTTTATATGCAAAGGGCCGGAAGTCGTCTCGGCGGTACCCCGTATAAGATAAGTAGGCGGTACCAAGATCATGGTGGGATGCCTCAACTCGGCTCACCCAATACTCGGGATTATTCGGGATGTTATCGTTCAGGAGTTCCCAAGATACTCCGTCGTTTTGAGTCACTTGCACGTTGCCATCGTCCGTACCAACCCAAAGCAATCCGGATTTTAGTGGGGACTCATCGAGTGACGTAATCGTTGCGTATTGGATGTTACCGTCACCCCCCTTTCCTGTGGTCAGGGTTGTAGGATCAGCTTTAGTGAGGTCCTCGCTGATCACCTCCCAACTCTCACCCCGGAAGGATGATCGCATAACCCTATTTCCAGCGTGATAGATAACGTCGCAGTCATGGGCAGAGACAACGATTGGAGCGTTCCAGTTATAACGCATATCGGGATCATCGTGACGGATGCCCTTACGATCCCCAGTCCAGAGGTCGAGCCGGCTTATCGGCCCAAATTGAGATTCATTATAGAGAAAGCGGTTATTACAGGTATCAAACTCGTTGTACATGCCATCACCACCACCCACTCGGTCCCACATTTCAAAGTAAATCGGCCCTCCTGAGGGATTAGTGCTATAGGTCATGTGTGAGCCATTGTCCTGTAACCCACCTGCTACTCGGTATGGCTGAGACATGTCGATGCCGACCGCATAGAATTGAGCTAAGGACTGAAAATCCGGATGATACCAGTTCTCTCCACCGTCATAGGTAATGCCCATTCCGTGGTCGTAGCCGAGTATCATGTGATTCGAGTTATCCGGATCAATCCAAAGAGCATGATCATCACCACCGAAGCCGAGTGGCTGGGGATCCCATGTTTCTCCACCATTACTCGTGCCCCAGGATCGAGCAGAGAGCACGTGGACGACGTCCGCGTCATTCGGATCTATGATGATTTGCCCGTAGTAATACGCAGGACCGCCACCGATTGATTGTCCGTCAGGACTTACTTTTTCCCATGTGATTCCAGCGTCGTCTGATCGATAAACTTCCCCTCCGATCATTCCGCGGCTGGACTCGTGATCAAGTAGTTCCTGTCGACGTTCCTCTTCGGGCATGTCGTTCTTGTTTGCGTTCTCGATCGTTACATAGACGATACTAGGATCGCGTTCGTAAACGTCGACTCCAATTCGTCCAAGCATACCTTCGGGGAGGCCAGCTCCCAGTTGTATCCAACTGTCACCACCGTTCGTGCTTTTATAGAGTCGGCTTCCCGGGCCACCTAGATCAAATGTGAATGGAAGACGCACCTTGTCGTAGCTGGCAGCGTACAAGGTTTGTGTGTCGGAGGGATCCATGACCACATCCACGACACCGATGCGGCGGCCTTCTACTTCCGGCCCAAGAATCCGAGTCCAACTGTCTCCTCCATCAGTGGTCTTGTAGAGACCTCGCTCTTCATTCTCCGAGTAAAGGTGACCTAACGCAGCCACGTAGACGATATCTGGATTTGATGGATGGATGACTATGCGACCAATGTGATGAGATTCGGGTAGTCCTAGATGTATCCAAGATTCCCCTGCGTCAGTTGATTTATAGATACCGTCACCCCAGTAGCTGCTTCGCGAGTTATTCGCTTCTCCAGAACCGAGATACAGGATGTCGGGGTCTGATGGAGCCACCGCAATCGCGCCAATCGAGAACACGTCTTCGTCTGTAAATAATACGTCAAACGTGATTCCGTTATTTTCGGTCTTCCAGAGTCCTCCTGAGGCAGTAGCTATATAGAAAGTGTATGGGCGCTGATTCGGGACAGCGATATCCACGAAGCGCCCACTTTGACGAGTTGGCCCAATCTCTCTGTACTCAAGATTATTCAGAAGCGCCTCATCTAGCTTCTGTGCGGTCAGATGTTGCTTCGACCATGGTCCTGCAGAGATAACCAAGAAAAACAAAGAGATGGAAAGCCTGGCTCTATAAGGCTGCATGGGGTTGACTCCAGTGGTATACCTAAGACGGACTGATCGCATAAGATCGGAGCGTAGAGAGGAGAGCGTATCCCGGCAAGTGTATCCGAAAGCTTGCCTTGAGCGTCTCGCTGTGGTTTACTATGGCTTGTCGAAAGAAATAGAGGTGACACTGGACTATAGGAGATAAACCCGTGTCTATGATGGATCAGGATGTACCTGACATCGGGGATCCGATGCTCGAAGATGAAATCGCCCTTGATCTTACCCTGATTCGGTATGTGCTCTCGTTAGGGTTAGGGCTCTTTGTGGTCTGGATTACAGCGATGATGCTTCTGTTCTATTGATCGTTGTGGCAGCAACCTAGGGATTGGCGGCCTATACCCTTCCGGGTATGGGCCGCTTTTTCGAGTTCACCACCGAGAATATTCAACCTCTAGGAGGTCCTTCCAGTAAGCCTTCCAGGGGCTCTTCTCTTGCTCCATTCTCGTCACAGACTGCGAATGTTGATTCTGAACTGCCATACATTGCTACGCCTGCATAGTCGCCTTGCTTATTCAGGATGAAAAACCGGAGATCAAAATTCGGCAAACCCCGAGTATTGAGGAGACGCGACTCGATTGTATTGTCTCTCACGCGGGCAAGAGCGGCCATTCCAGCATCCTTCGGCGACATCCCTTGCCGCATGAGTTCCACGATTAAGAATGAGGCACAGTTATAGAGGTTAGCCTCCCCTCGGCCTGTTGAGCCGCATGCTCCCACCTCATTGTCCACATACTGACCCGCTCCCAGGATCGGTGAATCTCCTGCCCGTCCAGGAATTTTCCAGGACAGGCCACTCGTGGTTGTTACTCCACATATGTCTCCATCTGCTGAGAGACCCTCAAGGCTTGTCGTCCCCCAAAAAGAGTGCTCTGGGATTAGGTTATCGTCCACCATTGATAGGCCTGCATCAAGTGAAGCATTGTAAAAATCTTGGAGTTTGGTGTCATGAGAAGCATCAGGATCTGCTTCATGTCCATTTTGTTCTGGGAACCGACCTATTCGCACCCGATCCTCAGGGTCAAGCCAATGGCTGGGGTCAACTCGACGTCGCCACTCAAGCCAAAGTGCGCGCGATTCCTCAGTGTTTAGATCGTCATGGATCTCAAATCCTAGGGCGTGTGCAAAGTCTTGAGCACCCTGGCCGACAATCAAGTGGTGATCAGTCAGTTCAGCCACCGCTTTCGCGATCAGTGATGGTGTCTTAACACCTTCGATACCTGCTACTCCTCCAGCCCACTTCTTGGGACCATGCATAAGGCAGGAGTCTAGTTGGACTACTCCGTCAGCATTAGGAAGCCCACCATACCCTATCCCGCGCTCTTCAGGATCGAGTTCTGGGATATTCACTCCCGCAACAATCGCATCAAGAACATCTTCTCCGGAGCTGATTCCCCGGAATGCCCTCTCTATAGCGCTTTCTGAGCCACTGTTTGTAAATCGGATACTGCTTACATCAGCGATACAAAGAGGACGGACACGGCGTGTATGAATGGCTGGGGAAGAATGTTTGCCATTGTCCAACGTTGCTGGTTGAGCACTTAAGACCGTTGGTGTCGTCGCTACCGCAATGCCCTGTACCGTTGTTTTCACAAAGTCTCGTCTATGCATGGGATCCTTCAGTTTGTAGTCGTGATTGAACTCAATTCTGGTATTGGCTGTTCGCGAATTGAGTCAAAATGGTGAAGTATTTTTTTCAATGAGTTGCCTTGCACGTGTCCAGATGCGGTTGAACATCTCCTCTGTAAGCTTGCCGGTAAACGTATTTTGCTGACTCGGATGATATGAGGCGAGTACTGTCATGCTACCGATTGATAATTCAGTTCCGTGGCTAAACCGGGGCCGTGGACAGGGCACTGAATCACCACGGTCACTAAGAATCCGGAGTGTTTGTAGATAAGCAAAGCTGCCTAGTGTGACGATCACACGCACGGAATGGACGAGGTGATCAAGCTCTTGCTCCATCCAGCGTCGGCACGCATCTCGCTCGGTGGGATGAGGTTTGTTAGCGGGCGGTGCGCAGCGAACTGCAGCAGTGATCAGGACGTCGTTCAGTTCCAGTCCATCATCTCTCGAGATTGAATGTGGTTGATTGGCAAAGCCAGCCTTGTGGAGTGCACGGTAAAGCCAATCACCTGAGCGATCTCCTGTAAACATTCTACCAGTGCGGTTCGCTCCGTGCGCAGCAGGTGCAAGTCCTACAATTAGGACGCGCGCATTTGGGTCACCGAATGATTGAACAGGTCGCCCCCAATAGTCGTGATCACGAAACGCTGCGCGCTTCTCGCGTGCTACCTGCTCACGCCACTTAACGAGTCTCGGACAGCGTCGGCACGCTGTAATGCTTGCCTGAAGCTTTTCAAACGCGGATGCGTTCATCCGTCTCTTTCAAGCTAAGCGGACCAGCACATAATCTTTGTGCAAACTAGGATGAAACTGGAGACGGGCGTTCGAGGGTTGCCAGGTCACCGACCCGGATGCTGCCTCCTTTGATGACAGTTCCGTGAACTCCTCCATGCCAGTCAGGATCTAGAGCATCACGTAGTCCCTGACACTGCTCATCCATTCGCTCACACGGACGTGTTTCACCTCTTAGGAGGATATGGGCTTCACCAACGATTAGGACGTGATTTTTCATGTTTCTTAGCTGAATCCCGCTCACCATAATGTTTGCTCTTCGCATTCCGGGGGCGGATTCAGGGAGCGACTCTTTAATTTTTTCGAATACTTCTTTCTCAATTACAGTGACTTGTCTCGTTGCATTGAAGTTAGCGTCACCTTCAAGACCTCTATCTGCTACCGCACTAATATGCTCGACTGGATCCATGACCCCTCCACGGGATCTTTTCTTCCAGAGCGCTTCTATCCTGCCGTTCATTGTGCCTCCTGCTGAAGGAATGCTTTTCCTCTCGGAATCTCTATGGGACCCCGGAGCACTCGGGAGTTAATTTCTGCTAAGCGGGTCTCCGTTTAGATGGATAGTCCTCAATATTCTCCCACTCTGATGCATCGGACCGTGCTACCACTGCGACCACAGGTTGGGTGTCACTTAGGTTGATCACTTCGTGTGGTATACCTGGTTTGATGAAAATGAAATCTCCGGCCTGATTGTCCATCACCTTTTCTAGATCCATCCCGTATTCGTGGCGCACGCGGCCCTCGAGTATGTACAGCATAACTTCGAAATCGATGTGGCTGTGTGCATATGCGACAGCACCTGGAGGTACTATAGCCATGTTCATGGATAGCCTTCTGGCACCAACATTGTTTGCTGACATTCCAGTCTTGTATCGGATGCCATTCCAGCCACGATCAGTTCTAGGGCCTCTGATGCAGAGAATGCCAGCGCCATCTTCCGCCGTATCTGATAGTTCCCCGGATATCGCCTTCTTGTAGGTCATGGAATCACAGTCTCAAATACTACTGTCCTTAGGCAATCCTGATGTCGTCAGACATTCAGTCTCATTTGTTGTAACGTTCAACTCAGTCGTCGTGGTTTAATTCATACTGCCGTTGGGTGTATTCCCTTTCTGTTGCCTGGATTTTGTCACGCTTTCGGGCCGCTCTCATACTGCGTTCTTTCCTGGCTTCAGAATGGACGCTTGGCATAGAAAGCAGTCGCTCTAAATCGTTTCCATGACATGATGGGCAGTCGGTTATTTCAATCTCTTTTCGAACTAAACCCTCGAATTCGTGGCCACACTCGTGGCAGAGGTAGTCGTAAATCGGCATGAATCAGCTCAGATCTTTATCGGTGTCAGCAATTTTCTGGAAACTTTGTTCTAACAAGAATATTCTTGAAGATAGTGCACGTAACCTAAGGTACTATCGGACTGTGCACGTCTATAGGCTTGTAGTTCGTACTCAATAGCTTTGCACTTATTGATTCATCCCCGCTTGAGTTCGTACATAGCGAGCTGCCTCCTCATGTGTGGCAAACCAGACATCACCGCGTGTTTTGATATGCTCAATTAACCCCTCCAGAGCAACAATCCGTGAGCGATGCCCAACTATATGTGGATGCATTGTGAGTAAGAACATAGTCCCCTCGTCCCAAGCCTTATCAAATTCATCAATCCAGACTTGCATCACTTCCCTCGGAGGGCTGTAGGAGCTTCCTCGGGGATTGAAGAGTGGCGCGTCATCTAGGATCCATTCGACAGGCAACTCGACGAGGTTCGTTGGTTGACCGTTATCTAAGAGTTCGTAGGGACGGTCATCTGCCATAAGAGAACTCTCGTATAGAAAACCTAGTCGTCGGACTATGTCGAGAGTGTTAGGGCTGAAATTCCAGGAGGGTGCTCGATATCCTACGGGTCGCTCTCCTGTCAGTTCGGTCATTGCTTCTACTGCGGCAATTAGCAGTCGCTCCTCAGTTTCTGCATCAAGCTCAGAGTTTCGTTCGTGTATCCAACCGTGAACTGCAATCTCGTGCATTCCTGAAGCTTGGATTAAGTCAGCCTGTGTAGGTGCAAGCTTCAGGCTCCATGCAGGAAAGAAAAAAGTGGAAGGGATCTCCTGTTGGTTCATGAGTTCAACGACACGGGGAAGAGCGACCCTTGACCCATATTCTCCCTGAGAAAGTGGGCCAATGCTAACGCTACCATCCCTGAGGCCCTGAACCGTCTCGTTGTCTACATCGAAGGAAAAAAGAACAGCCACTCGAGCTTCGTTGGGCCAGCTTTCAGGGGTGAGGTCACGCCCAGCCCTGACCTGACTGACCGCATTACGAACTTCGGATTCGGTCCAGTCCCAGGGAGGAGTGCCCGTCTGTTCATTTCGCTGGGAAGGTTCTTGGCATGCGAAGAGAAGAAATGAAATCGTGGCAGCGATCAAGATGCGGGTCATCGGGTGCTCCATTAGAGAGGTACTGAGCCTACCTGGCTTGGCGATCAGAGGCCAGAAGTCCTTTGATACTTTCTTCAGCGATTGTTTACCCATAATAGGCCGTGAGTATTCTTGAGGGTCGCTATGGGAAATATCACTCCTCGTAGGGGATTCGCATGGTTCCTGTGCTCACCAAGATAGCTCTACCTCCAACGCGCACCTCGGATGTGGTACCAGATGATCGATCTGCCTCGACATAGATAAGGCTCGGACGATCCATCTCGATACCCTGTTCTACGGTCCAGGACAGTGAGCTGTCTTCACGGGTGTCCAAGTTCGATAGATAGCCCCCTAGCGCGGCCGCCGCAGAGCCGGTTGCTGGGTCTTCAGCAACGCCTGACCCCGGAGCGAACATACGGACTCGGATGTCTGCCTCGTCTCCTTCAGCTTCCATGCAAATGAGGTATACATGGTGTGCCCAACTATCAGCGAGCATTGTCTTCCAAAGCGCCATATCGAGCGAGGCCCTGCGCACTGCTTCAATCGTTCGGACGGGAATGACATGATATGGTAAGCCACACGAGACCATTTCTGGAGGAAGTCCTTCTGGGCAAATATCCTCAGGGTTGAGTCCGACCATACGAGCGAGGTCTTGGTAGGAGTGGGGCGACTCACGGTGCTCGGGGAGCATGGCTGTTTTGAACCGTGCAAATACCGGATCTCCTCCCTCAATTGCTACATCAACAGGCACGAGCCCGATGTTTTCTTCAAGAATGATAGTCAGTGCAGGAGCAGTCTTACTCACTGCTGACTCTCCTGCGAGTTCTTGATGTGCGATAAATAGTGCTGTGCCCACTGTGGGATGTCCCGCGAAGGGCACTTCCACTCTCGGTGTGAAGATGCGAACCCGAGCTGTTCCCTGGTCAGTCTCGGGTGGTCCGAGAAAAACGGTTTCTGACAGGTTCATCTCTGTCGCAATCCGTTGCATGAGCTCAGTCGGAAGGTGGGTCGTGTTTGGAAATAAGCCGAGCGGATTGCCGCCGAAGGTGCTCTCTGTAAAGACATCGAGGGTGTGGAATGGGAGTTCCATGTGTGCCAAAGTTTCCTTCCTTCTTTCTGGCGGATCTTTTTCGGGCTCTCAATCAGTGTGCAAGAAATTGCAAACTGTCTGTTGATTGTCCTGGTTGCCAATGGAAGGGTAAGAGTTAATTCCCTACTGATGTGACTGAAATTTAGCGATAAATTGAAGATGGTGATGTTCGAGGCGATAGTCGGATACTGAGGGGCGGCGCCTCTTCCTCCACACTTACCTAAGATTTGAGACTTTAGAGATGACCAGGGATCCACATTTTCAAGCTCTCGAGAAGATGTATCTGGATGCGCCCATCAATGCTTTCTATGATCCAACAATTGAGGTGTTAGACGCTGAAGCCATAGTCGAGATAGAAGTGTCAGAAAGGCTATTTCACTCGGCTCAAGCGGTGCATGGCTCTGTTTACTTCAAAATGCTAGATGACGCAGCGTTCTTCGCTGCTAGTTCACTGGAAAAAGAGGTATTCGTGCTGACAACATCATTCACAACCTATCTCACAAGGCCCGTTTCATCGGGTCTGCTCAGGTCGGTTGGTAGGGTGGTTAATCAAAACAAATCTCAACTTATTGCTGAAGCGGTCGTATATGATGCTGAGGGTAACGAAGTTGGGCGTGGAAGTGGGATATTCGTGAGGGGTAGAGTTCCATTACTCGAAGTACCAGGGTATACCCCGTAATCAACTAAGATACTGCTGGAGTTAGTCGTAGCTCGAAGAAGGGTGACTGTAGACTCGACAAGATTCCAAACGGAGATTTCACGATGTTAAAGACTCTTGCATCTCTGGTTCTGAGGCTCTGCAGGATAAGTGGATTGTCTACCACATTGTTAGCTGCAGCCGTAATCATGATTTGTGGGAGCCATATCGCGGAAGCTCAACTCCCCACGATCGGTAGTGTCGAACGGATTGATTCTCGGTTGGATCTAATTGTGTCTTCAGATGCAAACATGGAAGTACTAGCCGAAGGCCACGAATGGACCGAGGGGCCCGTGTGGGTTCCTGCGCTTAATGGTCTGCTTTACTCGGATATTCCGAACAATGCGATCTATCTTTGGCAGGAAGGAGGACCGGCTTCCTTATGGCTTCAGCCGTCCGGGTACACGGGAGAAACACCCAGAGGGGGTGAAAGCGGTTCTAATGGACTAACCTTGGATCGAGAGGGCCGGTTGCTATTGGCTCAGCACGGCGATCGTCGGATTGCACGACTTGCCTCTTTGTGGGATACGCCCGTAGCAAGCTTTGAAACGCTAGTTGGGGGGTTTGAGGGCAAACGCTTTAATTCACCCAATGATATCGCAGTCCACACGAACGGGGACCTGTACTTCACTGATCCACCATACGGACTAGAACAGGGTATCGAAGATCCAGTCAAGGAACTTGATGTGCATGGCGTCTATCAACTGACGGTTGGTGGTTCTTTGACTCAGGTTATTTCTGATCTTCCTCGTCCAAACGGCATCGCTTTTTCACCAGATCAAGGTACGCTTTACGTATCTAACTCTGGGTTGCCACCGGTCATTATGGCCTATGATGTCAATCCTTCTGGAGATCTGAGCAATAGTCGTGTTTTCTACCAATCTTGGGGGGATGGTCTCGCGATTGATCAGCAGGGGAACGTTTACGTTGCAGGACCGGATAATGGCGTCTTAATCATTAGTCGTGCCGGAGAACTTCTAGGTGTCCTAAACACAACTCAAAGAACTTCCAATTGTGCATTTGGAGACGACGGCTATACGCTCTACATCACTTCGGATATGCATCTTCTCCGAATTCGCTTGAATGTTAAAGGTGTCGGCTTCTGAGCCCCAAGCTCACTGGTCAAGAATCCCTTAGGAGTAAATATCGGTGAGAATTGTGTCACTTCTTCCTAGCGCAACCGAGATGGTTCACGCACTCGGCCTTGGAAGTGACCTGGTTGGAGTAACACATGAATGTGATTTCCCTCCTGGAGTGCAAGAACTTCCACACCTTACTTCGACCCTACTCCCAGAAGGGGCTAGCAGTTCGGAGATTGATGTACTCGTAAGAGAACGCCTAAAGACTGATGGGGCTCTCTACAAACTGGACTTAGAGGAACTAAGAAATCTTGAGCCTGACTTGATTGTTACCCAAGCCCTTTGCGATGTATGTGCCGTAGCAGAGTCTGAGGTTCAAGCTGCTGCGTGCTCGTTACCTAACACGCCAGCGATCCTGAACCTTGAGCCCGAAACCCTCGCCGAAGTTTTTGATGCGCTTCGACAGCTTGGTTCAGTAGCTGGTATCCCTGATCATGCTGAGGATGTTATCGGAGCCCTGATAAGGCGAGTCGATGCGGTAGTATCACGGTCTCAAGCTATCCAAAAACGCCACAAAGTAGCCTTCCTAGAGTGGCTTGATCCTCTTTTTTCTTGTGGCCATTGGAATCCAGAATTGGTTGACATGGCTGGTGGAATAGAGCGGCTAGGACAAGCTGGCAAACCGTCACGGATGCTTGATTGGATGGAAGTGATAGCCTGGCAACCAGAAGTCATTTTCATCGCCTGCTGTGGATTTGATCTTCCGCGCACCCTGGAAGAGCTCTCCGGTTCGTCTGGTATTTCCTGTTGGCCAGAATTGCCAGCTGTTGAGTCTGGCCGTGTCTATGTGACTGACGGATCTCAGTTTTTTAGCCGTCCAGGACCCCGGCTTGTAGACAGCCTTGAGATCCTAGCACATGCATTACATCCCGAGGTTCACCCACTCCCGCCAGGACTGTCTCAGGATCTAGCCCAACCGAGTCTTCTCCCTAATTACTGAGGTAAGCTCAGGGCAACTAGGCGACCCGGGCGTCCAACTTGCATGACAACGAACTGGTTGCCTTCATGCATATAGGTCATCATCCCATACTGGCCAGGCGAGGGGACTTCAATTTCACCGACGTGCTCCCCAGTAACCTTGTCATACGCATTTAGTACTGAAGGTCCGGATGAGCCTTCAGTTGCATAAAGAAGGTCGCCAGCAACCATTTGGATCGAGCTTGCCCCACTCCCGGTTCTTGAGAGATCAACACCCTCAAGCGCCGGGTGATCCAACACGGTTTGTGGAGTGTCTCCAACGGGAACCCACCAAAGTCTCTCACCCGTATTCATATCGAAAGCAGAGAGGCGGCTGTAGGGGGGTTTGTGGAGCGGTAGGCCTTGAACGGTGCCCATACCACCTCCTGGTCCAGCTACCCACTGAGAGAGGGTCGTTCCCGTTGTAGCCATAGCTTCTGGATTATCAGCTTCGATTCCTGGCATAACCATCCCACCCCCACACCGACGTGCTGAGGCCACGTAAAGGATGCCCGTTGTCGGGTCGAGTGTTGCTGGATTTGTAATATTCAGTCCGCCATAGCAGCGGATATTGTCTTCAACTCCTGTGCTATGATCACCATAGAGCCGAGGGAGGAAAGCGCCACCGACGTTATACTTACTGACGATTTCCAGAGCCTCCGAGCGCAATTCGGGTGTAAAGTCGATGATGTCTGAATCAGGAAGTCCAAGCGGCTCCATTGGCTCTGGCCGCGTAGGGAACGGTTGCGTTGCTGCTGTCCAGTTTCCGGGAACTACGGTCTGCTCGACAGGTCGCTCCTCTATGGGCCAGATCGGTTCGCCTGTCTCTCTATCAAAGGCGAAGATCAACCCGGTTTTAGTTGTTTGAATGACCGCTGGTATCCCACGTCCGTCCACCTGTAGGTCAGTAATGATTGGAACATTGGGGATATCATAATTCCATTGATCATTATGGACCGTCTGGAAGTGCCATACGCGCTCTCCAGTTGTCACATCCAATGCGATAACACTTGTGCTGAAGAGGTTGTCTCCAGGCCTGAATCCCCCGAAATAGTCGATTGTTGGCGGGTTCGTTGGTATGTACACAATCCCACGTTCACGATCTGCCGACATTGGTGCCCATGAAGAAACATCCCCCGTGTACTGCCACGCATCATTTTCCCAGGTGTCATGACCAAATTCCCCGGGACGGGGGATGACGTGGAACTTCCACTTGAAGTCTCCGCTGCTGGCGTCGTAGCCCAGAATGTCACCAGGGACGTTCTCGACTCGTGTCTGGTTGTACCCTTGTTCAGCTGAGTTGCCGACAACAACGGTGCCATTCACTACTATTGGAGGTGACGATGTAGTGATGAACCCCAGTTCTCTTGGAATCCCATAATCCGGGTCGTATGGCTGATCCCATGCTTCCCAGGGTCCCCAGTTTCTAAGTAAATCGGGTAGAAGGTCGACCACGCCTGTTTCCGGGAATCCGTCGATTGCCACAGGAGCGCCAAAGTCCTCTAAATGTCGACCGGTTTTGGCATCTAGTGCGTGGAGAAAAAAGGCAGGAGAAGTGTAGTAGATGACTCCCCGTCCGTCGCGTTCTCCATACGCTACTCCTTTACCATAGTTTTGCCGCATAGAGCGTTCCCAGCGAATGGTATTGGGTTCGCGGTATGTCCAGAGCGTCTCACCAGTGTTGGGGTCGATCGCGACCACAGTTCGACGCTGCCCTGCCACCGTATAAAGAATGCCGTCGATATAGGTGGGGGTCGATTTCATTTGGTAGTCGACTTCGGGCCCAAAATTGTTCGCTTGCCACGTCCAAGCCACTTCTAGATCGCCAAAGTTAGATGAGTCAATCTGGTCAACTGGTGAATAGCGTGTACCCCAAGAGTCTGCGCTTTGGTAACGCCATTCTCCATACGGTGTGCCGCGGTCCTGTGCCTGGCTCAGAAATACTGGAGCGATCATCAGCGCAAGAGTCACGAGAACAACCTGCTGCAACTGTGAGATTCTGCTGGCCGACCAAAACATGCTTTCCTCCGGATGCTGAGTAACCACAAATGTGACGCGGGTGGCAAGGCGGATAGTAGTGTAGTGTTTGTGCTTCATCCAGGGTGTTTTAAGGTCATCCGATCATCTGCAAACTAGAGGTACCAGCAAATCCCGGATAAATGGAGAGTCTCGCGTACCTGAACCTCGGTCTGCAGTTTGGTTTGGTTAGTTCGAAAATCGTTCAGGGAGTTCAATGAGCATGAGGAAAATGAACAGCCGAAAGAGACTACTTGTTTCTTCCTTAGCATTTGTAATCCCAGCTTTTCTGGTGGGTTGTGGATCTAGTTCAGAAACAGGGGGTCTTTCTGATTCAGGAAGCCTGGGAATCCCATCCTTTGAAGTTGATCCCAGTTGGCCTCTTGAGATGCCAAACGATTGGATTATGGGTTCGGTTACGGCGGTGTTCGTAGACGCGATGGACCATGTTTGGGTCACGCATCTACCAGAAACACTAACCCCGGAAGAGACATCGGCTGTCCAGGACCCTCCGATTGGTATGTGCTGTGTACCAGCTCCTATAGTCATTGAATTCGATCAGGGTGGAAATGTTGTCCAGGGATGGGGGGATCCGACGACACAAGACGTGTCAGAGTTTCCGAGAAATGCGCATGGGCTTTTTGTGGACCACAACGACTTCGTCTGGATCGGGAGCTACCAACATCACCGAGTGATGAAATTTACACGTGGCGGTGATCTCCTAATGACGATTGGTGAATATGATGTGAATGGAGGGAGTAACGATCCTGATCTACTCGGGGGTCCTGCGGGTATCTGGGTTGATCCGGGTACTAATGAGGTCTTTATCGCTGACGGATACCGGAATCGGCGTGTGATTGTCTTCAACGGGGAAACGGGTGGATATCTTCGGCACTGGGGTGCCTACGGGGAGCCGCCTGATGACGAATACCGAGCTGGCGATCGTGGTCCAGACTACTCTCCACCCGAACAATTCTCGACGGTCCATGGTCTTGTTGGCTCGAACGATGGGTTGATTTATGTGGCTGACCGACGAGGTAACCGGATCCAAGTGTTCCGCCAGAGCGGTGAGTTCGTCACAGAGAAGGTTGTTGCTCCTAGCACCTTGTCATCAGGCTCAGCATTCGTAATCGCTCTTTCTCCCGATGAGGAGCAAGAGTGGTTGTACCTAGCCGATGGAACGAACCATAAGGTTTGGATTCTCAGGAGAAGTGATCTTGAGATTATGGATAACTTCGGCCGAGGTGGGCGGCAGCTCGGTCAATTTCTTCGTCCACATGGGATGGGTATCGACTCTGAAGGGAACCTTTACGTAGGTGAAGCATCTACGGGTCGACGCGTTCAGAAGTTTTCGCTCCAGAGTGGCCTCTAATGTGAGGGAGTTTTGCTTAACTGTTGAGTAGGATTTATCGCAGGTTGTTCAGTTGTGAGGAGTGGTGTGTTTCCGCGGTATCCTCTCGTCAGCCATGGCGGCATGGTATACGAAAGACGCCATAATCACTGCGTTCTTCGTAAGGTCTTCAATGGGTAATGTGTCGAAAAAGTCGAGATTCGTATGTCCACCTGTACCGCCGACACGGGCCTGCAGAAACTGGAAGGCAGGAAGTCCAATATTGTCGAAGGGTACGTGGTCAGTGCTACCGACTCCTTGTAGCGAGATAGTGGTCATGCCCATGTCATGAAATGGCTCCATCCAAGCCTTGAATATCTGCCGGACATGTTCGTTTTCCTGGAGCCAAATGCCCCTATACTGACCAGGGCCGTAATCTTGATTGAAGTACGCGGAGAAAGTTTCGTACTCTGGGGTGGTGCCGATATCGGTGTCATCAGGGCTACCAAAGTGCTTGTTGACATAAGCCCTGGAACCATAAAGACCTTGCTCCTCTCCAGACCATAACGCGACCCGAATAGTTCGGCGTGGCTCAGCGCCAATAGCTTTCAGAATGCGAGCTGCCTCCAAGACCACCGCAACACCTGAAGTGTTATCACTCGCATTCGGACTGGCATGCCATGTGTCAAAATGGGCTCCCATCATGACCACTTCCTGGGCAAGATCAGTCCCTGATATCTCACCAAGAACGTTGCTAGCCTGCTCGACTGAGGTTCCGTGGCTATTGCGCACCTCAACTTCGACGCTCACAGGGATCCCTCGGCGCAGAATCCGATACATTCGGTTATAGTGTTCTGGAGTCACCGCCACGATCGGAACGGAAGACATCGTAGCATTCCGAGACCAGAGATCGATTTTGGCTCCCGGTCGAGCAAATCCTCTAACGGCCCCTGGCCATCCACTCGAGGATTCTAGGACCACTGCCACACCCTCCTTCACGTAGAAAGCGAGCCTCTCTGATGCCGTGAGCACGTCGGGGTTCTGAGGTGGATCCGGGTATAAGCGAGAAAAATGCGGATCAGGTCCCGGGGGCGGTGGGATAACAGCTTCTTCGAGTTCGCGCAGTTCTTGTGCGCTCCGCTTGGGTGTGCCTGTCTCAAATCGTGAAAGGTCAATTATGGCTGGTGGAGTAGAGAGGACTGCCATACCTCGAATCTTACCTTCTAATGTTTCCAAGTCCTGGCGGGTTCTCACATCAGCAATTATGGCCTGCAGTTTCTGTTGGCCATTTGTGCCGGGTGTGTGTGCGATCGGATAGCCAACCATTGGTTGGTAATCTGGTTCTAGCAGGTGGATAGAGACGTATTCATTGTCCCAGCTGACGCCATAGTCCATAAAAGGCTCACGGTAAGTTTCCGTTAACCCAATCCTCTTCATTTCCTCTACCGCCCAACGTTGGGCCTTATCCATGGCATTTGAGTTGGTGAGCCGTGCGCCTAGGACATCAGCCATGTATGAGAGCGTGTTCGCAATCTGAGACCGTTGTAGGCCCTCTTCCCTTATCTGAGCCACTACATCCCAATCAACTGCGATCTCTCCTCCCGCATCCTCTTGCGGAGAGGTGACCTGAGTCAGGGCTCCCAGGGGCAGTACGGATAGGCTCACTACTATGACTGAGAGAGCTAGTACTGTGCCTATTGAAGACGAGTGTGAACGCATTGCCCCTCCTAGTGTTCTTCGTTCCTGATGCTTTGTTACACGCAAATATGTCTGACGCCGGAAGGGTATGCCACGATATCACCCAGAAATCCTAGGCCAGGTTGGCACCCAATAGTTTTCCAACTGCCAACACTCTTGAATAACTAGAGTCCGATCAATCTCCTGAATCGCCTGTCACCATTGATACTATTGAAGTCTGACTCGTTTCTAGCCTGCTCTTGCCACCGTTGATTCATAACAATTGCCTGGCTTAATACCTCGATCGCGCTCGCCGTGTTACCGGCCCGAGCGTGAAGTCGGGCAAGGCCATACAAGTATTGGTCGTTCCCTGGCCGCATAGCGATAGCCTTCCTCTGGGCAGCGATCGCGTCAGGGAATCGTCCTTCCGAGGCAAGTTGACTAGCGAGACGTGTTTTGTTTCGGGAAACCGCCATGTTCATAAGGCGGCGAATCTCAAGGAATGGTGTTGGATGGTCATCGACACGCACGTCGATCCAGCGGTCAGTGGTGCGACCTGAATCTCCTATCGGTTTTACAACCAATATTCCTCCTGACTGCTTTCCCCGAGCATCGCCACCGGCAGCTTGGCCGGCATCGAGTGCCTCCATGAGCCGTTCTGCGAGTTCTCCTTCAGCCGTCTCAAAAGCTTGTGCCATGGCTTGAACGACTTGCTCGCTCACCAAGATATTTCCCTGAACTGAGTAGTTATTTCCTTCTATGTGGCCTGCCCAATCGCTCGTTCGGGAGCCAGTGTAAGCGCTAACTCTACCCTGTGCGTCGATGACCGCGAGTTGGCGTCGATCCCGGCCTTCATCAGCATTGGTAAGACGCGCCACAACTTCATCTGGTGAAAGTCCCTGTTCGAGAAGCTCTAGGCCTCCTGGTCCATATGATTGGTTTGCCGAGGCCTGGGTTGCGATCGCCCCCACGCCCGCTTTGGCATAAGAGACGATTGCGGCTGCTCGAAATGCGCGAGACTGCACAGCAACTCCGAGTTCTTCGGTGGCGGGGTCTCTGGCAACAATAGAAAATGTCGCGATGACCTCTTCACCTGTCTCATCAATGAGGGGTGCGCTGCTTTGTGCATGAGCGGCACTCCTACCGAGAGAGAAAAGCACCGCAAGAAGCGACAGTCGCAAAGTTCTCTTCATTCTGCGGGCCTCCAATGATGGCGTGACCAGAACACTTTAGGGGCGTTTGACGCCGAGTGTTTTCGGTGCCAGACGCCCCTAAAGCTCATTTCGGCTTACCCTAGTTGTTTTCGGTTGAGTGTAGGTAGTTCATTGCTTCCTTATACCCGTCGAATGAATCTCGGCCAGCCCAGACCCTGGTAAGGCTGTTATAGGCTTCTACAGCTTTGTCTCGGTCTCCGACCATCGCACTTGCTCGGCCAAGGCCAAGAAGGGAGCGCGGTCTGTTCGGCATACGCTCAAGAGATTTCTCGAACTTTTGAATTGCTTCTTCCGGTTCACCGAGGTCGAGCAGGATTTCACCGTATAGTTCGTATACTGGCTTGATTGGTGATGCCGCTCCCCTAGGTGGCGCCATGGCTTCAATGGTCTCTACCGCTTCGTCCATAAAGCGCTTTGCCACGTCAGCGTGTCCCATCCCGGCGTGGAGAAGTGCACTTACCTCATTCGCCATCACACCAGTGTTACCCCCCTCACCTGACGAACGCTCTTTTAGCAATGCCTCTGCATCACGAAGGGTTTGTTGATCACCAGTGTGCGCGGCACTCAGCGCCGTGGCCAGGACTTCATTGTTGGATGACTCCTCGGTGACAGGCAGTACCATCCACTGCTCAGTTTCAACGATGTAGCGTGCCTTTAGCAGCGGAACACTATTGCGGGCTCGAGCTTCTCCTCCTTGCCCTCGGGCTCCACCTTCTAGGAATCCTCCTTCTTCTGACATTTCCTCAATACGCTCAATCCAGAGTCGGGCTTTTTCATAGTCACCAAGCTGTAAGTCTCCGTACTGACCCCAGTCCAGCGCATGGATAGCATCTCCCATGGTGTCACCAGGACGCCAGAGCTCACGGGCAGCATCGTATGCAGATTGATTGTGGTTAGACACGTAATCCCACATGCCATGTTGGATAAAGATGTGAGTTGGCATATGACGAGCATGCGATACTGCGGGCGCTATGTTAGCGAAAGCGTGAGCCGCTTCCAGGGCCAGGGGCGCTAGCAGCGGATTGTCAAAGGAGTGGATTGTGTAGTGCGCAGCACCTGGATGGTTAGGCCTCTCTTCGAAGAGATTCAGTGCGATTGTCCCCGCTCGGACATTGAGGCGTTGGCTCAAGTCACGTGTCGCACCTACTGCGCTTAGCATGGATAGTGCATAAAACGCCGCAACCTCTGAGTCATCCGGATATTTCTCGTATAGATCTGCCATTGCTTCCATATAGCCGACACGACGTTCAATATGGTCGCCATCACCCCAAAGGATCTCCACCGCACTAAGGAATCCCTTCTCTCGATCGGTTGGGGCTTCAGCTAAACGATCAGTTGTATTCTCCCCTAAGCGCTGCAGTACCTTCCGTGGTTCTGTGGCGTCCATCTGCGACATGAGTGGGTGATTATACGCCAAAGACTCACCCCAATAGGCCATAGCAAAATCAGGGTCGAGTTCCTGTGCCGCCTGGAATTGTTCGATTGCTTGCTTCCATCCGAAGCTGTGAAGAATGGATACCCCTCTCAAGAAGTGCTGCTGCGCCTGACCATTTGCTGAGGTGGGGAAGTCGATTGAGCCCACGTCCACAAACTGTGCTTGGCCAGGAACGGCAACACAGATGACAAAAACCGTGGCGAGAATTGAGCTACGGGAAACGTTCATTACTGCACTCCTTATGAAAGGGGTCAACAACTGGTGTTGGCCACTCCAGCACGGGGAAAGAAGTATATGGTGTAGTGTCTTTATTGGCGATTAGCATGCGAAACATGTGCTATCATCTGGTGATTCAAGTGCCAAGCTTATGCTGCAACATACACAATGACATAATCTTATCCCATTCATAACAAGAAAACCTTGAGCCGGTATGATAATGTCGCCCTAGAAGCCAGTCACGCCTATACGAGATCCAAGGGGAAAAATCTTGGGATGCCCTTCTTGCCGGTTTTGATAGCGTCAGACAGAGTTGGAGGGCATACGCTAAGGGAGGATTCCTATGATTCGTAGACGTTCAGCACTTTCACCTCGGTCGCGATTGATCATGTATCCCCTCGTAGCGTGTACAATAGTGATGGGGGAGATCTTGAGTGTGTCTGAAGTTTCGGCTCAGACTAATCTGCCTGAAGTCACTGCAGAACAGGTTCATGCGTGGCTAGATGAGTTTTCTAACTGGGGTCGCTGGGGTCCTAATGATGAACTCGGGACCCTAAATCTCATCACTACAGAGAAACGCGTGAAGGCTGCCTCAATGGTTGAAGATGGTACAGTGGTTTCCTTGGCTCGTGACGTGAACAAGGACACTGCTTCGGATAACCCGCAGCCAATCGGACATTCGGCTCGATTTTCAGGTAATCGAATAGGTTGGGGCAGTGATAGTTACACAATCAACTATCACGGATATTCCTACTCTCACATTGATGCACTCCCTCATACTGGTGTCGGAGGAAGCTTATACAACGGTTACTCCACCGAGACAGTTGGTGAGAGTGGTGCAGAGAAGCTTGGTGTGCAGGTGATGCAGCATGGGCTATTCACTCGAGCTGTTCTTATAGATATCCCAAGGCTTCGGGGCGTGCAGTTTCTGGAGCCAGGAACAGTGATCAGCAGAGAAGAACTGGAGCGTTGGGAAAGGGAGTCCGGAGTGGAAATTGAATCAGGAGATGTTCTCCTGGTGAGAACGGGTCGCTGGGCTAAGCGTGCGCAGGACGGTCCCTGGGCAGCGGGGCGCCAGCTCGCTGGACTTCATGCCTCGACCGCTGGTTGGCTTAGAGACAAAGACATTGCGGCGATCGGCTCGGATGGGATCACTGACGTTCTGCCTTCGGGTGTGGAGGGCTTCACCCATCCGCTACATCAGCTACTGTTGGTGGGGATGGGAACTCCATTGTTCGATAACCTTGATCTTGAAGAAGTAGCTAGAGAAGCCGAGGTACGTGGTCGCTGGATTTTTCTATTCAGCGCAGCGCCAATGCGGATACCTGGCGGGCTCGGTAGTCCGATCAATCCACTCGTCATTTTTTGATTTGCATGTCACTGATATGCCTCGGGAAATCTGCAGGACATAGCTGTGTCAACGTCTGAGAACGCGAGAAAGTCAGGACACCCTTCAGGAGGGAAGTGAGTGGTGGTTTCCGATACTGTTAGATCCGCCCCGAGATTCATGCACCTTCCTACATTCATGAGGGCGCCCTTTATCGATGATCGATCAGAATTCGATATTGCCATGGTTGGGGTTCCTTATGACGGAGCGGTGACTAACCGGCCAGGTGCACGTCATGGTCCCAGGGAGGTGCGAAGTGCCTCAAGTATGATCCGTGCGATCCACCCCGTTACACGGCTCAATCCCTTTGAGCTTAGTCGGATTGGAGATGCGGGTGACGTGCCGTTTGAGAATCTTTATGACATTGCAGCCGTGCATGAGGAGATCGAAACATTCTTCCGGGCCATGGGTGATGATGGCTTGATGTCTCTAGCAATAGGAGGAGATCACTCTGTAACGCTCCCGATCCTCAGGGCACTATCTAAGGATGGACCTCTCGGGTTCATACAGGTAGATGCACATACGGATACGTGGGATTCATTCATGGGCTCCGGGCTTAGCCACGGGGCACCTTTTCGCCGGGCGGTAGAAGAAGGACTAATTGACCCTACCCGAACCGTACAAATAGGAATTCGCGGAGCTCAGAACTCGATGGAGGGTTGGGAGTTCTCAGAAGAGATGGGGATGCGAGTGCTATTCATGGATGAATTCACAAGAATCGGTCCAGAGGCTGCTGCCAAGGAGGCAAGGAACATTGTTGGGGACGGACCGACATACTTGAGTTTTGACATCGATTGTTTGGACCCTGCTTTTGCACCTGGTACCGGTACGCCAGAAGTTGGGGGACTCACTTCGGTTGAAGCCCTGACGTTACTGCGCGAGCTGCGCGGAATACGATTCCTGGGCGCAGACGTTGTTGAGGTTTCACCGCCATTCGACCCGACCGGTATTACTGCGCTGGCCGGGGCGACGATGGCTTACGAACTACTCTGTCTTCTGTCCGATGAGTCCTCAAAGAAGGGTGCCTAACCCGGGGGCAGTCAGCTTCCGCTAGTACCTACACCTTTGAGCTGCACCACAATAACCTCTACTGGTTCCGTTCCCTCATTGACATCCCCGTGGAGTTCACCCGGCGGATCTGCTTCTAGCCAGTAGGCACTACCGGCTTCCCAAGTCATGTCGCGTGTATCTCCGTCCTGGTTGACTACGCGCAGAGTGCCCCCCGTCAGTGCGATCAATGCGCGCGGATTATCATGACGGTGCATCGTGAGTGGTTGGTTCGGCATGATGATACTTTTCCATACTTCAACGTGCTCATTCTCAAACTGCGGGATTCTGCGAGTGATCTCTTCAGGAATGGTCTGTTGAAGATCCACTTCGCTAGAGGGCGGGCCATCCCCGGGTATACTGTTAGTGCAGGCCATTAACATCACCACAAATGTTGCCGAACTATATTTAGCCGTGTTCATGCTCTCTTCTCCCCAGTATGTCGGATAATGGCTCCCATAAGCTCAGGGAGGTTATACCTAGTGGGCAAATCCATGATTGCAAATGACCCTAACAGCTTGTCCTCATCCCAGATGACAACCTTAGGTGAGTGTGCCACAACTTTATCGCACCATATTGACTAAGCCTTAGTTCATTGCGAGGCTAGGTGCCACTCAAGCATTTGCTTGAATTCATTAATCGTAGTCGGTGGGTACGGATCATCCGGGACACTCCGACGCTCGTAACACCAAACGGAGTAGATGATACGTATGAAGGGCACAGTAAAGTGGTTCAATGACCAGAAAGGTTTCGGATTCATTACACCTGAGGATGGAAGCAAGGATTGCTTCTGCCACCACAGCGCTATTCAGTCGGATGGGTTTAGGACCCTCGCTGAGGGCGCGACAGTGGAGTTCGATATGGTCGAGGGATCAAAGGGTCCTGCTGCAGAGAACGTAGTTCAGGTCTCATAAGGCAGGGTTTTTCCCTAACAGAGGCGGGCCGCTCCCATTCAGGGGGCGGCCCGTTTTTCTTATGAGGTACTAAATCGACCCAGATCGAAATCTTTATAGCTTCTATTCTGTCCTCGTAAGCTTGACTCTAGCGTGATCGAGTCCATGACCGTCGGATTTTCAAATGAATAAACCATCCTTACTGCTCGCGACCATGGTGATTTTGCTAGTTGGTCTATCTGGATTCGATGCTTCGTTCTCTTTTGAGAACGATTTCCCGCTAGACCTCATCGAATCCGATGTGCTAGCCTTTGAGGACCTTGTCGGTACAGTGGAGATCTTGCATGAGAAATTCCGGTCACTTGCAGTTGCAATGCCGGAAGATACTTACCAGTGGCGTCCGATGGAGGGGGTGCGCTCTGTATCTGAAATTTATCGACACATAGCGGCAGACAATTTCTTTGTTCCAACCCTTATGGGTATCGCGGCACCACCACACACTGGGATTAATGAGGATGCTTCGACTTTCCGGGCATTTCAGGAGCGCGAACTAACAAGGGATGAAGTGATTGAGACAGTAGATGCGTCGTTCGAATTTCTTTCTAGGGCGATGCACGCGACCGCGAGAGACCTCAATCGCCAAATTACATTGGGTACGAGCGAAACCACTGTGGGTGATGTGTGGATTCGAGCGGTAGTTCACCTTCATGAGCATTTAGGTCAGAGCATCGCTTATGCGCGCACGAATCAAGTAACTCCGCCCTGGAGTAATTGAGGACTGTTTGCCCAACATTTTGATCATCTGCTTCCCTGAATGACTAACTCCTTCCAAGAAATTCTTGACCGCCAAGGTGTGGTCATTCTAGACGGGGGTCTGGCAACTTGCCTTGAAGACCAGGGACATAGCCTGAGCTCCCAGCTGTGGTCAGCTAAGATGCTGATTGATTCACCTCACGAAATCAGTGCTGTTCACCATTCATTTCTAGGAGCGGGTGCAGACTGCATCACTACAGCAAGCTATCAGGCGAGCTATGAGGGATTCTCCCATTTCGGTTTCGACGAGGCTGGTACAGATGAACTGCTGATTCGTTCGGTAGAGCTTGCCTTGGATTCAGTTAATGATTTTTGGTCGAATCTCCCCAGGCCTAGTAGTCGCATTCGTCCATTGGTTGCAGCCAGTATAGGACCATACGGTGCATACTTGGCTGACGGTTCGGAGTACGATGGTTGTTACGGGATCACTGATCAGGATTTAATAGACTTTCACAAACGCCGATTCAGTCTATTTGCGACTTCTGGGGCAGATCTAGTCGTCTGTGAGACGATTCCATCAATCGATGAGGCAGGGGTCCTATTGGATCTGTTCGACGAAACTCCAAATGCGCACGGTTGGATTAGTTTCAGTTGCCGAGACGGTGGTCACTTGAGTGACGGTTCCTCCATCGAGAACGCTGTAGATCTCTGTGAGGATATCGAAGGGCTCGTGGGTGTGGGAGTCAATTGCACAGCTCCAAGGTTCGTGAATGAGCTTATTACTCGGATTCAGTCGAGGACTGAACGGGCGGTCATTGTCTATCCGAATTCTGGGGAAGACTGGGATGCTACTAATAAGAGGTGGGTCGGAGCTGATTCTGGAGAAGACTGGGTTGAGATGGCTGTAATGTGGCGGAGGACAGGTGCGCGGGGGATTGGGGGATGCTGCAGAATAGGACCAGGGGTGATTGAGCAGCTACGCAGCCAAATAGTTCCAATAGGAAGTCCTGATTAGAACATCTGTATCTGGTTAGATGAAACAGCCAACTCTTGGTGATCTCTGGACACCATTCAGCTGAGGGCTCCCTTGCCGCTGTCGATCCTAGGAGACTAGGCTTCACCCCTGGTTTTCGCAGACCTTTGGAGAGATTTATGAATCTGCATCGCCTTGTGCTTCGCTCGATCCTCCTCCTTGCGCTTGTCCCTACATTGCCAGTTTGGGCTGAAGCACAGGAAATTCCTACACCCGAGGAATTCTTCGGACATGTGATGGGGGCTGACCGAGAGCTGGCTCGGTGGGATAAGCTGGTCGATTACTACGACATGATTGGAGAGAGGAGTGATCGGGTACAGGTACTGCATATGGGTCCATCAACACTTGGAAACCCATTCCTCTCAATCTTCGTCTCTTCACCAGAGAATCTGGCAAACTTGGAAGAGATCAAGCAGATGAACGAGATCCTCCAAGATCCGCGCGGTCATTCATCCGATGAAATCGAGAATGCGATAGAGAATGGAAAGGTTGTTTTCGTTCAGTCATATGGACTCCACTCGACCGAAGTGGCTGCTAGCCAATCAGCAGCAGAGATCATGTATGACTTCGCAACGCGAACAGACGATGAAATTACGGAGATCTTAGAGAACACAGTTTCAATCATAATCCCTGCGTTCAATCCAGACGGCAACATCATTGTGACGGACTGGTATGATCGTTGGGTTGGGACGGAATATGAGGGGGCGAATCCTCCGGAGCTCTACCATCACTATATTGGGCACGATAACAATCGCGATGCGTTCATGCAGAACACGGTTGAGTCTCGGTATGGGGCTGAGATCATCTTCCGAGAATGGATCCCTCAGGGCTACATCGATCACCACCAGATGGGACCTTATACAGCGAGGATTTATTTACCTCCTTATGCTGAGCCCATCCGTCCGGGTGGCGATCCGCTTGTATGGCGCGAGATGTCTTGGTACGGGGCACATATGGCCTACAAGATGGAGGAGGAAGATTTATCAGGTGCCGTGAACGCCGCGATTTACTCGGGTTGGGGACATTTTGGTTTTCATTGGATCACACCTTTTCACAATATCGCGGGCATGCTGACTGAGTCAGCGAGCGCTCGTCTTGCTACACCGCTATACGTTCATCCAGATCAGCTTGGTGGATCGCGTCAACTCCCAGAGTATGCAGAGCAGACAACATTTCCGAGCCCCTGGCCAGGGGGATGGTGGCATGTACGAGACATTGTCGAGAGGCAGATCATAGCAACCTTCTCTCCCCTCGAGATCGCAGCCAAGAATCGTGAAACTGTCCTCAGGAACGCATATAACAAGGCCGACAGGCAGACCCAGAGAGGGATGGAGGATGACGTCAAGGCCTACGTGATTCCCGCGAATCAACATGATGTACTGACCTCGCTTAAGATGGTGAACAAGTTGATTGGTCAGGGCATTACGGTGGAGCGCTCGGATCAGCAATTTACGCATGAGGGTCACGTATATGCTGCCGGCACCCATGTGGTTTCCTTGGCCCAGCCAAAGCGTGGAGTCATTCGTTGGCTGCTCGGTCAGACCTACTATCCGGATAATAGCTATACCAGGACTGCCGAAGGTGATCCGATTCGACCCTATGACATGTCTGCGGATGTGATTGCTGAGTTCATGGGTGTGCGGGTAGATCCCATATCCACTTCTGTGCAGGCCCCTCTGTCAGTTTTGACTGATTGGATAGACCCCTCAGGGACGGTGTCTCGGGGGCAGCAAGGCTATCTCGTCAGCACTAAGCAGAATGATGCATTCAAGGCCATAAACCTTCTTTTCGAAACAGGCGCATCGATGCGGCGCGTCGACATTGATGCGGGTCGAGCAATGGCAGGTGACTTCATCATCGACTCAGAAGTAGCCACATCTACCGTTTCTGAAGTAGCAGAGGAGACTGGGGTAGATTTCATGGCGCTAAATGTAGACCCCACAGACTTCAGTCATCCCATTGAACGTCAACGGATAGGCATGTACCAGAGGTACTATGGTGGAAATATGGACGAAGGCTGGACTCGTTGGCTTCTAGAGGATTTCGAATTCGGGTACTCCAGCCTACTGGATCCGGACATATTGGAAGGTGAACTGGCTGACAAATGGGATGTCATCATCCTTCCCGCTGACAGTAAGGAGATGATGACAGGGCCGTCGGGCTCGAATGAAGGTAGGGGCCCTGACCCCAGCAGCACCCCACCTGACTATAGAAGCGGCTTTGGACAAGAGGGCATCGAAGCTCTAGAGGCATTCGTTCAAGCCGGGGGGACACTTGTGACCTTTTCTGAAGCTGGAGACTTAGCGATCGATGAGTTTGGGCTCCCAGTGCGCAATGCCGTTTCAGGTAAGTGGGGTAATGAATTCTGGTCTCCAGGATCCACATTGAAAGTAGAAGTTGATACGTCCAGCCCCTTTGCATATGGGATGCCTGAGAAGGCGCTAGCTACCTACTTGGCGAATGGGCAAGTCTATGAGACGGTGCCTGGTGCCCGTAGCTCAGATGTCAGGAGAGTCGTGACGTACATAGATCGTGATATTCTTCAGAGCGGCTGGCTCCTAGGGGAAGCACAGATTGCTAACAAAGCGGCGGTGGTATCAGTGCAGCACGGGCAGGGCACGGTTTTACTCATTGGCTTTAGGGCACAGCACAGAGCACAGACACATGGAACGTTCAAGCTGTTATTCAATGCGCTAATGGGACACTCCTGAAGAAGAGCTTTGATTAGTCGGCGGGAGTGCTTTGTTCCGATCAGTTCGGGATAACAATTGTTGCTAGGATAATTCTTGTAAGTTCAGGAAAATCAGAATCGAGGTATTCATTACCACGTGCCTGTGCCATCGCCGCGTATGGCCCATCTCCTCGGGGTGGCCCATCGCCGTAGTCGCCAAAAAACGAATCTACGACCTGCATTCCCTCAATGACTTCACCGAACGGCGCAAAGCCATCAGAGTCGAGCATCTGATTGTCTCTATAGTTGATAAAAACTTCGGTTGTACGGGTATGTAGGCCACCTTTCGCAAAGGTCATCCTACCGCGGCTGTTACTCTGCATCACAGGATCATCAATGATGAACTGAGTTTTCCAGGCTTGGTTGACATACGGGTCGGCATTTAGCCCAAACTGTGCCATGAAATCCCCAATCACCCTGTAAATACGGGTGTCGTCGTAATAGCCTGATGTAACCAAATTATAGAAGCGATCAGCCCCAAGGGGGGCCCAGTCTCGGTGTACCTCGACCAAGAAGTTACCGGCACTTGTCTCAAATTGTACTTGGAAGGTGGTGGGTGCCATTTCCCCGAATTGCTCGGGGCTCAGGAGTGGGTTCCGAACTAAGAGTCGCTCCTCTGGCTGGTTCCCACCGCAGCCAACAAGAAGCGTCATCAACACTGCCAGGGCTACGGTTTGTCGTCTTATCACTTGTAGCTTCCTTCTGGTTACCTAAAGAATTTTGCAGGGGCAGATGGATCTTCCATCTGCACTGTAAGGAGGATCCCGTCAACCCCATGGCCTTGCGGCCAACGGACAGTAACTGGAGCTTCGACCTCCTCACCGGAATTAACTGGGCTCTTGGGCTACAATCGATATCATGAAGACTATCCATGATTGATATTAGAAGTGATACGGTTACCAAGCCGACTACTGAGATGCGAGAAGCAATGGCATCAGCAGCAGTTGGTGATGATGTATACGGAGAGGACCCAACAGTTAGGGAGCTAGAGGAACTGACCGCCGAGCTGATGGGCAAAGAAGACGCCGTATTTGTGCCTACTGGAAGCATGTCTAACCAAGTTGCGATCCGGACGCACACAGAGCCCGGAGACCTCATACTGACCGACCATAGCGCACACCTAATCCGTAGCGAAGGAGGGGCAGCAGCGGCCCTGAGTGGAGTGACTATGAAACCGCTTCCGGGTCTAGATGGTGTATTCACGCCGGCTGACATCAATGATGCGATCGACCCCGCTCACCCGTTTAATCCCGTTACGCTAAGCCCGAGAATGCGCTTGCTCTGTGTCGAGAATACGCATAATGCAGGGGGGGGCACCGTATGGCCTCTTGAGCAGATCCATGCCGTAGCTACGGCAGCTCATGCAAACGGTTTGGCCACTCATCTTGACGGGGCTCGGCTCTGGCACGCCACTGCTGCTTCTGGAGTTAGCGAGCACACCTACGCTGAACCGTTCGATACCGTCAACGTTTGTTTTAGCAAGGGGTTGGGCGCCCCTGTTGGTTCAGCTCTTGCTGGGCCGAGAGACTTGATTGCTCGATCTCGCCGATTTAAACAGCAATTCGGTGGTGGATTTAGACAGGCTGGGATTCTTGCAGCGGGTGCCCTCCATGCGCTTGAGTACCACCGCGATGATCTGGTGAAAGATATTAGGCATGCGAGACAGTTCGCAGCAGGACTTCAGGATTTAGATGGTCTTGAAGTCGACCTTGCCCGAGTGCAATCGAACATAGTCCGATTTTCTGTGCGGCTAATGAGTGCAGGAGATTTCGTTGACAGGTGTTATGAACAGGGTGTGCACATGCTTCCTAGCGGTTCACATGGTATCCGCGCCGTACTTCACCGTGATGTGGGCAACGAAGCCCTCGGTACTGCCTTGGAGATAATCACTTCGGTTTTGCACTCTGGTTCGACTGATTCGTTGCCGACAAGCGAATAGGGAACGGTCTAGAACTTACTGAAAAATTCCCAGATCACTTCGCTCGCTATTGTGCCCGTTTGGGCTTGAGGACCAGGCCATTCGTGTCCCCAATCATTAATTCGGTGATACCACACTTCGTTATCGTTTTGGCCGTTTCGATAGTAGAAAGCATACGTGCTCGGAGCGAGAAAGACGCTGTCTACAGTCGTAGTGCTATTTAAATCAGCCCAGAACGAAACGACTTGATCAACATGTGGTGCACCACCCCATCCACCTCCAGCGCTCATACTTCCGTCGATTGGGACCACACGATCTTCAACGCCATGAATATGGAGCACAGGAACAGGATTCAACGGACTACAATTATTCCAATCATATCCACTCATCGTACCTGTCACCGAAGCAATGCCTCGAAAGACATTACGGGTCTCACAGGCGAGTGTGTAGCTCATATATCCGCCGTTAGACATTCCAAAAACAAACGTCCTCTGGGGATCCAATTGATGTTCAGCTTGGAGATCTCTAGCCAGCCTAGATAAATAAGTCACGTCATCCGTTGAGCTAATATTAAGATTTGCGTTCCAGTGTCGGGTACCACGAACGTCTGTTGTTCCATAAGGGTATGCCACAGCGAAGCCGTGAGTATCTGCGGCTTCGTTCATGCCAGAGTACCACTGGAGATTCCTTCCATTACTTCCGTAGCCGTGAAGGGCCAAGACCAGTGGAGCATTAATAGGTAGGTTCGTTGGCTTGTATAGAATGTGGGTCCTTTCCGAACTGATGTTTTCGACAGCACTCGTGCATGCGCTACAGGAGAGTAAAAAGATTGAGACGAGACGTCTCATGATCATTCGGGTATCCATTGACTCGAACACTTTGCCCT
>PBPC01000060.1 GCA_002724575.1 Gemmatimonadota bacterium | reverse complement strand
GCCGACAACAATCAGAGTGTACAAGACACGGCTAAATCTTTACTTAATGGATTCTTAGCTGCAGGAAAAGAAGGGACAGGGCGGACGGTCTGGGAATTACCGACGTCACTTCCTGGTATCGAAAGAGCCTATGATCCTTTTGAAGACAGCCCCTTACTAGACTTCCTTACCCCTGACGACACGGATCCACTAGACCCTAAATTCTTCAAGGACGTCTTACGGTTCTTTCCTTCTGATGAAGGTAGAGCTATCGAAAACTACCCGGAGTCTGTTAATTCACAGTCTCTGAGTTGGCTGTCTCCAGCTAGGGGAGGTGAGAGTCTTTGGACAATACTTCAACGGTGGAACGATGGCCCGACTACTGATATGTATACAGACCTTGTCGGCAGTGACGGCAAGTACTTAGCCGAAGGACAAGAGACTACACCCAAGGATACACGGATGAGCTTTATCCTACGTGATAAGCCTTTCCCCACTACAACCAGACGCAGTGTAGACACAGGAGCAGCGGGAGCTTCCTCTACCAATGAAGACGGTGACTCACTAAAAATTGATACCGATGGATACTGGTTTAATGAGAAGCATGAAAAGAATGACGGAGGCTACCTCCCAGTATTCAACGTACAATGGAATGACATAAAAGAACGAAACGTAACTCGTACTGATGTTGCGCGAAAGAACGCCTTCTTCAGTGCGCCAGTCCTTACTCAAAACCTCACCGGGCTGCTGATAGATTTGCAAACGCCTCTATGGGACACAGAAGACATACAAAAGAACGGCCTTCGTCCTGTGTTTTACTCCTCGTCATACATGCTCGACATCAATCAAGTGGCGAAGCTCGCTAAGAGTAATAAGGAATCCGCTAAGAATATAATCACACAACTCAATGTCTTTAGGCGCAGGATGAGAGATTTCATGTGCCTAGGTCATTTATACTTATCCGGGACGGTAACTCTAGGTCATGGCCGTCCCGATATACGGGTCGGAGGCAAGCTCAAGATAAACGCTGTAGGCGACCAATCACCGACTGATTTTCAGGGTGATAACTTAGGGGGTGTGTTTCAAGAGATTTATCATATCGATGGGGTCTCTCACAGCTGGTCTCCTGTCCTTGGTATGCAAACGTCACTCATGGTCACACGAGGCATTCGAGGAAGTGATAAGGAACGAATCCAATTACTCCGCAACAAGATTGAGAAGTTCCGTCTAGCTAAGAAGAAGGGGTCCTAGCGATGAGTAATGACTTTGCACCGAGGAGAAGATTCGATGGTTCTATCTCTGATACTACGATGGACAATAGAACCGGGGGCGCAGGGCGTGTAGGCACATCCTTACTTCGTGGGGTTGTCGTTCGCGTGAAGCCATATAGCGAGGCACCCTCTCCGGTGTTCCCTGGTGTCTTATGTGATGTATTCATTTACTCTACTTCCACAGCTACGTGTGGTCCTTTGAATGATGTGCTTGTTTCTTACCCATACAGCGGTCTTCAGGAAGGCGATGTCATGTTACCCCGAGGCTGTACCCGACAGATGACCGAGATTGCTAACGGTATCTTGGAAGGAAACCTAACCCCGGCGCAGCTTGACGGGGACCACGTACTGATTGGCTTCATCGACGGTGAGCTTAGCTTGCCTGTCATTGTCTCCTACTTACCTCATCCAGACGCTGATGTTGGAAAAGCTGCGACCGACCCTATAGGATATCGAACACGACCACTAGAGACAGACGGAACTCCTGCGTTTCGTAAACATCAGGGCGTCTATGCAGGCGTAGACACAGACGGTAACTACGAGGCGAATACAACTAAAGCTCATAAAGGAGTAGAAGGCGTGCGCCCTGCCGATGCTGGTGGTGGCTACACAGCTAAAGGTGAAGAAGTATCTAGCACTGAGACTGTAGGGGGCGTGGCAACTTCAGGCAACTATACAGTCAAGCTAAAGAAGGACGCCAAGCTACTTATTGAGTTTGAAAGTGGTAATAATAGTATCCAGCTCACGGACAATAACGGCGTCCTAGATATTGCCACAAGCAGCGCAGTGAACATAACCGCAGACTCTATAGACTTGGCCGGAAATAGCGTCGATCTCGGCACGTCGGCATCGGACGCTGCCTTACTCGGTACGACATACCGAAGCCAGGAAAGCGCGATGCTAGCCACAATACAGACCACGCTGACCGCCATGGCCGCTACGGTAGCGCCGCTGGCTGCTCCACCTCTAGCAAGTGTGCCAATAACAGGGGCGGTGCTTGCTGGTATTCTTACAGGACCAATAAGCGCTCTCCTGAGTGCTATTAGCTCCTTTGAAAGCGGCTCAAGTAGTTATCTCTCTACGAAGGTAGATATAGGATAAGGTGAAGTTATGGTATTGAGTGCAGAAGAACAGCGACAAAGAGACCTGTCCGATGGGAATTTCGTAAAGAACGAACTCTACTTCTTTGAATTAACTATTCCAGGTGACGTAACGAGAACAGGCAACGATATAAACGCCATTACGCCACTACTCATCAACCCAGAGAGCATCACAATGACTGAGCCTTATGCTGTGACGCCCACCGCAACGGTCGGTGGTGGTCTCTATGTTGAGGAAGACGGTGTAATTGCTCGACAGCTTCACATTAGAGGAACCACAGGATTCAAGCCCAGGTCTGCGGCTGGTATAGGCTTTGGAACGCCTGCCAAAGAATTAAATACTTCAGAGAAGTTATCATTCCCTATGAGAGGCAATCTTAAGGGCGCAGAGTCTGGACCTCTTGCGTTTTCTGGACAGTCAGGGCAACGACAGTTTCAGTTCTTGCAAGACCGTATCTTTAGACTTTACTCGGACTTGAAGCAGAACCCAGACTGCTCTGCGAACACAAAGCTAACCTTCCATAACCCTAAAGACCAAGAACACTGGCGCGTTGTGCCTCTAAGTTTCACCATGCACCGCGCTACACCACGCTCGACGATGTATATGTATGACATTCAGCTGCTCGTGGTTGAAAGGGCCACTAACAAGAAGCCGATTAAAGTGCTGCAAAGACCTGATAATGCAATTGTCCAGGCAATAAACAACACCTCAGGTGCCGTGCGCAATACCATGGCATACGCAGAAGGCGCGTTGAAAAATATCGAGGGCTACGTCACAGCTCTCAATGATGTTGTGGGCAACATCCAGGGAACCTTTAACTCTGTTACTTCTACTATTCGGGGATATGAACGTCTGCTCGGAAAGGTAGAGAACGCTGTTCAAGGCGTGGTGAATATAGGCGTGAGTGCTGTAAATTCCGCGACATCGCTTATAGATGCGGGCGATGCTATTCTCGATGCGATAGATAGCTGGGGAGGCGCGAAGGCGGGAATATATAATGTCGAAGCCTCCGTAATGGATCTAAGTCGAGCAGCAGCTCGCTTCAGCAATACCTTGGACTCGCTACCAAATACCATAGGCGACTATGAACAACTCTCTCGGAACATCAACCCGCCACCGCCTCCCTCAGTAAACATTACACCCGGACCTGCACAGTCTAGGTTCGGGGTTGTGACTTCTGCTTCTAGTCTCCAAGGCGCTATGAATCAAGGGACCGGGCTACAGCCTGGAGATTCATCCCTCGATCGGGGCAGACCTCAGTCGCCACGCCCCTTAGGATCGGTCAGCGGAACCTCTGTTCGAGAAATCGAAGTGCTCATGAACGATACAATCGAGAGCATTACAGCACGAGTCACCGGCTCTACTGCCGATGTTCAAGTAATTATCGCACTAAACAATCTCAGACCTCCTTACATATCTACTACGGGTATACCCGGAACAATCCGTCCAGGCGATCCGATTCTTGTGCCTTCTAGTGGACGAGCTGCGGTTGATAAGTTCGGTCCCACTGTCTACGGAGCCCGATTGACTGAGTCATTATCTTCTCGACTATACGGCACAGACTTACGGCTCGATCCTGTCCTCACAACTGATGGTGCTGGTCTTTATGATTTAGTTCTATCTAACGATACCGAGGATGTACTATTGCGGACAGGTGTGGAGAATCTAAAGCAGGGACTACGTACACGAATCCTAACAGAGATTGGAAGCAATCCGATCTATCCAGATTTAGGGTACAAGCGGTTCATTGGACTGAATGCAGTGGGCTTCGACAAGTCTTTGACTCGTCTATCCCTCTCCAGCGCCGTAGAAGCAGACGAGAGGATCATAACTGTAGACAATCTTAGAGTGAGTGAACCTACACCAGATCATTTGAGTGTCGAGTTTGACGCGATTGTCTTTAGCATTCAAGATCGCGTACAGATGAGAATAGTAAGGTAATAAGTTATGGGCAGAACACTACTAAAAACCAGGTCGGACATAATCACAGACCTAATCAATACCGTTGTGGCGCGAACCAGCCTGACGGACGTCAACGACGCCTCTGCAATAAAAAACCTCCTCATGGCAGTAGGGGACGAGATTTTCACTGTCTATGGCCAATTTACTAACCTCGCTTCCCTGTTTGATTTCCAGACCGCAGAAGGCGAAGACCTAGATGAAAGAGCTAAGGAGATACTAGGGGGAACCCTGATCCGTAATGGCGCGGCTCGTGCTGTAGGGACACTTACTTTCGGGCGAGCAGTTGCTGGTGTCTTAGTAAATATACCCAGCGGGACAGTCGCGACTACCGCAGATGGTCTGCAGTTTCGTACTACTGTGGCTGGGACAATAGGTGCTGCAGACCTAGACTCCCTTCCTATCTCGGCAACGGCAGTGACTGCAGGAAGCGCGGGCAACGTAGCAGTTGCGACCATCACTGCTCTGAGCACGAAGCCACCTGGTGTCCAGACAGTCACGAACACCGCTAACTTTTCAGGAGGAGCAGACAGAGAAACAGATGCAGCATTTAGGGCTCGCATTGAAGACTTCGTCCAATCCTTAGCGCGATGCACTGTAGACGGCATAGAAAGCGCGGTGCTTGGTGTCACTGACACAGGTAGTGGGAAGACGGTTCAGTTCGTTCATGTCTACGAGCCACCAGTCAATCCCGGAACAGCGATCGTATTTATCGATGATGGTGCAGGGACTGCCGCTACTTCTGCATCCGTAGTGGGTGAGACTCTAATCAACCCAGCACTGGGTGGGGAGGAGTTTCTTTACACGGACAACAAGCCTCTACTTGATGATCTGGACGGCACGTTCACACTCACTATCGATGGGGTGGCGCAGACACTAGGGATAGATTACTACGTAAATTGGGCAAGCGGGCGTGTGTTTTTTACTACACCTCTTTTAGTAGGAGTTAATGTTGAAGTCTCATACCAGTACTACACGGACCTAATCGCGGAGGCTCAGCGCGTTGTTGACGGTGATCCTGCTGATAGGGTCAACTACCCAGGATATAGAGCTGCAGGGGTAGACGTCCGAGTTCTCTCGCCTAGTATACGAACCATTATCGTCACTGCAGTGCTGACTGTACTGGAAGGCTTCGATGAAGCGACTGTTGTTGCGAATGTAGAGTCTAACATTATCGATTACATCAATAATCTTGGCATCTCTGGAGACGTTATCCGTGCGGAAATCATCGAGCGCACCATGGCCACACCTGGTGTCTACAACGTCAATCTTACAACACCAGCTCTTGACATAACGATAAATGACGACGAACTACCAAGGACCTCCTCTGCAGAGGTGACGGTCTCATAATGGCACTGACCATTTCACCTAGCATCGTCGAGAAGGACGGTGGATATAAAATCACCTTGACTGGATTGGTCCTTGCTGACGGAGATTACTTCTTCCACGTCGGACCTCTAGGCACGTACGAAGATCCGAGGGCATACGCAGGAGCTTACGGAAACGGAGATACAGTCAGTGTAGTAGGTGGCTCTGGTTCCTTCGTCACACCCCCTCTTTCTATTGGAGGACTTAAGCAGGTCTCGGCATATGATGTTGCCACGCCTACGGTTTCCGGTAGCGTAATCTCTGCGAGTGGTCTTGTATATCAGGATGAGAACTACAGAAGCGCAACATACTCCTACCGAAATCTTTTCTCTCAGTGGCTTAACACCGGACCACGAGCTATTACTGAGGAGGAGCCTCGATGAGTGGTATATTAGAAGGACTAACCAGTGCTATTGGGCAAGAGCTAAATAGGCTAGGCGGTCTTCGCTCTACACGAATCAAGATCGGCTCGCCCTTATCTGTAGGTGACTCGTTCGTAGAGGTAGAGACTACATTCGGATGGGAAACCAGTGGGTTCTTTTATCTCAATGGATACCTATATAAATACACAGGTATAACCGCTAAGCGACTGACAGGCATCTCGTATTACGACGGAGTAGAGGATCCTGTTACACAGCTTCCAGTCTATATTGCTGGTGCGCCAGAAGACGTCCTCGTCCTAACAGAGGTCGTAGACTACACACGCATCTACTCGGCGGTAGATAAGATGCGTAGGTCTTTCCTAGTCGATTATGCTTTAGGTTCAGACCTGGACACTCTCGCACGAAACATTGGCGTGTTCCGACAGCCGGAACTTGTAACCACAGACGATATCTTCCGTGAGATTGTTAAAGCAATTGCTTACTCACCACGGGGTACGATGTATGTCATTGAACTCTACCTTGATGCATTGTTTGGTGTAGGTAACTACCGTGTCTTTGAGGATATGACCAATAGTGGGTATGCCTCACGACTAGGTAGCACTACGGTCAATAATCCTGGTCAGATTTTTATCACCAAGCAACTCGAAGCGAACGAGTCGTCAGAAGGATTCGCGTATGTCACCGGGAAGATTGGTGGCAACATGACGTTCGTAGCCCCTGGTGGCTCTACATCAAACGTCACGCTTTATGGTGGCTACCCTATCACAGCACCTTCCAGGCTGCGCGGCATTACGTTCATGAACGAAGGCGACAAGCGCAGGAGGATTGCAATCACTGACACTAACGATGCAAATGTCCGCGCCACAGCAGTCGCCAGTCCTATTTCAAGCAATGAGCAGGTAGTTACCTTCACGCAGATAGGCGTCAGTAACATCCTCGACTATGTACGTACCGGAGACATACTAGCATCTGCTAGAAATCCCGGTTACGGCTACTATGGTCTTGATGATGTCTCACTGCTCGGCACAGTTATTGACATAGACTTAGGTACAATGGAGGTAATACTTGGTGTAGAGGAGAATGTAACCGCTACACCTCTGGATAGTACATGGAGCACTTTAGGGGCAGCAGGACCGACCTTTGGTGAAATAGTTTTCTTTAGAGAGAAGACCCTGTGCGATTGGTACTTCCCTAGTGGAGACCAGCGTAGCTACGGAGAACCTTCTGAACTTCCCAAGCGAGAGTGGACCTTTTCTAATGAAGGGACGGCAGCTACAGAGGGCGGTCTCTATGTGTTTCGCTCTCCGGGAGTCGGGACTGCTCTTGAAAGTCCATTGCCTAGCGCCACGCCTACTGACTGTTCCTATAGGCAAGAAGCAAACGTCTTCCCTGACAGTGATGCCGTCTTTGAGGCACAGGTCATTTTTCAGGGAGACTACCAAGATACGACATCCTTTCCCGCATACCAACGGGACGAGTTCTATATGGAGCTAGTTGACGGTGATCCGTTCTACATGGTTGCAGGGAAACAAATACGTGTAGGCATAGAGCGCGATGCTGTGACTCCTGGATCTCTTTCGTATCCTAATCTATATCTTGGATTTGTAGATGCCTCTACGGGGGCATGGCTAAGCTCGACGCAGTTTCACTTAGACCAAAGTACGGCGGGTGCGATCTCTCCTACAACGATCAAGATCGTAAAGAAGGGCACAAAGTCGGTAAACTTAATCATCAACAATACAGTTGTCGAGAGCGTTAGTTATAGCAGCTTTGCTACGCACGCGACCGCAGGCGATCAGTACCGTAAGATAGGCATCTTTGGTACGAATGCACCAGACCCCCTTAATCAATTATCTATCAGGGCAATTATTGGATACCTAGATTGGTCTTCAAGTAACAATCCCGATATCACAAACATACGTATCCTTAGTGGCACAGCGCTAAATACAAATGAGGTGATGGACAATGCAGGCGCAGGGCTTATGGGGTCTGTCGTTGCAGGAGATTACGTACGCATAGGCACTGCTAGCGAGCCAAACGATGATTACTTAGGGAGCGCTAAAGGAGAATACGAAGTTGATACTCCTGTAACGGCAAACAAGTTAATCCTTAAAGGGATTCGACGTCCTGCAAATGCTATCGTGACGAACTACGCTAGTGGTGGGGTAGCTAAAAAAGATCGCGTCCGTATCGGAGAGGTAACACGCGGAGGCGGCGGTCTTCAATCTAATGACGAGCCCTATGCCTTTGCGTTTCCAGATGACCTAGGAAAGAAGATCAGAATCTACACAGGTGCAGGATACGAAGAACGCACCATCACTAAGGTACTCGATCCGGTATCGGGAGACAGCTTCGGTGAACTATACGGAATAAACGAGTCTGTCCCACCTAACGTAGCTGAGGGCATTGCGTGGGAAAGCATACCGCAACAGCACTCGAACTATATTGAAGTGGATAGCGACTTCTCATCCACGTACTCTAATGCAGACTGGTCAGTTGAGCCCAACTTTCGGGCGGCTCAGGACACAGCGATTGCATTTGAGGTTGTTCGCATTGCTACCTATGCAGGTGCCGTGCTCAACAGAAGCGCTGGGACAGCAATACTATCTAAGGACTATACCAAGCCTGCCGGATGGTTGAGTGACCTTGCAGGTCCGCGAGTAACGCCAACAAGGACAATGCTCGACACTGCTCAGGCCCTTGACCCAGATCGAGTAAACGAGATCCTTGCACCACCCGGTTACAAGTACTACCCATTTTACCTATCCGGCTCTAATATCGGGAGCGCTCTAAACGTCCTCCAGAAAGTACTTACTGCAGCCGGTATACATGTAAACTTACGTCCGTATTATTATGACACAAATACCGGAGACCACATTACTTAGGAGATACTAATGTCAGGCCCAAAGAAATACTTAAGAACAGAAAGCGGAGAGCGCATAGACCAACCTGACTTCGAGCACGCTGCTGAAGAATCTCAGCTTGCGGGCCTTACCCAACTAGGTGAGACCTTTATCGTTGGAAGCGATGCCGGACAAAAGAGCTATGTCTTATCCGGCTTCGAGGTTACGAGTCCTAGCGCATCTACAATTCAGATTGGTGCAGGATCAGGGATTCTAAGTTGGCGTGACCAAGGCAATGTAGAGCACGGCGTTATTTTCGAGATGGCCGATGCGGTGACTTATGGTCTCTCCGGCACCCTCTCCGGCTCAGGCTCTACCTTCGGCGTGTATGTAGCGTTCGATCTACAAGATACACAGAATGAGAATAGAAACTTCTGGAACGCACTCGCAGCAACACCTGTAGAGGTAACTCGACAGATAGCCACTCGGCGCGTTGACTCAATCAAAGTGACTATAACCGCCTCGACCTCGACCCCTGGTACTGGGGAATGGATGCATGTCGCGGACCTTGTGCCGCATCCTACCATGGCGATCACTGATAAAAGAGTCTTCTACTTCGAGGGTGCTGTCGCTGATTCTTATGATCCTACTGCTGATTGGGGTGGAGGAACAGACCGTAATGTAGACCGTGCTACATACGGCCTCAAAGGGTTGCGCCAGTTTGTTAGGGCAACACAGTCACAGCTGTTCAATATAATTTCCCCTATTGGTGGAGGCTGGTATGAAGATCCGACCACGTTACCGACCTCCACGGAGACGGGAGCTACTCAAGGTTTGTCTCTTGCCTACGCGAAGTCTGAGGCGCTTAGTCGCCTAGGAGATGCCGCTGTCCGACTCGGCAAGCGCATGTCAGGCAACCTGATAGTGAGTGCATCCAATGCGTATAGCATAGGCGAGCAGGCAACGCCTTGGGCAGATATTCATTCTGGTAGTATCTGGCTTGGATTAGCTCGGCAGGCTGCAGCACTAGCTGATGACCCGCGCATCGTAGTTCAAGCCGCTACGGGGCTGATGACTAAGGTGCTGTCTAGTACCTTAGGTGGAGTAACGCCTAATGAATCTTCGATAGAATTTATTCATCTACCAGCCACAGCAGATGCGTCTTACCCTGGAGGTCTCGACGGAAGTTTCGCAATTGCCTCAAACTGCATTTACGACAACACCGCAGGAGCACTCCCCACAAATGCCTGGGGGCGCTATGATAATGCGCATGACTCTTATCTCTTTGAGTTTGGTACTGGTGCGGGCGGCGCTGCCGGTAATGTAGGCTTCCGCATCTTCTACCATAATAGTGCCTCGAACAATGTTTGGGATAATACACCTGCTGGAGGAGCTGCGGCGTGGACTAATTACTTAACGATCGGAGCAGGATCGAGTGGGAACGGCTCAGTATATGGCTCCTTTACTGCCAACAATCTTCTCTCCACAAGCTGGGCTGAGGTAGGTGCAACGGCTCCGTCCGGCACTGCCCTTCAGCCTGCGGGCAACTTAGCGGCGCGTATCTATCGAAGTAGCCTCGTCCGTGCGTCAGGTCGGATCACAACCACAGGAGGAGGTACAGCGTTCCTGGACAATCAGCAAGGTGTTGCAAGTATCGCGGCCCCTACAGTGTCTACTATAGACGTCACACTAGCCGATAGCTACCAGACAGGATTGAATGCAATACCCCTGGTCTCGTTCGACCAGCAGTTCTCTGCTGGGACAATTGCTGCGTACTTCACGAGCCCCACTGTGGTACGCATCGAACAAACCGGACTGGCAGGTGGATTTACGACCGGAACCTATTCAATCAACTTTATGATTATAGGAAATATAGCTTAGGGTAAAGCATAGTTACTCTATCAAACAACTCTCTGCTACACTCCCGCCATTATGATCCTAGTTGCAACATCAACGGTCGCAGTGAATCCCGATGCGGTGAGTCCAGGCCAGATACCCGCAATCATTGAGATGATGGCGCAAGCCTTCAGCAGTGGTAGTTGGACGTTAGCGTCTGGCCTACTCTTGACGCTCGTTGTGGTGGCGCTACGTCTGTTCAGTGTCACTAAACGTGTCTCCAAGGAATGGATGCCCTGGCTTGTCTCTGGCATTTCTTTACTGACCTCGGTAGCCGTAGGTCTGCAGACTGGTCAGAGCTGGTGGGAAATGGCTTCGACGGGTTTCGCGGTTGCGCTTGTAGCTGTTGGTGGCTGGGAAACTGTAGCGAAGACAGCGAAGCGATTGATGACGAAGTGGGGGCTACTCAAAGAGCCTCCAGCGATAAAGCCTCCTGAAGAATGAGTTGGGGCGATCTACTTCGGTACACCTTACTCATCGCCGTATGTCTCGGTGCTCTGGGTCTCATCGTCTACGTAATCCGTAAGGCGATACGTGACGGAAATGCTGGGTCTCTTATGCGGGACGTAGCAGACGCTGTGCTGGAGATTCGTGCGGCAGCAGAGGCTAAGAAGGTCACGGCTCGCAAGGGCAAGGAAGAAGGTCTCAAGGCCGTACAGACTCGATTCGCTAAGGAGGTAGAAGCTCTTGATGAAAAGCAAAAGGAAGAAGCCAAGGCACTCCATGAGGATCCTGTCGCTCTTAGTCGCTTTCTCGTTCGCGCTGGTCGCAAGCCCAAGTAGCGCCGAGGTCATCTGCGATCCTGAATCGCCTGACATGTGCGCGGCGCTGATAAAGAAAGGGGAGCGTTCTCCTCTTACGGGTCAGGTTCTGACTAGCTCGCTCGCTGTGTCTCTCGCACAAAAGGCGAGTGGTTGTGGGGACAGGCTAACCTTAGAGCTGTCGAAGGTCCAAGAGCGTCATAAGGTAGAGCTTCAGCTGAAGACAGAAGTGTATGAGGCTGACCTTGAAGCCATGACGAAAGAGCGAGACCTGTTCAAGGACAAGGCTTTAGCTCGGGTGCCTTGGTATGAGACACCTATTTTCGTCGCATCAACGACTGCGGTGGTTGTCGTCGCCTTGTTCTTCAGCGCGGCGTCAATTGCCCAATGACATGAGTAGCTGCGTAGCGTCTGTCCGTATGAAGTCGAGGCTATCATAGCTTCTGGTCCGAGC
Source organism: Gemmatimonadota bacterium (assembly GCA_002724575.1). Classification (GTDB taxonomy): domain Bacteria; phylum Gemmatimonadota; class Gemmatimonadetes; order Longimicrobiales; family Gaopeijiaceae; genus UBA1142. Next base: position 1,298 of record PBPC01000060.1, on the reverse strand, counting down.
GCAGACTTCATAGCCTTCTCTGGAACCATCATCATTCGTATTCCCTTCTATAGTCTGGATGCTCGTCGTAGATACTGAGGTGACGATACCTGTATGGGTCCAGTCATTGTTTCCTCGATAGACTAAGAACACATCCCCCGGCTTGACGACTACGGATGGATGGACCCCGTCTGTTTCCTTAGAAGCCCATCGATTGAGTCTGTCTGCTTCGATGGCATCCTTCGCCATCTGATCGCATGAGAGCGTGTACTTGATCGGACATTCCACCCCATGATGGTTCGTTGCCTGCTGAAGGATGTATGACACGAAGCCAGCACACCATGCCCACGGCTCTCCGTCATTACCCATACAGTAAAGGCGCACCCAAGGACCACGGTTCTGTCCTCCTACTTCGCGGGGATGTTCGATGAGATGCTGTCGAGCGTATTCTATGACCGCCTCTCGGTAGGAGACCATTGGAGGGTCTGCTCTAGGAGAGATGGCAGTTGCATTTGTCATAGGAAGTAGCAGGGCGTTCCATGAGTTTGGACCTGCTATGCCATCAGCCACAAGTCCTTCGTTTAGTTGGAATCTCTTGAGCGTTTCTTCTGTAGCAGGACCGAAGTCCCCGTCTATGCCGGTGCCGAAGTCATGAAGGTTGAGCCACTCTTGTAGCTCTTTTACCTCAGGACCCCGATCCCCCCTCTTTAGTGTTTTCATGTGTCTCCTGTGCTGCAGCGAGACGCTTTTGTCGGCGCTGCTCTAGGATTGCCTCAGCCGCAGCGTCTAGCTCGCCTTCTGACATATCCACTTCGACTTTAAGGTTGGCGGATCCTGGAGGCATGAGGTCGCCACTCAGCTCTTTAGTGAGTCCTTCGATGCGTCCGTTGGTATCTAAGACGCCACGCACCGCACCTTCCCATGACTTAGGTCGTACTGTCGGGTCTCGGACAAAGCTCATGCCGATGTCACGCATCTCTAATAGCTGCTCCATCTCCGCGATTCTGGATTGCATTATCTGACTGCCAATCTTTTCTCTCGCTGCTTTGGTCCACTTAGCTAAGAAGGCTTGCTTGCGCTCCACCCACCCATCCTCTGATGCCCAGCGCTCAAGTGTCCGCTTACTCACTGAATTGAATCTAGGATCCTGAGAGAGTTTTTCAATACTACTGCATCCAGGATCAGACATATAAGCCAACCCAGCATCTGCGCGTAGACGCCCATTACGTCTCGCCAGACTGCGCTGCTCAGTTTCCTCGAAGCTCTCCTCCGGCTCACTCTCATCACCACCACTCACGTCGATAATGACGTCTGTCTCG